>DXAJ01000094.1 GCA_019117085.1 Candidatus Gallimonas gallistercoris
TATGATTTTTCCAACGTTATTTTGACTTATTATCTCTTTGCTGCGCTGGGAACTTTGGGTGTCTATCTCATCCTGGTCGTATTTGGCGGCATCGGTCTTTCTAAGCTTGCGAAAAAGCAGGGGCTCAAACACCGTTGGATGGCATTTTTGCCCTTCCTCAACACCTATTATGCGGGCAAGCTTGCGGGCGAGACGCAGTTTTTCGGGCAGAAGATGAAGCGCGTCGGGCTGTATGCGATGATCTCGGAGATCTTGTACGTCGCTTTGCAGCTGTTTGTCTTTGCTGCCGTCATCATCTCGTATTTCCCGGAGTACCGCACGCTTGAAGTTTCGGACGGGGTCATGACGGGTGCCGCCAACGAAGCAATGCCCTCCTGGATCGAGCCTGCCGTCACTTACGGCAATCTCGTTGCCTATCTTCTGTGGTTCTTCGTCATCGTCTTCTTCTGCGTCCTGTTTGTCGCGTTTTTCCGCAAGTACTACGCGCGCGGACCCATCCTTTTGGCCTTTCTTTCGGCGGTGCTCCCGTTCCGCGGCTTCACCATCTTCGCGGTGCGCAACAATGCTCCCGTCGATTATAACGACTATATCCGCCGCCGCACGCAGGCGTATATGCGCAATAACGGCTATAATCAGCCGCCGTACGGCCCTTACGGCCCAGGGAGCGGCGGTTACGGCTCGGGCGGCCCGCAGAACGGTCCAGATCCCTTCGAAGGGTTCGGCGGGCCTACGAGTGATCACGGCGCTTCGGGCGGAAGTTCATCGGGCTCTTCGTCCTCGCCCTCGTCCGACGACGATCCCTTCTCCGAGTTCGGCGACGACAAAAAGTAAAAATAAACGGCTTCCCTTGCATTCGGGAAGCTGTTTTTTTGTAAAATCATTTTACTTTTTGCATGCGACCTGCTATAATCATAATTGCAGATTATAGCAAAGCGCGCGGAACTTGCATTTGTGCGCTGTTATCATAGGTGAAAGTTATGGAACTTATTTCTGCCATTGCAACGGCACAGGGAGCCGGCGGCGTCTCCATCATTCGTGTGAGCGGGGAAGGGGCTCTCTCGCTCGCCCGAAATATGTTTTCCCATCAGGGGGAGTTCTAGCCTTACCGCATGTACCCGGGCAGGATCGACTGCGGCACGTTCTCCGATTTCGGCATGTGCGTCTGTTTCCGCGCGCCGCATTCCTTCACGGGGGAGGACGTCGTCGAATTTCACTGCCACGGCGGCATCGAGATCCCGCGCGCCGTCTACCGCCGCACGCTGGAACTCGGTGCCCGCCCTGCGGAATCGGGGGAGTTCACCCGCCGCGCCTTTTTGAACGGCAAGCTTTCGCTCTCCGCGGCAGAGGGCCTCGGCGAGATGATCGGCGCGCGCTCGGAAGCGCAGGCAAAGGCGGGCTATCTTCTGTACGGCGAAAAGCTGACTAGGCAAGCGAAGGGTCTTCAAAATATCTTGAAGGAGTGTCTTGCCCGCGTTGATGCCGACGTCGACTACCCCGAAGAGGACCTT
Organism: Candidatus Gallimonas gallistercoris; assembly: GCA_019117085.1. GTDB lineage: Bacteria > Bacillota > Clostridia > Christensenellales > Borkfalkiaceae > Gallimonas > Gallimonas gallistercoris. The sequence goes on from DXAJ01000094.1 coordinate 1,509, forward strand.
TCCGCCGTCTCGGGCGAGGAGATCGAGGCGCGGCTTCAAGAAGTAGAGAAGGCGCTTTCGGCGCTGTTGAAGCAGTACCGCGCGGGAAAACGCATCCGCGACGGGGTCAACGTCGCCCTCTGCGGCAAGCCCAATGCGGGCAAGAGTTCGCTTTTGAATGCGCTCTTGGGCTACGACCGCGCCATCGTCTCCTCGGAGGCGGGCACGACGCGCGACGCCGTGGAAGGCACGCTCGAACTGCACGGCGTTTTGTTCCTCCTCACCGATACGGCGGGGCTTCGCGAAGGGGCGGGGGAGATCGAACGAGAGGGTATCCGCCGTGCGCACGCCGCCATGGAGCGTGCCGACGTCATCGTCTGGGTACGAGAGGATGAAGAGCTTCCGCCTGCGCTTCCCGAAGGCGCGGAGCTCATTGTTGTAGGCAGCAAGAGCGACGTGCGGCGCGAAAAGGACTGCGACATCAACGTCTCTTCGGTCACGGGCGAGGGCATCCAAGAACTCAAACAGCTCATTTTTGAGCGCGGCTTCGGGAAACAGAACGATAGCGTCTATCTCATGGAAGAACGGCATTACCGCGCGGTGGAAGAAGCCAAAGAGGCGGTCTTAGCGGCTCGGTCCGCCATTTTGAAGGGGCTTCCCGCCGAGCTCTATGCCGAGGACCTCAAACGCGCCTACGAGGCGCTGGGGCTTTTGAGCGGCGAGACGGCGACCGAGGAGATCATCAGCGAGATCTTCTCCAAATTCTGTGTGGGCAAGTGAGCGAGGAGCATTCCGCACGCCCCATAAGGAGTGAATATGGTCAATTTAGAACTTTACCGCGTCTTTTACACGGTCGCAAAGTGCGGGAGCCTCACAAAGGCGGCGCAGGAGCTGTATATTTCCCAGCCCGCCGTCTCGCAGGCGATCCGGCAACTCGAAAACCAGCTCGGCACGACTCTTTTTAACCGCGTGCATAAGGGCATGGAGCTCACGAAGCAAGGGGGCGAGCTCGTGTTTGAAGACGTTTCGCGCGCCCTTCAGCTTTTGGACGGCGTCGAAAGCCGCCTTTCCGAGCTCAAAAAGAGCGCCAAAGGCACCCTTCGCATCGGCGCTTCCGAGACGATCTTTCAATATATCCTTGCCGATAAGCTCGTCAAATATCACGCGCTCTATCCCGACGTCAAATTCGAGCTTTTATCCGACGTTTCGCCCATCACCATCGAACAGCTCAAAACGGACCGCTGCGACGTCGGTTTTCTCAATTTCCCCATCCCCGAAGACGAGGGCATCGTCGTCCGCCAGACCATCACCCTCCTCAACGACGTGTTCATCGGCGGGAAGGGGTTTGAGCGCTTTCGTGGCCGTCAGGTGCCTTTATGGGAGCTGCAAAAGGAGCCGCTTCTTCTCATGGAGCCGCACACCGTTGCAAGGAGCGCCGTCGATCATTTCTGCACGAGCCTCGGCATCCGCTTCCGCCCCGCCATCGAGGTCGACAGCTGGGGGTTCATGAAAAAACTCGTCGCAGAGGGGATGGGCATCGGCTGCATCCCGCGCGAATACATGCAGCCCGAAGCGGGAGATGGGAGCATCTTCGAGATCGAAGTTTCGCCCACCATGCCCTCGCGCTCGGTGGGGGTGGCGCTCCCCAAAAACACGAGCATTTCCTACGCCCTCCGCGCCTTTTTGGAACTCTTTCGCGAAGGGTAACAGCAGAAGACGCAGGCCGTTACACCTGCGTCTTCTGCTTTAAGGGACTATTGGTCTTGTTTTTGCTCGAAATTATCCTTGCTTTTATTTTTCTTTCGTTCATCCAATTGCCTTTCAATGAGTTTGTCAGGATATAACAAACCCGCTCCAAGAACAATAGGAGCTAGAACTTGAAAAATCGGAATAACAACTTCAGAGATCACATCAAAACCACTAAAATGATATAAACGATCAAGGATTAACAGCATTGCTATTCCAATCAGAATAAGCTTAATTCCAAAATTTTTATACATATCTTCCTCCATACTTTCAACAATAATCTTTTTTAATTCATGTATCGGAAAGATACTGCTTTATCGACACTTTTTTCATAATAAGATTCTAGATTTGGATCAATATTCAAGTTAACGCCCCCGGGATATCCGATGCTAAAGGAGAAATCATACGTCGTGGTTGAAGTCCACCTGAAATAATTGGCTACCGCTGAGTTATATCCATTATAATTCGGATTGCTATTCGTTTTTACTATCTTAATGGAGTAAGATCCGCCAAAGTCGTTCATTGCAATACGATAATCCGCCCAAGAAGAACCGTAATACATTTTTTTGGTCATATTTTCATCTACGTTGAATTTAAACGCAATACCGACATTGGGTTCATATTGTGTAATCGCGGATTCACCGCTTATGTATAAAAAAGATAAACTAGATAATTCAAATGGAAGAGACTCCATTCCAGGTCCAGGATGACGTTGTTCAGCCTCATAAGCCGTTCCTCTCCCTGAAATTTCAAACCCTGCAGAGCTCGGTATTGCTGTAAATGAATCGCCCCAATAAATTGAAACAGCATCGCATAAAACATTCAGAGGAACCGAAGTATTCCATTTCCAATTAAAGACTAGGAATTTGGTAGACACATTGTCTTCATAAGAGAGGTGTGAAGCAGTCAATGTCGCCGGCCATTGTTATAACAACAGCGACCAAGCAACAAAAAAGATTTTTCCTTATACTTATTCCCCCATATTTTTTTAGAATGTTCCCCTTGACATTCTCCTATCTTTATTTTATCACATAATTTTCATTTGTCAATAGTTCTACTGAAAAAATATTGCCGAAATATAATGGATACACAATTTAGAATTTTGCATCAGTAAATCAGAATACAAACAAACGTCTCATCTCGCCTTTTTGGAACTCTTTCGCGAGGGGTAAGGAAGGCGGCGCATATAAAAATCAACTAATATAAATGGACCGCCCGCCGCGCTTTATAAAAGCGCGGCGGGCGGCCTCTCTTATCCATTATTTTCCGAATTTTTCCTTATCTTCGCGGAAGATGCGTTTTACCGTCTCATAGCAGAGCTTGGGTCTTCGATATTCGTCGACGACGCCCTTGTTGTTCATTGTGCGCGGCCTTCCGCCCCACCATTCCTCGCTGATGCGGATATCCGAAAACTGCCAAATATAAACGCCCGAACAGTCGGGGTGGGAGAGTACGCCTGTAAGTTGCTCCGAAAGCGCCTTTTGCTGATACTCTTCGCTCCATTTGGAAGCGTAGGGGGTGCGGTAGCCGTAGATGCCGCCCGCGCCGATCTCCGTCACGAGGAAGGGCTTTCCTTTTCCTTCCGTCTTCGTCTGCACCCAAGTGTAGAGGTCGTTCAAATATGCATCGACGGGCGTATCATGGTACCATTTGGGGTAAATATTGTAAGAAACGACGTCGGGGAGCCCGAAACAGAGATCGGTCTTGAATTTACAGCTCGCAAAGGAGCAGGGGCGCGTCTTATCGAGCGAACGGATGAGAGCAAACTGTTTTTCATAGCACTCTTTCCCGAACTCGCTGTCGCTCGCGCACTCATTCAGGATGCCCCAAATATAGATGGAAGGGTGGTTATAGTGCGAAAGCACCATCTCCCGTGTCACCTGTTCCGCCTGCGGCTCGAAGTTGGGGTTTTGCATCTGTTCGAGGCTTAACCCCCTCGCATGGTTTTCCTCCCATACGAGGATGCCCAGTTCGTCGCAAAGGTCCAAAAACCGTTCGTCGTTGGGGTAATGCGCCGTTCTCACCGAGTTGGCGCCGAGGTCTTTGAGAAGGAGCAGATCGTGCATCATCGCCTCATAGGGGAGGGCGCAGCCGAAGTGGGGGTGATCCTCATGGCGACACAGCCCGCGGATGCGGAGCGGCTCTCCGTTGAGTAAAATTTGTTTAACCTCAATTTTAATTTCACGGAAGCCGAAGCGTTCGAAAAGATCGTCAACTTCCTTCCCGCCGACATTCAGAACAGCTTTGACAGTGTAGAGCTTGGGCGTTTCGGGCGACCAAATTTGCACGTCTTCCAACGCAAATTCGGCATGAAGCACGCTTTCTCCCTCAGGAAGCATTTGCGGCGATAAAACACACTCTTTTTCTGCGATCGAAATGCGGAGCGTAACGGGCCTTTCTTCCGCCAGATTGACGATGGTAGCATCAACAGAAGTGTGCCAATGCGTGCCGTCAAAGGATGGCGTCACATGAACGCGCTCCAAATACACATCCGCCACTTCTTCGACTGCAACAGGCCGCGTCACGCCGCCGTAAGACATGTAGTCGTTGGGAACATGCAGCGCGCTTATATCCGAAAAGCGGTTGTCCGCCACGATGGCAAGCGTGTGTTCGCCGCGCGAAAGCCCTTGCACGACTGCCGAAAAGGGGGTATAGGCGTTGTAATGCTCGGCGATGAGCTTTCCGTCCACATACACTTTGGCGGTGTGGCTCACGCCCTTGCATTCGATGCGGACGTTCCCGCCCGCCGAAAAATTGGTCTCATACCGCCCTTCGCCGCGGTAGAGCCCGAACCCCGGGTAAGTTTCCCACGCGCTCGGCGTGTGAACGGGGAAACTCTCTCCCGCTTTATCGCCCGAAAGCGCGGTGAACGTCCAAAGCCGCTCGGTGAGCTCTTCTTGTTTTCGGATGCAATGCGTTTGAAATGTGCGGATCATATCGTCCCCCTTTTGATGTAGATCAGAATGGTCATCACCGTCACCGCCGTAAGCGCTGCGATGGTGCCGATGAGTTTTGATTTCGTCAGCGGTTCTCTCTTGATGAGCGCCGCAATAAAGAGGATAAACAGCTGCATGGGCTGCACGAGCGAATAGAGGAGCAAGTTCTGCTGTGCCGCGATCGCCTCCGTCCAAAGCCCTGCCGCATTGGGAAGGCGGGTCAGCGCGCCCAATACGAGCCCCTTCTTTTTGAAAAACGTCCGAAAGCGGACAAAGGGGAGCTGTAAAAGCGCCACGCCGATCATCACGAGAAGGAGAGTGGAGATACGCGCTGCTTCGCTCGTGAGGTCGAGCTCGTTGATGGCAAGCCCGTACAAGAACTTCGAAGCGATATAGCCGAGGCTCAGAAGGAGATATAGGATACCCTTGCTCTTTTTGTCCGTTCCCTCATGTTGATGGGAGAGAGCGATCATGCCGACGCCAAGAAGGAGCACAGCGGCGCAGGGGATAAAACTCCAAAAGAAGCTCTCCATCCCACGCCCCAAGTCCACAAGATAGGAGACGATGACATTGATGCTCAGCCAGGCTTTGAGTTCATAGGCAGAGACCGTTTTAGCAAAGAAGCGCTCGTATAGAATTCACCGATCTTGCAGGCAATGAGAAGAAGCAAAATAAGAACAGATCGCCACGAAAAGGCGAACTCCCAGCCGAGAAAGGGGAGAAGAAGGGCAAGAAAGATGGCTGTCGCAAAAGAGACGAGAAAGGAAAATTCCTTCGCGCTGCATTCAAGCCTCTGCGAGATGAATTTATCCCCCAACGAAGAGGCGGCATAGAAGACGACCGTAAGCAGAGAAAACAGCATAAATGCTCCTTTCGAAGAACGCAACTATCATACCGCCTTGACAAACAAAATGCAATGGTGTATGATAAGAGAAAATTGATATATCCTCAGATGGAGGAAATCATGAACATCATCCGCATGGGGGAAGCGGCGCACGCGGGCGGCTTCAAAGTGCTGCGCGAACACGGCTATCCGCATTACCTCCTTCTCATCACCAAGACGCCCGCCCTCTTTGAGTACGAGGGGGAATGGCGGAAAGCGCCGGCAGGTTGCGCGCTTCTCTTTCGTCCCGGGCAGAGGCACAGCTATACGGCGCTCGGGGATGCTTATTCCGACTTTTGGGCGCACATCCAAAGCAATTCGCTGCTCTTGTATGAAGGCTTCCCCTTCGGAAGGCCTATCCCGCTTGCCGCCCCCGAACGCTTTTTTGCGCTCTTTTCCGTCATGCTCGGGGAATTCTTTTCCGCCCGCCGCACGCGGGAGAGCGTTTTATCTTCGCTCTGTTCGGCGCTCGTCGAGATGCTCTCTTCCGAAGTCGAGCTCAAAGGCACGCTCTTTTATTCTTTCCTCTCTCTCAGAGAGGATATCTTCCGCTCCCCCGAATGCGAGTGGACGGCAGAGGGCGCGGCGGCGCGTCTCAACCTCAGCAAAGGGTATTTCCACACCCTCTATAAACAGTATTTCGGAACGACCTTTTTATTGGACGTTATCGTCTCGCGCGTGCAGGCGGCGGAAGACCTGCTCTCTTCCTCTCAGGAGAGCGTCTCCCGCATCGCAGAGCGCTGCGGCTATCTCAACGAGGAGCACTTCATCCGCCAATTCTCACAGTTTACGGGCACGACGCCGCACCGCTACCGTTTGAAACTAAAATCGCAAGGCGCGGGAAAGAGTTCGGAAAGTGTGCGTGAATTGTGAACGCCGTTTGAACTTTTCGACGTTTTTTGAGTAACTTGTGCGCAGGCAAGGCAAATGCTTGCCTCTTTTGAGCCCCTTTGATATAATAAGGGGGTAATCATCAGGGAGAAATGTATGAAAGGAATTATTCTTGCGGGCGGCAGCGGCACGCGGCTATACCCCCTCACCAAGGTGACGAGCAAACAGCTTCTGCCCGTCTACGATAAACCCATGATCTACTACCCGCTCTCCACGCTCATGTTGGCGGGCATCCGCGACATCCTCATCATCTCCACGCCCGAGGATACGCCGCGCTTTGAAGCGCTCTTCGGAGACGGCAGCAAATTCGGGCTCTCTCTTTCCTATGCCGTCCAGCCCGAGCCCAAGGGGCTTGCGCAGGCTTTCCTCATCGGGGAAGAGTTTATCGGCAAAGACGACGTCTGCATGGTGTTGGGTGACAATATTTTTTACGGCAACGGGCTCAAAAAGAGCCTTTCCCGCGCGGTCTCCAACCTTCAAGAAGGGAAGGCGACCGTCTTCGGGTATTACGTCCCCGATCCCGAGCGCTTCGGCGTCGTCGAATTTGACGGCGAGGGCAAGGCGGTCTCCATCGAAGAAAAGCCTGCTCTTCCTAAGAGCAACTATGCCGTCGTCGGGCTCTACTTCTATCCGAACAGCGTCGTCTCCGTAGCAAAGAATATTTTGCCTTCGGCGCGCGGCGAGCTCGAGATCACGTCCGTCAATCAGGAATATCTTGCGCGCGGCGAGCTTGACGTCATCACCTTCGGCCGCGGCTTTACCTGGCTGGATACGGGAACGCACGAATCGCTTGCAGATGCGACCGCTTTTGTGCGCATGATCGAACAGCACCAGGGGCTCAAGATCAGCTGCATCGAAGAGATCGCCTTCAAGAACGGGTGGATCACGCGCGAACAGCTGCTCTCTCAGGCTGAACTCATGAAGAACAACGAATACGGCAGGCACTTAAAGCAGGTCGCCGAAGGAAAGATCTTATACTAACGAGGACGAGGGCAAGATGGACGTTTCCGTCATCATGATCAACTACAATACCTTTTCGCTCACGAAAGATGCGCTCGACAGCATCTTCCGCGAGACGAAGGGCATCGACTATGAGGTCATCCTCATCGACAACGCATCTCCCGACGGGTCGGGCGATCGACTTTCCGTGCTCTACGGGAACAAGATCGTCTATTTGCAGTCGGGCGGGAATTTGGGCACTTCCAAGGCGTTCAACATTGCCTTAAAGCATGCGTCGGGCAAGTACGTCCTTTGGCTGAACACCGATATTCTCTTGAAAGAAAATTTCATCAAAAAGCTCTTTGACTATATGGAGAGCGATCCTAACTGCGGCATCTGCGGCGGGAATCTTCTCGATTATCAGGGAAAGCCGATGAATTCCTGCCGCATGGAGTTTGAATCGCCCAAGAGCATCAAACGCGATCACAGTATCTTTTTCAATCTCTTCAAAAAACTCGCGTTTCGTCGCAGCGACTATAACTACTCTTCCTACCCCCAAAGGGTCGCATGGGTATGCGGAGCCGATATGATGGTAAGAAGAGAGGTTTTCGAACAGATCGGAGGTTTCGATGAAGTGATCTTCATGTATGCCGAAGAAGAGGAGTTTCAATACCGCATGACGCAGCTTACGGATTATACCGTCATGTCTGTTCCATGGGCGCATATGTATCACTTGGAAGGCGGGAGCGTCAAGAAGAAAAAAAGGGGATATAACGACGCATGGGAGCGGCTCATGCTCCTCGGACTGCCTCGGTTTTTCTATAAATGGTATGGTGAAAAGACCGTCCGTCAATACTTGAACGTTCGTATCAACGGATTAAAAAAGCTGCGCTTTTTAGAACTTTTGACACTGAAAAAGGATCGAGCCGAGCGGCATAAGCAAATGATCGCGCTCTATCGTGAATACCTTGCAAACTTTTCCGCCTATCTTGAACAGCTCAAGGGCGGAGACGACCAACTCAAAGGAGAACACAAATGACCATCCTCGTCACGGGCGGCGCCGGGTTCATCGGCAGCAACTTCATCTTCCACATGCTGAAAAAGTATCCCGATTACCGCATCGTCTGCCTCGATAAGCTCACGTATGCCGGCAATCTTTCGACGCTTTCTTCCGTCTTGGAAGAGCCCAACTTCCGCTTTGTCAAGCTCGATATCTGCGACAGGGAGGGCGTCTTCCGTCTCTTTGAGGAGGAACGGCCCGATATCGTCGTCAATTTCGCGGCAGAGAGCCATGTCGACCGCTCCATCGAAGATCCCGGCATCTTTTTGCAGACCAACATCCTCGGTACGGCAACGCTCATGGACGCCTGCCGCAAATTCGGCGTCCGCCGCTATCATCAGGTCTCGACGGATGAAGTGTACGGCGACCTGCCCCTCGACAGGCCCGACCTCTTCTTTACGGAGACGACGCCTCTGCACACCTCGAGTCCTTATTCCGCGTCCAAAGCGAGCGCCGATCTTCTCGTCCTTGCTTATCACAGGACGTACTCTCTTCCCGTCACTATCTCCCGCTGTTCCAACAACTACGGGCCCTATCATTTCCCCGAAAAGCTCATCCCGCTCATGATCATCAACGCGCTCGATGAAAAGCCGCTCCCCGTTTACGGCACGGGGGAGAACGTGCGCGACTGGCTGTATGTCGAAGACCACTGCAAGGCGATCGATCTCATCATCCATAAGGGGCGAGAAGGGGAAGTCTATAACGTCGGCGGCCACAACGAGAGGAAAAATATCGATATCGTTCGCCTCATCTGCAGGGCGCTCGGGAAGAGCGAAAGCCTCATCTCCTATGTTGCAGACCGAAAGGGTCACGATATGCGCTATGCCATTGACCCGACCAAGATCCACAATGAGCTCGGCTGGCTGCCCGAAACCAAGTTCGAAGACGGCATCCAAAAGACCATCCGGTGGTATCTCGACAACAAGGCCTGGTGGCAGGAGATCGTTTCGGGCGACTATCGGAACTACTATCAAAGGATGTACGGGGAACGCAAATGAAAGTCCTTGTTACGGGTTCTAAGGGTCAGCTCGGCTATGACGTCATCAAAGAACTTTGCTCCCGCAGACACGAAGCGTTAGGTTTCGATCTTCCCGAGCTCGACATAACGGACGAAGTTGCCGTGCGGGCTGTTTTCGATCGCGTCAAGCCTGATGCCGTCATCCACTGCGCCGCATGGACGGCGGTCGACGCTGCCGAGGAGAGCGGGAATATCGCGAAGGTTTTTGCCGTCAATGAAGGCGGTACGCGCAATCTCGCAGCCGCGTGCAAGAGAACGGGCGCGAAGCTTCTCTATCTTTCCACCGATTATGTGTTCGACGGGCAGGGAAGCGCTCCTTGGGGCGCCGACGAGACCCGCTATGCCCCCCTCAACGAATACGGGAAGAGCAAGCTTGCGGGCGAGAACGCCGTCAGGGAATTGCTCCAAGCCTATTTCATCGTGCGCATTGCGTGGGTGTTCGGGAAAAACGGAAACAATTTCGTCAAGACCATGCTCCGTCTTTCCGAGACGCACGATACCCTTCGCGTCGTCTGCGATCAGGTGGGAACGCCCACCTATACTCCCGACCTTGCCCGTCTCCTTGTCGATATGATCGAAACGGACAAGTACGGGGTCTATCATGCGACCAACGAAGGCGGCTTTATCAGCTGGTACGACTTTGCCTCCGCCATCATGCAGGAGGCGGGAAAACACACTAAGGTCATCCCCGTTACAACGGCGGAATACGGTCTTTCCAAGGCTGCCCGTCCCTTCAATTCCCGTCTCGACAAGAGCAAGCTCAAAGAAAACGGCTTTGAACCGCTTCCCGATTGGCGGGATGCATTAAAACGCTATCTCAAGGAGATCGGTCATGCAAATTAACGTAGAAAAAAACGTCGGGGGCATCGAAGGCCTTTGCATCATCACGCCCGCCGTCCACGGGGATGCGCGCGGTTTTTTTATGGAAACATACAGCGCGCGCGATATGAAAGAAGCGGGGCTTGACATCACCTTTGTGCAGGACAATCAATCCATGAGCACCAAGGGGGTGCTGCGCGGGCTGCACTTTCAGAAGAACTTCCCGCAGACAAAACTCGTCCGCGTCATCCGCGGCACGGTGTTCGACGTTGCAGTCGATTTAAGGAAGGGGAGCGCTACCTATGGGAAATGGTTCGGCGTCGAGCTTTCCGAAGAGAACAAGAAGCAGTTCCTCATTCCAAAGGGCTTTGCGCACGGCTTCCTTGTACGTTCCGATTTCGCCGAATTCTGCTATAAATGCGACGATTTCTATCATCCCAACGACGAAGGCGGAATCGCCTGGAACGATCCTGTGATCGGCATCGATTGGGGCGTTAAAGGGAGCTATCGGGGCACCGCTTCCGCCGAGGGATATACCCTTTCCGACGGCACTGCGCTCATCCTCTCGGAAAAAGATGAGAAGTGGGGCGTGCTTTAACGGCGCTTTAACGCTTCCTTCTTAAAATATAAATTTCGCGCCGCAAGGCGCTTTCTATCTCTATGGCACAACAGATCACAGCCAAAAAACTTGCAAAAAATATGATCGTCTCCGTTGCGGCGCAGGCGGTCACGCTTTTGGTATCCTTTATTTTATATCTCGTCGTCCCGCGCTATGTGAGCGAGTATACCTACTCCTATTGGCAGATGTATATGCTCTACATTGCGTACGTCGGGGTGCTGCACTTCGGGCTTTTGGACGGCCTTGTCCTGCGTTACGGCGCTTATGATTATAACGAGCTAGATCGTTCGCGTATCCGCTCGCAGTTAATGATGCTGCTCTTCGTGCTCTCCTGCTTTGCGGTGCTCATCGGCATTACGTCGCTCTTTGTGTTCGAGGGCGAACGTCGCTTTGTATTTCTGCTCGTCGCCGTCGGCATCGTCACGAAAAATCTTGCAACTTACAACTCGTATATCTTCCAGATCACCAACCGCATCGAGCGGTATGCCGCCGTTACGATCGTGCAGCGCGGTTTCTTTGGGTTCATCTCGGTGGCGCTCCTTTTGGGGAAGGTAGATTACTTCGTCTGGTACTGCGTTGCCGATATTGCGGGCGATCTTCTCGGGTTTGCGCTCGGGGTCCTTTTTAACCGCGCCCAGGTGTATTTCGGCAGAGGCATCCCGCGCAGAGAGTTCATGGAGGAGACCAAAGCCAATCTTTCTGCCGGCATCTTGCTCATGCTTGCAAATTGGTCGTCCGTGCTCCTCATCGGAAGCGCGCGGATGATCACCGAATGGCAGTGGGGAGAGCTCGTCTTCGGGAAAGTCTCCTTTGCCTTCTCGCTCACCAACGTCTTTTTGACGTTTGTCACCGCGGTCAGCGTCGTCTTGTTCCCTTCTTTGAAGCGGCTCGATCGCGAAAAACTGCCCGAAATGTACGGCAATATCCGAAAAGCCATCTCGCTTTTCATGTGCTTTGCGCTCGTGATGTTCTTCCCGGGCAGCTATATCGTGGAAAAATGGATCCCCGCCTATGCGGTCAGTTTGCAGTATCTTGCCATCCTCGTACCCATCGTCGTCTTTTCTTCCAAGGTGAACCTGCTCACCAACAACTACCTCAAAGTTTACAGAAAGGAAAAGTCGATGCTCCTTGTCAACCTTGTTTCGGTCGCGCTGGGCGCGGGGCTCTTCTTTGCTTCCGCGTATCTGTTTGAAGATCTCAACATTTTGCTCTACTCGGTCGTCGTCGCCATCGTCTTCAATTCCGTGCTCTCCGAGATCGTCGTCATGAAGCTCATCGGCAAACGGTTTTATTTTTCCATCTTCCTGGAAGTCGCAATGGCGGCGGGCTTTATTGCGATCGCCGTTCTCCTGCCGCTGTGGTGGGGGATGCTCGCCTACTTTTTGCTCTTTCTCGTTTACTGCGCGCTCCATTACAAGACGATCGCCGCGCTCTTCCGAAAGTTTAGGGCGCGCCGTGCGGCATAAGCTCCCAATTGCTTGTTTTTGCCCCTCAAACGGGGCTTTTTTTGTGCCGATTTGATTGACAGGGCGAATATTCTTGTGTATAATGGAC
>DXAJ01000095.1 GCA_019117085.1 Candidatus Gallimonas gallistercoris
TGCCTCGTTCGGCTTGACTTCCACGCGGTTGAGCACTTCTTCAAGGGTATTCTCTTCGATGCGCCGCCTGACTTCTTCTTTCGACACGTCGCGGGAAAATCCGAGATAGATGAACGCGCCTTCGTCCGCGCCGAGCACGAACCACATTTCGTTCTTGCCGTTGTCGCTCTCGTGCTTCCTGGCGTATTTATCGCCCGGGTGCACCTGGATGGAAAGGTTTTCCTTCGCGTCGATGTATTTGATGAGGATGGGCAGCTGGTGGTTGCGGGCGGCATAGCGTCCTGCGATGCCCCAGCCGATCTTATCGAAGTATTCGTTGAGCGTCTTCCCGCGGAAGATGCCGTTTTCGACGATGCTCTTTCCTGCGGGGTGGGTGGAAACTTCCCAGCTCTCTGCGATGCGGGGAAGATCCCCCGTCTCCTTTTGGAGCTCGTCGCGGATCTTCGTCCCGCCCCAAATATATTCCTGATAGACAGATTTTAACTTGATCACAACTTTCCTCTCTGCGTCACGCCTCGAAAAGGGCCGAGGCGCCGCGCACGATCTCTTTCGTATTGTTTTCGGCGTCTTCACGGGAGGCTCCCTTCGCGCCGTAGTAGATCTTCAATTTCGGTTCGGTGCCCGAGGGACGAACGCAGCACCAGCCGCCCTCCTCGAGCTCAAAATAGAGCACGTTGCTCTTGGGAAGCGCGAGCGCGCTCTCCCCCGCCTCGTCGCGGCGGATCCCTGCCGAATAATCGCGTACTGCAAGAACGCGCACAGTTCCGAGCCGAGCGGGAGCATGCTCCCGAAGCTGCTGCATGCGCGCCTTCATGCGCTCCGCGCCGTCCGCACCGGGAAAGGCAAGGCTCTTTTGCCCCTCTTCAAAGTACCCGAGACGGACATAGAGCGCGTCCATCACGTCCGCAAGCGTCATGCCGCGCGTGCGGTAATAGCAGGCTGCTTCGGCAAGCGCCGCGGCGGCAGAGACGGCGTCCTTATCGCGCGCGTAACTGCCCGTGAGGCATCCGTAGCTCTCCTCAAAGCCGAAGAGATACTCGTATGCCCCCTTGCTCGCGTCGGGCTCCCCGCCGTTTGCCTGTTTTGCAGCCTCGAAGCGGGCGATCTGCTCCCCGATATACTTGAAGCCCGTCAGCGTTTCGATCTCGGTGATGCCGTAATAAGCGGCGAGCGCTCTTGCCATGTCCGTCGAAACGATGGTCGTGACGAGCGCGCCGTCCTGCCTGCGCTGAGGCAGGAGCCCGAGCTCCGCTTTACGCGACAGCAGATATTCCGCAATGAGGATGCCGCTCATGTTGCCCGTGAAGGGGCGGTATTCCCCGCTCTTTTCCTTCACATAGACGCCGAGGCGGTCGGCGTCGGGGTCGGTGGCAAGCACGAGGTCGGCGTCCTTCTCCTTTGCAAGCGCGAGCGCGAGCGTGAAGGCGGCGCGGTCTTCGGGATTGGGATATTTGAGCGTCGGGAAGTTCCCGTCGGGCGCTTCCTGTTCGGGCACGACGAAGACCTGCTCGAAGCCGAGCTCTTTCAAGACCCTTCTCACGGGAAGGTTGCCCGTGCCGTTCAAGGGCGTGTAGACGATCTTGATGTTCTTCGCTTCCTTTTGAAGCGCTTCGGGGCTCAGAACGAGCGCCTTGACGGCAGCGAAATAAGCGGCGTCCACCTCTTCCCCGATCGGGATGAGGAGCCCGCGCGCCTTCGCTTCCGCTTCGGGGATGCGCTTGACGTCTTCATACGAGACGGCATTCACAAAGGAGATGATGCGCTTATCGTAGGGCGGCACGATCTGGCAGCCGTCCGAAAAATACACTTTATAGCCGTTGTATTCGGGCGGGTTGTGGCTCGCCGTGATGACGACGCCCGCCGCTGCCTTCAAGTGCCGGACGGCGAAGGAGAGCATGGGCGTGGGGCGCAGGCTCTCGAAGAGGTACGCCTTCACGCCGTTGGCGGCGAGGATGCACGCCGTATCGTGCGCAAATTCTTTGGAACGGCGGCGGCTGTCGTAAGCGATGACGACGCCCCCGTCCCTTCCCTCGGCGTTGAGGAACGCGGCAAGGCCTTGGGTCGCTCTGCCGACGGTATATTCGTTCATGCGGTTGCTGCCCGCACCCAAAACGCCCCTCAGCCCTCCCGTTCCGAAGGCAAGGTCGCGGTAAAAGCGATCTTCGATCTCCTTCTCGTCGGAAAGCGCCGAAAGTTCGCGCTTGGTATCTTCGTCAAAGACGGCGGATGAGAGCCATCTTTCATATTCTTCGCGGTAATGCTTCAAAGCAATTCCTCTTTTCCCTTTGCACGGAGTTCTTCCACGATCTTCTTGACGTCCTGCGCGCGCTCCTTGGAGCACACCAAAAGGACGTCGGGCGTATCGACGATGATGAGGTCGTCCACGCCGACCGTGCAGACGGGCTTGCCGCCCGTATAGATGATGGTGTGGTGGGTATCGACGGGGTACGTCTCCCCCACGGTGACGTTATCGTTTTCGTCCGCGCGGCGCACGGCGCCGAGCATATCGAGACTGCCCACGTCGCTCCAACCGAGATCGGCTGGCACCACATAGATGCCGTCCGTCTTTTCGAGCACGCCGTAATCGACGGAGATGGACGGCATTTCGGGGTAGACACTGTCGATGACGTCTTCCTCCCGTTCGGTGCCGACCGCCTCGCCGATGCGAAGGAGCTCTTGATAGAGCTCGGGCAGATATTTTTCCAATTTTTGCAGGATGAGCGACGCCTTCCAGATGAACATGCCGCTGTTCCAGACGAACTCGCCGCTTTTAAGGTACTCCTCGGCGCGGGCGAGGTCGGGTTTTTCCACAAACTGTCTCACAGGTTTGACGGGCGAAGGCACATCCTCATAGCGGATATAGCCGTACCCCGTCGCGGGGAAGGTCGGCTTGATACCGACGGTGACGATGGCGTCCTTTTCCTCCGCCGTCTTCACGGCGAGCGTGAGCGCCGATAAGAACGCCTCGGTGTTTTTGATATAGCTGTCCGACGGGATGACGGCAAGCACGCCGTCCCCGCAGCGCTTCACGATCTCGATGGCGGCATAGCCGATGCACGCAGCCGTGTTGCGCGCGGCAGGCTCCAACAGGATATGATCTTTCGGGAAATCTTTGTCGAGCACTTCAAGAAGGCACTCTCTTTGAGACTTGCTCGACACGATGAAGATGCCGTCCTTGCAGACGGGTCTGAGACGAGCGACCGCCTCGTTGATCATCGCATCCTTCCCCGTGAGGTTCAAAAGCTGTTTGGGTCTGTGCTGCCTCGAAAGCGGCCAGAAGCGCGTTCCGCTGCCGCCCGCCATGACGACGCCGTAAACTTTCATACGCCCGCCTCCTTGAAGCCGAGAAGGGCGCGCACATTGCGGCGGAATGCCGCTTCCGTAAACAGTTCCTGCTCGCGCTCCCGCGCCGCTTTGCCGTACGCTTCGCGAAGGGCTTCATCCTCTTTGAGTTTCCGGATGGCGGCGGCGTATGCCTCGATATCGCCGTTTTTGACTTCGATGCCCGTGACGCCGTTCAAAGAGACGTAATTGACGCCCGACCCTTCGATCGTAAAAGTGACGGAAGGCTTCGCAAAAGACATTGCCTCCGCAAGGGCGATGCCGAACGCCTCGTTCTTGGTGATGGAAGGGAAACAGAAGATATCGCAAGCCGCAAGATAGGCTTTGAGCTCGCCGTCGGGAAGGCGGCCGAGGAACTGCACTTTCTCATCGCCCGCCGCAAGTTGCTTCAAAGAGGGAGTCAGTTCCCCTTCCCCGCCGATGCAGACGGCGTATTCGTCGGAGAGCAGCTTGCTCGCGCGGACGAGATATTCCATCCCCTTGTAAGGGACGTGACGACCGACCGCAAAGAGCAGGCACTTGCCCGCATATCGGCATTTGAGTTCTTCGGCGCGCTGCTTCTCCTCATCTGATAAGCTCACGCGGCTGTCTGCGGCGCAGTTGGAGATGACGACGCACTTTTCGCGGAAGACGGGCAAAAACTCGCTGCCTTCGATATAGTTGGGGCTGGTCGCGACGATCTTGTCCGCCCGTTTCAGAAGGCGCAGCGTCTGCCCGCGGAAGAGCTTTTTGAGGAGCTTTTGCTTGGTGATATCGAGGTGCCACCACACGATGAGCTTTGCGCGGCTCTTTTTCAGGCACTTCAAAAGATAGTGCGCCCCGAAGGGATTGGGGAAATGAAAGACGACGATATCGGGCGCGAACGCCTTCATCTCGCGGCGCAGAAGCTTCCCGTAAGAAAAAGAGAGCGACTGCGAGGCGACCTTCAAAAATGTGCCCGCGCGGACGACTTCCACGCCGTCCACCATATCGCGCCTGTCTCCTTTTTGAGAATGAAAGCAAAAGACGCGCTGCTCGGCGTCCTCACGGACAGCCGAAACGCAGTCATATGCGACCTGTTCGATCCCCCCGATGTGCGGAGGGTAATAATTGCTGATGTGCAGGATCTTCATAAAAACGGAGTCCTCCCGTTATTGAGCGCCGTCACCACGGAGGACGCTGCCGATGGTCTTGAACACGATCTTGATATCCAGCCCGAGGGAGCAGTGATCGACGTAGTAGAGTTCAAGCTTCTGCCGCTCGCCGCTCTCATAGGTGCAGTTGCTCCTGCCGTTCGCCGCCCACCAGCCGATGAGCCCCGGTTTGACGGAAAGCAGCTTTTTGACGTCTTCGCCGTACTTCGCTTCCGCCTCTTCCCGCATGAGGGGACGGGGACCGACGACGGAGAGATCGCCTTTGAAGATGGACCACAGCTGCGGGAGCTCGTCGAGGCTCGTCTTGCGCAGGAAATGTCCCACCTTGGTGACGCGGGGATCGTTGTCGATCTTATACTCCCTGCGGTACTGTTCGAGCTGCTCGGGCGTGAGCATATCTTCAAGCTTATCCGCATTGCGCTTCATGCTGCGGAATTTGGGGATAAAAATATCCTTCCCGTTCTTCCCCACGCGCTTGTGCCGATAGAAGACGGTGCCTCCGTCGCTCAGCTTGACAGCCAGCGCCAAAATGAGAAAGAGCCAAGAAAAGAGCAACAGCGCAAAGCCCGACGATAAAATGTCGAACATGCGCTTAAAAAAGAGATAGCACTTGTATTTCGCACCGCTTTTTACTGCGGCAGGATCTTTCGTGTGATCGTTCATAATCCAATTATTTGCGAACGCGCGGCTGCGCATTCCGGCGGCGTACCCATGCCCTCCCGCGAGGGCGAAAAAAGCCTCTTTCCCAAAAGTTCATACACAATTATACACGCGGTACAACGATAAGTCAAATCTTTGAACGCACTTGTTCGCGGAAGTTTACACACTTTTGTGACCGTTTC
Organism: Candidatus Gallimonas gallistercoris; assembly: GCA_019117085.1. Classification (GTDB taxonomy): domain Bacteria; phylum Bacillota; class Clostridia; order Christensenellales; family Borkfalkiaceae; genus Gallimonas; species Gallimonas gallistercoris. The sequence goes on from DXAJ01000095.1 coordinate 5,318, forward strand.
ATGACAATTTCGTGGAACGTTCATTATCTGAACAAAATTTTCGTAACAAACGACCGCCTTTTTCTTCCCTTGCCTCCCCTGTGCAAGGGGGTGAACCGCGCATGCTGCGCATCGCCACGGTGTGGCAGCTTGCTTTGGGCAAGATGAAAGAGGTTTCCCATATGTTAGCCTCCCCTGTGCAAGGGGTGAACAAGTGCTTTCTTGCAAAGAGCCCGGTGGGCTCTTTGCCACTTGCGAACTTAGAAATGCCCCATTGTTCGGGGCATTTCCCGACCGAAGCGCGGGCACTACCGCGCGAGACGGTGGATTGCCGAAGGCAAGACGGAAGGGTTGTTGTGCGTGGATAGCCCGAACTTTACAACCCTCCCGCCTCGCTTCGCTCGGCACCCTCTCTTACACAGGGAGGGCAAAGATAAGGAGCCGCAGGCGTTAAAAAAAGTCGGTTTGAGCAAACTCAAACCGACTTAAAACGCGCTCCAACGGGGTCCCCAAAAAAAGACGAAGTATTTTTTTGGGGAAAGGAGGAACCGACGTTATAAGTGAGGCCTTCGCCGAATGGCGAAGGCCCACAAAAAACGTCGCGTTCCGACGCGGTGGTGCCGCTGATCGGGGTCGAACCGATACGGTATCGCTACCATCGGATTTTGAGTCCGACGCGTCTGCCAATTCCACCACAGCGGCATATTACCCGCTCATTATATCCTACCAAGGCGCAAAAATCAAGCGATTTCCGCCTTTTTCTTGCAAAATTTCTCCGCGCGTGTTACAATAAGAATATGGAAAAGAAGACTTTCGTTCTCATCGACGGCAACAGCCTCATGAACCGCGCGTTCTACGCCATCAACGGCTTCACGACCAAAGACGGCTTCCCCACCAACGCCATCTTCGGATTCGTCAAATTCATCTTCAAGATCCTCGAAGATGAGAAGCCCGACTATCTCGGGGTCGCCTTCGACCTGCACGCCCCCACCTTCCGCCACAAGATGTTCAAGGAATACAAGGGCACGCGCACCCCCACGCCCGAAGCGCTCATCATGCAGTTCCCCGCGCTCAAAGAAGTGCTCCGCGCCATGCGCATCCGCTATGTGGAACTTCAAGGCTATGAGGCGGACGATCTCATCGCCACCCTCTCGCGCGCCTATGAGGGCGTTTCTTCCGTCATCTATACGGGAGACAGGGATGCCTATCAGCTCGTGAACGAAAACGTCACGGTGTGCTTCACCAAGCGCGGCGTCACCGAGACCGACCGTCTCACGAGCGAAAACTTCTTCGAAAAAGTGGGGCTTACCCCTGCGCAGATCATCGAAGAGAAGGCGCTCATGGGCGACTCTTCCGACAACATCCCGGGCGTTCCCGGCATCGGGCCCAAGACCGCCCTCTCGCTGCTGCAAAAGTACGGCACGGCGGAAGGCGTCTATGAGCACCTTGACGAACTTGCGGCGGGCGTGAAAAACCGCCTTGTTGCGGGAAGGGAGAGCGCAAGGCTTTCGCACACGCTCGCGACCATCGATACGCACGTTCCCCTCTCCATTCCCGTCGAAGAGTTCGCCGTCCGCCTCCCCTTCTCCGCCGAGGCGCGCGCCGCGGTCGACAAGCTGGAATTCCGCTCCCTCGTCCACTCCTCGCTCTTTGAAGAGTACGAAAAATCGGACGCCGAAACGGTGACGCTCCCCGACTTTTCCGCCTTCCAAGCCGCCTTCGATCAAGCGGACTGCTTTTCCTTTGCGGAAGACGGAGAGGGCGCCGCGCACGTCTGCATCGGCAGCACGGAATACATCTTCCCCTGTAAAAAGACGCTCCTCGACCCCGGGTACTTCCCCGAGGAGATCGCAAAGCTCTTTGCGCCCCTCTTTGCGGGAGACAAGCGGGCGGTCGTCGCCGACTATAAGGCGCTGTTGCACCGCTTTGTCCCCGCGCCCGTGAGCTGCGCTGTCGAGGACGTCGGGCTCTTGTCCTATCTCCTCAATTCGGGTAGAAAGGCGGCGACCGCCGAAGATTTTGCCCGCGAATACGCCCTTCCGCCCTCCAACTGCGCCTATGCGCTCATGCGGGCGTTCAAGGACGCCCTGCGCACGGCAGATGAGGACAGCATGCGCCTTTACCGCGAGCTCGAACTCCCCCTCTCGCGCGTGCTCTTTGAGATGGAAGAAACGGGCGTGCGCGTGGACGAGGAAAAATTCCCCGAATTTTCCGCGCGGTATGCTTCGGAGATGGAAACGCTCACGAAGCGCATCTATGCGCTCGCGGGCTGCGAATTCAACCTCAATTCTTCGATGAAGCTTTCCGAAGTGCTCTTTGAAAAATTGGATTACAGCACCAAGGGCGTCAAGAAGACGGCGCGCGGCGACTATTCCACCAACGCAGAAGTGCTCGAACAGCTTGCGGGCGAGCACGAGATCGCCCGCCTCATCCTGCGCTATCGGGAGATCCAGAAACTCCGCTCCACCTACATCGACGGCATCCGCCCGCTCATCAAAGAGGGCATCGTGCATACCACCTACAACCAGACGATGACGACGACGGGGCGGCTTTCGAGCGCCAATCCCAACCTTCAAAACATCCCCGTCCGCCGCGAGGAAGGCAGGGAACTGAGGAAGCTCTTCATCGCCCGCGAAGGGAACGTGCTCGTCGATGCGGACTACTCGCAGATCGAATTGAGGCTCCTTGCCCATTTCAGCGGCGCAAAGCTTCTACGCAAAGCCTATCACGAAGGCAAGGACATCCACGCCGCCACGGCCTCCCTCATCTTCAAAGTGCCGCCCGAAAAGGTCACGCCCGAGCTTCGCCGCCGCGCCAAAGCCGTCAACTTCGGCATCATCTACGGCATCTCCGCCTACGGGCTTTCCAAGGACGTCGGCTGCTCCGCGTCCGAAGCGCAGAGCTATATCGACGGCTATTTTGCGACCTATCCCGAAGTCCGCGAATATATGGACGAAAACGTGCGCCGCGCCCGCGAGGACGGCTATGTGACGACCATCCTCGGCAGAAAGCGCTATATGCCCGAACTCAGATCGTCGAGCTACACGACGCGCTCCTTCGGCGAACGCGCCGCCATGAACATGCCCCTTCAGGGGAGCTCTGCCGACATCATCAAGCTCGCCATGCTCGCCGTCCGGCGCCGTCTCCAAGAGGAAGGACTGCACGCCAAACTCGTCTTGCAGGTGCACGACGAACTCATCCTCGACACGCCCGAAGAGGAAGCGGAACGGACGGCAGCCGTCTTAAAGGAAGAGATGGAAGGAGCGGTAAAACTCGAAGTGCCGCTCATTGCGGACGTCTCGACGGGAAGGAGCTGGTACGATGCCAAATAAGATCGCGGTAACGGGCGGCATCGGAAGCGGCAAGAGCGCCGTGTGCCGCATCCTGAAAGAGCGGGGCTATCCCGTCTTTTCCTGCGACGAGATCAACCGCACCCTTCTGAGCGAGAAGAGCTATTTGGATGGGCTCTGCGCCCTCTTCCCCGCCTGCGTGAAGGACGGAAAACTCAATAAAGCGGCGCTTTCCGCCCTCGTCTTTTCGGACAAGGAAGCGCTTAAAACGCTCAACGCCTATGCCCACCCGCGCATTGCGGAACGCTTGCGGCGCGACATGGAAGGCGCCGAAAAAACCTGCTTTGCCGAAGTCCCCCTCCTCTTTGAAAGCGGCATGACCAAACGATTTGACGGCGCGATCGTCGTCTTGCGGAACAAGGAGGAGCGCATCCGCGCCGTCGTTGCCCGCGACGGACTGACCGCCGAGCAGGCGAAAGCGCGTATGAAGCAGCAGTTCGACTACGACGGTCCACTCCCCGACGGCTGCCTCGCGATCGAAAACGACGGCGATGAGGCGGCACTCCGTGAAAAGGTCGATGAAGTGCTCGAAGCGCTGAAAGAGCGGGGGCTTGTGTAACTTCAATGCATCGGGACACGATACATAAGAAAAACAGCTTGGCGTTTTGCCAAGCTGTTTTGTTACGCGCCCTGTGGCAACGCGGTACTCGTATGTAAAACGCCGCCCAAACGCCCGTTAAAAAAGTGTGAAACTAGAAAAAGCCTTACTGAAATAAGAGATAATATGAACGTTTGAACACTGTATGACTACTTCTTGTTCCATCTGTTATGCAAATGCCAACACGAGCCCAAAAACCATAATAAGTGCATACAGCACGCCGAACAATATCGCGACCGTCTTTTCCTTTTTACTAAACGAGCGGTATTTGCGTTTACCCACTTTCTGCGTAATGACCTCCCACTCCGTTTCGTATAAGTTGACGGCAAGATCACGCTCGAGACTAGATATGATTTTCATTTTGCTCGAATTAAGGTCGGCATATGAATTGAGCAATGAAAGCCACGAAAAACAAATGACAAAACCGATGATCGCGGTAAATACGGAGATGAGAAAGCTCACTTTTATAATACCGAACAGCACAGGCAGATCGTTGACTGCGCACAAAATAGAAACAATCGCGCCCACAAGCACGGAATTGAGAGTCACATAAAAACTATTCACCGATTGTTTGCGTTTGACGAGATCTTCCGACGACTGAACAAAGATCTTGTATTGCTCCATAAGCGTCGCCCTATCCGAAAAGTGTTTGGCGTGAAGATACTTCATTGCATCCTTTACATCGCTTTCAATCATGCCGCCGATGGACGTTTTGTCCACTATCGTCACAAATCGCCTTCCCTTTCCGAATATAATTTCCCCCTCCGCCTCGCCGGGAGTAGCTGTCTTATTATCCAAATAATGCCCGAGCGAAGCGTTGACAGCATATGAGGCATCAAGTTTATACACATAAAACGTCTTATGCTCGCGGATGGCGATCGAAATCTCTTTCTCGATATTCTCGCTCTGCGCGGAAGTCTTACCAACAACGTAAATGATCTTTTCTGCCTGTCTAATCTTTGCGGTTGCATCACCGATCCAATCCTTCCGGTTGCCATTGAGGACGATGAATCTTGCGCCGTCAAATCGCTGTGACCACTCGTTGATAAGCGGCTCTACTTGTTCCTGCCAATCTGCTCCAGAGTGGATGATAAAATATGTCATATATATTCTCCTTCGTATTCTGCGCAGTAGTGCTGCTATCATGTTCCCTGCGTCATAGCTTCAAAACCGTCGAAAACGGGTTGAATGCTCTCTGCGACGTCGAAATAGCCCTCGTGCGTGAGGCAGCTCAAAAGCACTTCGCCGTCCTTCAAAAAAGTTATGTCGGCAAAGCCGAAGTATGGATCGTATCTTTGATATGCGTCATAATGATACCTGTCAAACCGCTTGTAAGACAAAAGGTAATCTTTGAGTTTTTGCGTGGGCTTCAAATAGACCCTCAGCACATTCATGCCGTAATTTTCGGTTTTTTCTGTCTTGACGGCTTCGTCTAAAATTTGGGCGAAGCGCACATCACACTCGTCCCCGATATGGATCCCCTCTTCCGCATGGAAACAAACGGTATCACACTCGGCAAAGAGATAGTCAAGCTGCAGAACCGAAAGCTTTTTCGCCCGTTCGTCCTCGGCGAAGGCTTTACGATAGTCGTCCGTGTACCCGCGCTCCACATACTCTTCCCAGATCTTGATCTGATCGTAGATGCAGTCCGAAGGCATTTCAAGATCGATCGTGTCGGACTCCTCCCCGGACATAGCCTGCGCCAGATCAAAAAAGGGCATGCTCTCAGGCGAGGTCCGTTCAAGATGAAATAGGGTGGCTTCATCCATCAGCTGATTATTCTGCAAGAATGCACCATACTCGCCTATGGCTTTTTGGAACGCCTCGCCGCTCTCTGCCTCTTGATACATTTCCTGCACCTTGGCATACACTTCACTTTGCATTTTTTGCCCCTTCTCTTCTTCGGTGAGGGAAGCATCGTTCATGATCTTTCGCGTCGCTTCTTCCTCCCATTCCCCGATATGCGCGGTGAAGCGCTGCCAATTTTGCGTCAGGCGATCGCGCTCCTCTTCAAACGCCGCGCGCTTTTGTTCATACTCTTCCGACTCCAAAAGCGCCCTGATCTCTTGCAGCCGAGCCAGCCTTTTTGCCCCCGCCTGACGAAAAGTTTCGGCGGTGTAGGGCTTTTCTCTGTCTATTTCGTTTACCGTTGTTATCGTTATAAGCTTTTCCATCATCTTCCCTTTTGTTCGAAAAATCATATCTACCTTATATTATACTGTAAGGAAATAATAGGAACCCGATCAAAAGCGCGTATTTTGCCCCGATACTGCGTTAAGGCCCTTGACCGTGCGCTCGGCACGGTCTGCAGCCCTTGCCTTGTCTGGGGGCAAAACCGCAGCTTTTGATTGCTTCGCACTTTTGGCGAGTAGATTTTGAGATGCCTTGCCGTGAAGAGGATGCAGCAATACCGCCGTATTGCAAAGACGATGAACGGCAAGGCGCACAATTGATACCACAGCCCTCGCAAAATTTTATGATGTAAAATTTTGCGAAGAGGAGCGGCAGACGAAAAAAGCGCGGCGGTCGGCTTTGCCGAATGCCCGCAAGACGCGTCTTGCCGCGACGAAAAAGCGGGTTCGTACTGTTCCCTTACAGTATAGCAAAAAAAGCCCTTGGCCGCAAGCATTTGCCCGCGATCGGCGGCTGTGGTTCAATTCGTCATACCAAGAAAAAACGGAGCCTAAGCCCCGTTTTTTCTTGGTGCGGTCGACAGGAATTGAACCTGCATGGTGTTACCCACAAGATCCTTAGTCTTGCGCGTCTGCCAGTTCCGCCACGACCGCATATTTTGTTGTTTTGCCCGCTCGGAAGCCATCCTCGCTGACAGCTTTTATATCTTACAACATCCGAAACCAAAAGTCAAGTTTTAATACGGGAAAAATCCATAAATTTTTCGGAAAAAGGAGATTTTTTTCAGATAGCGCGCCGTCTCGGGATAGGGAATGTGAAAAAGCGTGCGGCCGTTTGCAGAATAACGCCCGTCTTTGAGCCATTCGCGCACCCTCCCCTCCCCCGCGTTGTAAGCGGCAAGCGCCGTCTCTTCCTCGAATTCCTCTAAAAGATAGCCAAGATACGCGCAGCCGAGCGTTACATTGTACTCCCCTTCTTTGAGCCGCACCGCATCGAAGGGGATGCCCTCCCGTTCGCAGACGAACGCCGCCGTCGAGGGCAAGAGCTGCATGATGCCCACCGCACCCGCGTCGCTTTGCGCCCCTTCCCGAAAGTTGCTCTCCGCCTTCATCACCGAATAGACGAGCGCACCATCAAGCCCGCTCTCCCCGACGATATCCCGATACGGACGCGGAAATGCGGCGAAAAAGCTCAAAACGGCGGCCGAAAGGAGCAGAAAAACGGCAAACACGAAAAGCATGCGTTTCATCCTTTATAGTATGCCGAAAATGCCCGAAAAGAACAGCAAAAGAGCCGAGAAGGCTCGGCTCTTTCTCTGCCCGCAAAACGCGGAAATAAAGTTACTTTCTTGCAACGCCCGTTCTGATGGCAGCTGCCTTGACGGCGTTTGCGACCGCATCCTTGACGCGGGGATCGAAGGAATCGGGGATGATATAGTCGGGGCGGAGCTCGCTTTCGGGGATGACGGAAGCGATCGCCTCAGCCGCCGCGATCTTCATCTCATCGTTGATGTCGCTTGCGCGCACATCGAGCGCACCACGGAAGATGCCGGGGAATGCGAGCACGTTGTTGATCTGGTTGGGGAAGTCGCTGCGGCCGGTGCCGATGATCTTCGCACCTGCGGCTGCCGCCTCGTCGGGCATGATCTCGGGCACGGGGTTTGCCATTGCAAAGATGATGGGATCCTTTGCCATCGTGCGGACCATCTCCTGCGTAAGGCTGCCGGGAGCGGAGACGCCGATGAACACGTCTGCGCCCTTGACGACGTCCGCAAGCGAGCCCGCCTTCTTCTCGAGGTTGGAGATCTTTGCCATCTCTTCCTTGATGGGGTTGAGACCGTCGCGGCCTTCGTAGATGGCGCCCTTCCTGTCGCAGAGGATGACCTTTTTGAGGCCCTTGCTCATGAGGAGCTTGGTGATGGCGATACCTGCGGCACCCGAGCCGTTGACGACGACGGAGATATCTTCGATCTTCTTGCCCGCAAGTTTGAGCGCGTTGAGCATGGCTGCCATGGTGACGATCGCCGTGCCGTGCTGGTCGTCGTGGAAGACGGGGATGTCGCACACTTCTTTGAGCCTCTTTTCGATCTCAAAGCAGCGGGGCGCGGAGATGTCTTCGAGGTTGATGCCGCCGAAGCTCCCTGCAAGGAGGGAGACGGTCTTGACGATCTCGTCCACGTCCTTCGAACGGATGCAGAGCGGGAAGGCGTCCACGTCGCCGAAGGTCTTGAAGAGCGCGCACTTGCCTTCCATGACGGGCATGCCCGCTTCGGGACCGATATCGCCGAGGCCGAGGACTGCCGTGCCGTCCGTGATGACCGCCACGAGGTTGGAGCGGCGCGTGTAGACGTAGGAAAGATCGACGTCCTTGCTGATCTCGAGGCAGGGCTCGGCGACGCCGGGCGTATAGGCGACGGCGAGTTCTTCGCGGTTGGTGATGGGCGCGCGGGTGACCACTTCGATCTTGCCCGCCCATTCGCGGTGCTTGTCCAGTGCAAATTGCTTCTTATCCATAAATACAAACTCCTGTAAGTTGTTTATACGTTGAGGCTGTCCATGAAGGAGCGGATGCTCTCTGCGGACTTTTTGAGTTTCGCCATCTCCTCTTCGTTGAAGTCGTAGGGAAGATGATCGAGGATGCCCTCTTTGCCGATGATGCAGGGCACGCTGATGCAGACGTCGCTGATGCCGTAATAGTTATCAAGGCAAGAGGTGACGGTGAGAATGCTGCCACGATCGCGCATGATGGTGCCGCAGAGTTCTGCAACGATGGCGGCGATCGCGAAGTTGGTCATGCCCTTGCGTTTGATGACCTGCGCGCCCGAACCGATGATATTGGTGACGAGCTCTTCCTTGTTGAGGGAAATGCCGCGCTTTTCGCAATAATTGTCGAGCGGCATGGAGGAAACGTGCACCGAGCTCCAGACGGCGAACTGGCTCTCGCCGTGCTCGCCCGCCATAAAGCCATGGATGTTGCGGATATCCGCGGAGAGCGACGTGCTCAGAAGATAGCGGAAGCGCGCGCTGTCGAGCATGGTGCCCGTACCCATGACCTTGCCTGCGGGGAGACCCGTCTCCTTCTGGATGACGTAGGTGAGGACGTCCACGGGGTTGGAAACGACGATGATGACGCCGCCGTTATAGTACTTCATGATGTTCTGGGCGATGTCGCGCGCGATGCCGATATTCTTTGCGGCAAGGTCGAGGCGCGTTTCGCCGGGCTTTCTGCCGAGCCCCGCGGCAACGACGATGATATCGCTGTCCTTCACGTCCTCATAGGTGCCGCTGTGGATGTTCATCGTCCCCATCGTGATGAGGCCGTGGCTGATGTCCATCGCCTCGCCCTCGGCTTTCGCCGTGTTGATATCGATGATGGCAAGTTCGGAAACGAGTCGCTGCGTTGCAATGGAGAACGCTGCGGTCGCACCCACGGTGCCGGCGCCGATGATACTGATTTTGGAATGTCTGCTCATAGTTTACTGTTACCTCTTAAAAACGTGATTTCTTCATCTATACTGTAAGGGAATAATAGGAACCCGATCAAAAGCGCGTTCGTACTGTTCCCTTACAGTACACATCGTGCGATGCGCACGGTTTGCCGAACCTCAAAAAGCCCTGCGGGCGTTCCTCTCGGTAAGAGTCCCATTCTCGCCCATTCTAACAGCTATTATATCACATTCTCCGAAAAAAGCAAGAGGACGAGGCAACATTTTTGCCCCGTCCCCATGATTTTGTTTTTGCGCCGCATGACGGCATGCCGTTATTTCGATTTTTGTCGAATTTTACGCCCCGTTTTTACAGCGTGCTATTTCGAACGCCGTCAAAATTGCAGTTCGTAAGTTTCTCCATCCACCGTATAGATGAGTGTTTTGCCCGTCAACGAGTACTCTTTTATCTTCCCGTCAAAGGTTTGAGAAGCTTCCTGTCCGACGATCGTTAGCGTCCCTTCTGTTTCCGTGCTGCCCCATCCGAACAATCCGCTTGCATATTTGACCCGATAAGAAACTTTGATCGTGCCGCTTGCGGAAAGGCCTTCGTGCGCGCTCTTGAACTGAGGCGCATCTGCCGTGACCGTCAGCGTCTTATTGTCGGAATTTGCCGAAACATTGCCGAGTTTGACCCACAAGGCATAGAGCGCAAATTGGTTCCCGCCGCCCGTGTATGCAAGCGAATCCACCTTCTCCCAAGCGCCGTCCGTTTGCTTCCACCAGCCGAGGAAGGTAAAGCCATCCTGCGGACTCGGCGCATCGGGCGTATAAACGGTATCGAAAGAGACCTCGCTTTCGCCTCCGAAAGCATCATAGAGCGTCACATGGTCGGGATCTTTCATCGCACGGATCAGGATGCCTTGCTCCGTCTCTTCGATCGCACACCAATATGCACCGGAAGCAAGCTTGGGAAGCAGCACTTCGTTCTCCGTTCCGACCGTATAACTTCCGAGGGAGTTTCCGCTCTGTTCAAAGCGGATGACGTCGCCGAAATGCAGTTCAAGAGTATAGCTATCTCCCGTCCAACCGTCGATCTGCACATCGTCCTGCGCCGTCAGCGTGACAGGATAAAGCTTTGCCGTATAAACGGGTCTCACCTCGATCGTGTGGCTCAAAACAAGATCGGGCCAGGGCCTAAGCCCCCCGCCGCTCGATGCTGCATATTGCCGATCTCCGGAGTCGATCACATACTCCCCTTCTTTATCCCAACTTCCTTCATACCCTATCTTTTCGGGAACTTCGGGGAGCCCGATCTCGGCAAGCGTCAGCTTCGCGCCGTAGCTCCCGCGCACTTCCATACGCATGACCTCTGCCCCGTCCTCATCGCGGTAAACGATCGTATAGGACTCCAAAGAGATGGTCGCCTCGTCCGTTGTCGAGACCGACTGCGTCGTTCCGTCCGCATCTAAGTAGGTAAAGATATGCGTGACTTTGGCTCCGCCGTAGGGCGCCGTGTTCATGGTCGAGCCAAAATTTCCGCACGTCATCTTGCTCTTTCCGAAAGCCCCTTCTTCGATCGCTTCCGCTTCGCCGCCCGACAGCACATCTTGTTTCCCGTTCCCATACACGAGGTAGTTGACTTCTTTTGTCGGTTCGCTCGGGAAAATCTGAGACCCGTGCGCGCCGACGATCTTACCGCCCTCTACCGTGCCGTGAATATTGTAGGTGACCACTTTCGACACCAAAATATCCGTTACGTTGACCGAAAAATCACTGATCCCGATCTCGATCTCCTGCATCCACACCGCCCAGATGCGTACGTCGTCCTGCCCGTAGAATTCAAGCACATCGTCAACGGGCTTCCAGCCGCCGTCCGACTCGACCCACCAGCCAAGCTGCCGATAGCCCTCGATCGCGGGCGCATCCGAAAGCGCATAAGTGTCGTTGAAAGTTTTCTCGATGAAGTAACCCTCTTCATCCTTTTGCGCGCCTTCGAGTTCGAGATCGGAATAGAGGCGAACGCGAACGGTATTGTCCTGCCAATAAACGTAGTATGTCGTATCGGCAAGGATCCCCTCCACCGCGTTCACTTGGTTGCCCTTCCCATCGGGGCGTGTATAGAATCCGCCAAACCAATATCCCGATACATCGGACAAGTCATCCAGTTGGATGGCGGAAGACCCGTAAGTATATTCACATGTATAGAGATAGCAGTTCTCCGCTTCTACAAATCCTTCATAGGGAAGCGAACTCACGATCGTCACGGTAAAGGAAAGCGGCTCATACAGAGCTTCGATCGTCATATCGCCCGTAACGGTAGACTCGGCGGTATCCCAACCGACGAACCGATAGCCTTCTTTTTCAGGCGCCTGAGGGAAGGTAAGGGCATCCCCATAGTGCAGAACCTCGCTTCCGAGCACGGTATCGCCGTCCGTATAGGTGACGGTGTACTCTCTTTCTTCCCAGACTGCTGTCAAAGTCTTGTCGGAAAGCACAGTCAAAAGATCTTCCGCGCTTCTGTACCGAACCCCCGCCTCGTCCGTAAAATAAGCGATGTACTGTTCTAAGTCTTTGGCAAAAGGAAGCTCAAACCCCTGTGTGCCGTAAGCATATTCCAGCGTAAACGTCCACTTTCCATTCTCCTGCGACCAACCTTCGACCGCTCTGTCGCTTTCAAAATGCAGGAAATAGACGTTCGGCACATACTTCGCGGTATAGGTGAGTCCGTTCTGCGTCCAACCGCTTGCGGTATAGCCCTCCCTTTCCTCTAAATCGGGATAGGAAAGTTCGGATAAGACTTTGTCGCCGCTCACGAACACGTCCTGCGTTTCGACCGTCTCGCCGTCCACGACAAAGGAGACCGTGCTCTTTGCGGCTTCGAGGTGAGAAGTCCAGCCGTTTTCGTTGTTTTCTTCGATGGCGGCGCCCATGCCTTCGGAAAGCTCCGCCGAAAGGTCGGTGTATTCTCCGACATTTGCGAAGTTCTCCCCGGCGTTTTTCAAAGTGAGATCGGCGGAAAGATCGACCTTGAAGAGGGATTTTTCCATACCCGCGATGACGCCGAGGCTCGAAATGCAGCCGTTTTCGTCCGTCCCGAGCGTCACTTCGATATCGCCGAGCACATTGCCCGTCAGTGCACCGCCGTTGAAGGTGAGCACCCACTTCCCGCTCTCTTCCAAATACTCATAGCCGCTCAGGATATTTCCTGCCTGCGCGCCGAGATCGCCCGCCTCCTCGCTCCCGTTCTCCTCGGGCGAAATATCGGAAAGCATGTTCGCCACGGTATCGCTCATATTGAACATAAAGACGAGCTGTTCCATGATGGTCTCGCCGAACACCGAAAGCGGCATCGCGCGATACAATGTTTCCCCGCCCGACACGCGGCGCATATAGATCATATCGCCCTTAAAGGTGAGATCGAGCGTCGAGCCGTGAATGAGATCGACAACAAATTTCAGATCGTCATATTGAAGGCGCACATTGAGGGAAATCTCCCCGTCCTCGTGGATGGAGACCGAGAGCGCCTGCAAAGCGATCTCATAATCTTTGATGGGGATCTCAAAAAGCCCGAGATCGAGCGCAGCATCCACCTCAATGCTTCCGTCGATAAAGAAGGTGCGGTTGAGCAGGATGTCGTCCGCGCTCTCCGCTGTTCCGCCGACGAACTCCTCTTCCGTTGCCTTATGCGTCGCCGTCTTGGCAAGAGAGGAAAGGAGCGCACCGATGCCCGTCACTTCATACTTCCCGACGAGCGCATTTTCCGCAGACTGTTCGGGCAAAGCGGGCATCGTATCGCCCGTCAGCGAGAAGCCGATCTGTGTTCCCCCCGTGGCGATGCCGCCCGCGAGCGACGCCGTGCCCTCTGCGGGCTTATTCAAAAAGAGGGAAAGATCGCTCCCCAAGCCGAGCGCACCCCCGCCGAGGGTGAGGGAAACGCCATCCTCGTTCATCGAAAAATCGGAAATGAGTTCCTTGGAAACGCTGCCGCTGCCCCCGAGAAGATCCCCGAGTTCCGAGCGCAGCGTCGTAAAGAGGCTTTCGCCGATGACTTGGAGACGGGCGGCAATATCTTGATCCAAGCTGTCGCCCATGACGGGCAGTTCCACGCCGAGGAGCGCGCCCGCCGAAGCAAGGATGGACTTGAACTCTTCTGCACTCGCCCAAAGTTCGAGCGGCACATAGCCTTCCTGCCCTGCAAAGCGGCTCACGGAGACATAGACGCCCGCCCCGCCGCTCTCCGAAGTCTCGCGGTTATCCAGCCAAATATCGAGCGTAATGCCGTCAAAGGTGAGCTGTGCCTTGATGCAGTCCTCGCCCAAAAGACGGGCAGCCGAAGTGAGATAGCCCGAAAGTTCTTCGATCTCTTCTACGCCGAGATAGGGAACGCGGGGCATCGAGATGCTGCCGCGGGACTCATCGATCGTAAGAGCGGCATCCAGCGTAAATCCTTCGCCCGAATATCCGATCCCCACGGAGGCGATATCGCTGCGCTCTTCCGTAAGCGTAAGCGAAAGCGCGCCGATCTCCACCCCGAAGAGGCTCCCCGGGACCTTTTTTAAAGTCAGCCCGCCGAGGAGCTGTCCCAAATCGACGGAAGAAAGATCGAGCCCTCCCGAGATCGCTTGGAAGTTTTCCAAGAGCCCCGTCACGGAGGAAAGATCGGGAAGGGTGATATTCAGCCGTTCCGCCGCGGGCGCAAGCTCCTCCATCAAGCGGGAGGCAAGCTCCCCGAGGTCCGAAAATTCGTCATACGCAAGCGAAATGCCCAAATCCCCCAACGCTATGCGGATGGAAGAGGAATTCGCCGAAAGATAAAAGCGCTGCCAGCCCCCTCCCAATGCGATCTCGCCTTCCACGACCGCCGAAAAACCGTTCTCCCACGAAAGCGTGCCGCGCAGGATATTGACGGAAAGCTGAACGCCGCCCGCCTCCAAAGAAAGGCTGCCGTCAAAGGAGAACGCCTTTGCCTCCGCCATGTCGAAAAGTTTTTCCAGCATGGGGCCGACGTCGATATGATCCGTGCGATCGATATAAAAGGGATCGCCCGCCGAAAGCGTCAGCGCGACGCGATACGCGGCGCAGGAGAGGGAAATGCTGTCTTCATCCACCTGAACTTCGATGTATCCCGTCAGCTCGCGGATGCCGAGCGCACGCATGATCTCGTTTCCGTTGACGAGCGCATAGAGCGCGCCGTCCTCTTCCGAAAGCTCGTGCACGACTTTGGAAAAATCGAGAGAGAGGAAGTTTTTCAGATAATCGACCGCCTCTTCGTCCTCTTCCCTGTCGAGCGAGAGAGAAGAAGAAAGAAGCTTTAAAAGTTCATCCGCATCCGCTTTGAGACGAACGCCGTCTATCGTCAAAAAGAGGTCGTTCTCCGCATACTCCACCGTGACGAGCTTGGGCGCCCCGCCCGCCGAGAGCAAAAGCTGCGCGCGGAACGCGACGGGATCGAGCTCAAACGACACGGTACCCGATACCGCGAGAGACCCGACTTCGACGTCGATCTCGGCGCGGAAGAAATGCGAAGAGAAGATATTGATCAGCGTCTTTGCATAGGGAAGAATATCGATATACTCGTTTCCGTCGAAGCGGGGCGTTTCCCCTTCGCTCAGAACGACGTTCGCCCCGAGCGCTTCCACGCGCACTTCTCCTTCGCTCACGTGCAGCGAAATATCTCCCACTTCGAACGTGCCGAGATCGATACCGAGAAGGCGCAAAAGCTCGTTCCCCTTCACGGCGACCCCCAGCACGCCCTCTTTCTCGTTGACCGTCACGAGAGAGGAAAGCTCG
>DXAJ01000096.1 GCA_019117085.1 Candidatus Gallimonas gallistercoris
TTCTCAAAGAGAAGGGGATCGCGGTTCAGCTCGATATCTTCCCGCGCGCGCCGCACGGGTTCGGCGACGGCTCCGCAACAGGCGCGGAGGGCTGGATCGGCCGCGCAGACGCCTTTCTTGCAAAGCTCTGACGGTTTGCCCACCAACGCGATACATGATTTTGCCGAACACAAGATAAGGAGGCATTCATGAAACAACAGGCATTCAATCCGTTTTTGCCGCTCGATACTTATATCCCCGACGGGGAGCCGCACGTCTTCGGTGACAGGGTGTATTTATACGGCTCGCACGACAAAGAGGGCGGCAATACCTTCTGCATGCTCGGCTATGAGGTATGGTCGGCGCCCGTGGACGATCTCGGGAATTGGACTTCTTCGGGAATCGTCTTCTCGCCGAAAGATACGCCCTACTATAGTGAAGAGCGCCCCTACCTCTATGCGCCCGACTGTGTGCGGGGAAATGACGGAAGATATTATCTCTATTGCTGCCCTGCGGGCGACAAGGGGAAGGGGGGATATGACGGGCCCATCCTCGTCGCCGTCAGCGATGCGCCCGACGGGAAATTTACCTATCTCGGCGAAGTGAAACACCCCGACGGCACGCCCTTTCAGGACTGCGTGCTCTTCGATCCCGCCGTGATCAACGACGGCGGCGTCATCCGCCTCTACGGCGGCACGGGGCTGTGGGGCGGGATGCAGATCACGCGCCGCAACCGTTTTGTGATGGCAAAGATCGCTTCCGCCGTCTATCACCGCCCGCCCGAAGTGTTCGGGGGCGGAAACGACCCGCTCGGGCCCTTCATGCTCGTCCTTGACGACGATATGATGACGGTGCGCTCCTGTACGCCGCATATCCTGCCCGTTCCTTCCAAAACCAACGGCTTTTTAGGCCATGCATTCTATGAAGGGGCGTCCATCCGTAAGATCGGCGATACCTATTACTTCCTCTATTCCTCTGAGCGCAATCATGAGCTTTGCTATGCGACGAGCAAATATCCCGACCGCGGTTTTGTATTCGGCGGAACGGTCGTTTCCAACGGCGATGTGGGTTTTCTGGGCAGAAAGCAGAAAGATCGCCTCAACCATACGGGCACCACGCACGGCGGCATCGAAAAGATCGGCGGAAAGTGGTATGTCTTTTATCACCGCCAGTCGCACGGGAGCGACTATTCTCGTCAGGCGTGCGCCGAGCCCATCGAGATCATGGAGGACGGGAGCATCCCGCAGGTCCCGATCTCGAGCTGCGGGCTCAACGGCGGGCCGCTCAGAGGGGAAGGGGAGTATCCTGCCGTCATCTGCTGCCATCTGACCAACGGAAAGATGCCGCACGGCGGAAACCGCACCTTCAAGGGTCTCCCCATGGTGATGGATGACGGCAGCGAACGCTATTTAACGAACCTTACCCGCGGCGTTCTGGTGCGGTATCTTTCCTTTGATCTTTTAGGGACGCGCTCCATTGTGCTGAAAGCGCGCGGAAGGGGGCGCATCCGCGTTTCGGACGGAAAGAAGACGTTCTGTACGCTCGAATGTTCAAGCAAGTCCTGGGAAAGCGTGCGCGGCTCGATCGCGGGCGGGGAAGAAAACTCGGCGCTTGAATTTCATATCGAGCGCGGTTTTTTGGAACTTTTGGGCTTTACGCTGGAATAAATGCCTTTACGGCGAGGCTGCCAGCCTGAGAAGGAAAAATACGTCTTTCTTGTCCATTCTTTGGCGGCGAGTGCGATCATATAGGCGCCCGAGGCGAGCGTCGCGCCGCATACGGCGCCCCCGAATGCGCAGATCAGCTCCCACACAGTATAGCCGTTTGCGCAGACGGCGACGATGGAAACGGCGAGCGACAAGAGCGACATCAGCGCCGAGATCATGCCGAGGATGCGCATGGCACGGGCGACGGGGTGGGGCATCAGGCGGGCGCGGACAAACTGCACGAGCGCGGATGTCAGTTTTGCGGCGGCAAAAACTGCGTTGATGACGATGTTTGATATTCCTGTGCTGTCCGGATAGGAGCCGATCGCCATCTGGATGACGGCAGCCGCCATCACCCCGCCCAGAAATGGGAGCGCGCATCCGACGAACAGAAAATTCAACGTATTTTTTCGGGCAAGACGCACGGAGTCTTGCTCGTTTTTTTGCTCGATGGGTCGCAAAGGAGATGCCGCCGCGGATGAGCCAAACGGAGATATAATATCCCGCGAGCGTTCCGTACCAAGCGGAAGAATGGGCGGCGGCAACGGCTGTGAGATAGACGATATAACAGGCATTCAGAAGGAGCGAGACAAAAGCCGTTCCTTTCCTGCGCCGAAGCGGATCGGCGATCATTGCCGACAGGGCGGGAAGCAGACGGCGTGCCTTCATATTCCGAGCAGGGAATATACATTCTTTGCGCCGCGTTCGAGGTCGGATAAAAGATCACCTTCACTCCTGTCCTGGTCGATGAGGATGCCGTTCTTCTCCAAGCGGGGAAGAGAAGCCGCTTCCTTTAAGACGGCGGCAGGGGGAAGGTCTCCTTCGCCTATGGCGGTAAAGCAATGGCTGCGCGGCGCACCTTTATTTACGTCTTTGAGGTGCAGGAGGACGAGCCGATCGCGGTATTTTTGCATGACGGAAAGGGCATCGCTGCCCGCATAGTGCGCCCAGCCGACGTCGAGCTCCAATTTGAGCGAAGGTACGCTTTTCAGATAGAGATCGAGAAAGGGTCTCTCCGTTTGCCTCGGGCAGGCATTCGTGTTCGTAGTTGTGAAGGACGAGCGAAAGCCCCTGTTTTTCGAGCATCACTGCGGCGCTTTGCAAATAAGGGATCAGCTTTTTTGCCAGCGCCGTACTCTTTTTCATGGGGCTGACGACGAGATAGCGGATATTCTGTTCTTTTAGGAAATGGACGGCCTCTTCGAAGCCGTACTTTAAGAAAGGGGCGAGCGCAAGCGAAGACTGGACCGAGAGGACGGTAAAGCCGAGGCTGCGTGCTGTTTCAAGGCGCTTTATTGCGTTGTTTCCGCTGAACCAGATGCCGCCGTCCAGCCGGTAATGACGAAGGTTGGCGTGAGTCGCTGCCCGCACAGGGGCAAAGCTGTACTCGTCAAAGAGGATGCAGGGCTCGAGGACGCCGAAGCCGCAGGAATACAGCTTTTGCAAAGTGCCGTAAAAGTTCGTGCGAAGGAGTTCGGAAAGCCCGAATGTGTTGATACCGATCATGCTGTTTACCGCCTTTTTTCGATGATAACACAAGTTCGGGCGTGTGTATTGTAAAGAAGGTTTCCGATTTTGTAAAATCGTCCTTGGGGAAAAAAGATGAGCGGCTGCGGCCGCTCATTCTTTATGGTGTTTTCTTCGGTATTCGAGGGGCGTGACGCCGAACTGCTTTTTGAACAGGTTCTGAAAGTAGGATTGGCTGGAAAAGAAGAAAAAGTTGGAAATTTCCGAAAGGGGGCGGTCGGAATAGGCTAAAAGCAGCTTTGCTTCCTGCAGCTTTGCTTTGACGATGTATTTTCCGATCGTCTCGCCCGTCTCTTTTTTGAACTGTTCCATGAACTGCGAACGGCTTCTTCCGACATGCTCCAAGACATCCGCAACGCCGATGGGCTGGTTGGTGTGCGTTTTGATAAATTGCAGCGCCTGATAGACGTCGGTAGAATAAGCTTCGGGGTGCTTCTGTTCCGCGACGCGCTGGGTAAAGTCCATGATGGCGGTATAGCGCAGCTGATCGACCGCGCTCACCGAAGAGCAGCGTTCGCACTCCTGGGTATAGAGGTCGATGAGCTGATAGGTCTGTTCGATATCGAGGTTGCCGCGGATGGCGCCCACTTTTCCGACCATGCAGATAAGCCCGATGAAGATATTTTTTGCCTGCCGCAATGTGTCGTCGGCGACTTTCCCCTCCGTCATGGGCGCGCTGCGCGACACCGCATCGAAAAAGGCGTATATCCCAGCGACGTCTCCCGCCGAAACGTAAGATAAAAGCTGTTGTTCAAAGTTGTAAGTCCCGTGCGAAATGTCGGCCTCTTTTAAGATCTCTTTGGAATGCTTCTCTCCGATCTTGTTTTGCAGGCGCGGAAGGGCATTCTTGAAATATTCCGTTACGGAAACATCTTCCCCGTTAAAGAGGTAATTGAGAAGAACGACAAAATTCAGGAATCGGTTGAGGGGGTATCGGGGCAGGGAAAATAAGAACTGCTTCAACGGTTCCCGCTCCTCCCAGGGAAGTTCATAGTCATGAAGGATCGTATCGAGCAGAGCTTCGTCCGGCTTCTTGTTGAGGAAGGGCCCCGTGATGAGGAGTTGTCCGCTTTCCCTGATGCGTACCGCGCCGTAAAGACCCGCGTAGCCGCTGACGAGCGAAATGTCTTGGTCGCTCGGCGCCCTGCCCGCTATGGCAGAAAAGACGGGCGCATAGCCCGGACAGGAACAGTAAGCATGAAGAAGCGACAAGTTTTCCTGAAAGCACGCAACGGGCAGTTCGTGCGTCGCGTACAGGAGTTCCAAAGTGCGCAGGATGGCTTGAGTTGTCATATTTTTTCCTCCGTGGATAATTTTACAATATTTCGGAGCGCAATGCAATACTTTTGCGATAAATCGATGTATGATTTTATCACAAAACGATAATATTCCGCATTCTGACATCATGAAACGATCATGAGATCCAAATGGAAACATCGGGCATCGCCCGAAACAATATAACCAAGGAGGAAAAGATGAGAAAAGCAACAGGCATTCTGATGGCGTGCATTGCGCTGACGTTCGGCGCAGGTACCATGGCGGCATGCAAGCCCGAGGAACCGCAGGTCACCGAGGGCGCCATCTATGTGACGGAGGCGAAGTCCTTCTGGGCGGGCGTCGGCAGCGGCTATCTTTCGTTCGAGTACAGGGAAGAGCCCGCAGAGCCCGTGGAAGGCGAACGCTACGGCTATGTCTTTCATGTGATGGTCGATTCAGGGGACGGCTATTCTTCGTATATGTCGGGGAATTGGGAGCTCGAAGGGGAGGAGGGCAGCTACGGCACGCTCTCTCTGACCGGATATTGGGATGAGAGCATCGAAAATCCCACCATGCTGGACGGCGCGGAGAGCGGCGTCGTCAAAGAATATGAGCCTGCGGACGGCAAGTACACGATCGGCGTCTCCATCCCGAGCGCGGGTGTGCTCGATTTTACGCTCGATCCCGTGGCGAACAAGGTGGGGGAGGGCGAAACGCCCGGGCCCGATGAACCGGACGAACCCGACCAGCCCGACACGCCTTGCACCGAGCACGTCGATGAGGACGGCGATGGCAAGTGCGACGTCTGCGGCGAGGATATGCCCGAAGAGGAAAAGCCCGGAGAGGGAGAGATCCAAATCGCATTGTGGGCGAGTGCGAGCGGATCGCCGTATGCAGGCATGAACATCAAAGCGGACGCCATGCTGGAACTCTACACGGACAACACTTGGATTATGCTTT
>DXAJ01000097.1 GCA_019117085.1 Candidatus Gallimonas gallistercoris
CCGCAAGATCGGAGACAAGTACTCCTTCACCATCATCCTGCGCAACAACCGCACGGACGAGAAATACCCCGACGGCATCTTCCATGTGCACCCCGAGCACCTCAACATCAATAGCGAGGGCATCGGGCTCATCGAAGCGATGGGGCTCTTCATTTTGCCGCCCCGCTTAAAGCGCCAGCTCGCGGCGATCGCCGACATCCTCTCGGGAGACGCCGGATACGACGAACGAGCGCTTGGAGACCCCGAAAACGATCTTTCCATCCACCGCAATATGATCAAGACGCTGCTTTCGGAAGGCAGAGCCGCCTCGAAAGAGGAAGCCGAGGCGCGCGTGAAGGACTTTGTCAACAAGACGTGCGC
This sequence comes from Candidatus Gallimonas gallistercoris, assembly GCA_019117085.1. Classification (GTDB taxonomy): domain Bacteria; phylum Bacillota; class Clostridia; order Christensenellales; family Borkfalkiaceae; genus Gallimonas; species Gallimonas gallistercoris. Next base: position 361 of record DXAJ01000097.1, read on the forward strand.
CGCCATTCTCGACAACACGGCGGTATTCAAGAACGACGAAACGGGCAGGCAGGGCTTTGACGCATTCCTGCGTTCGATGGGATTTGAGGAGGTCTGACGTATGGACATCACGACACATTTTTGTAAGGTATTTTCCCACTCCCCCACGCTCGAAGTGAGCGCGGCGGGGCGCATCAACCTCATCGGCGAACACGTCGATTACTGCGGCGGGCTCGTCATGCCGGCTTCGCTCAACCTCTGCTGCCGCGTGCTCGCGCGCCCCAACGGCACCAATGTCGTCAACGTCTATGCTGACGACCTCGACGAGACGGCAAAGCTCTCCCTCGACTCTTTGGAAGAATACAAGTCGCTCGGCTGGGGCAAATATCAGGCGGGCGTCCTCTCCGTCCTCAAAGAGGCGGGGCACGCCCTCATCGGCTGCGATCTTTACTACTCCTGCTCCGTCCCATTCGGGAGCGGGCTTTCCTCCTCTGCCGCCATCGAAGTCGCAACGGCGGTCGCGATGCGCGAACTCACGGGCGAAACGTACGACCTTACGACCATCGCTCTCCTTTCGCAGAAGGCGGAAAACACCTACTGCGGCGTCAACTGCGGCATCATGGATCAGTTCGCTTCGGCGATGGGCAAAAAGGACAAAGCCATCCTTCTCAACTGCAAGACGCTCGAGTACGAGTACATCCCTTTGGAGCTTGAACAGTACGAACTCATCGTCGCCAACTGCAACAAGCCGCACGCGCTCGTAACGAGCAAATACAACGAACGCCGCGCCGAAACGGACGAAGCGCTCTCCCTCCTTCAAAAGGAGCTCCCCGAGGCAAGCTGCCTTGCCGACATCACGCCCGAAGCGTTCGAAGGTGCAAAACACGTCTTATCTAGCCCCCTTCTTGCAAGAGCGCAGCACGTCGTCTACGAATGCGCGCGCGTCAAAGAGGCGGCGTCCGCCCTCAAAGCAGGCGATATTCAGACGCTTGCAAAGCTCATCAATGCTTCGCACGACTCGCTCTCCAAGCTCTATGAAGTGACGGGCAAAGAGCCCGACGCCCTTGCGTATGCCGCACGGGAGACGGAGGGCTGCATCGCCTCGCGCATGATCGGCGCCGGGTTCGGCGGGTGCACGATAAGCCTTGTCGAACAGGGCAAGACACAAGCCTTCAAGCAGGCAGTCGGCAAAAAATACACCCAAGAGACGGGATACACCGCCGCCTTCTACGATACGAGCATCGAAGACGGCGTCAGGATCAGGCATTTTTAAGGAGGACGGTATGCAAAACATTTTGGTAACGGGCGGCGCGGGCTACATCGGCAGCCACACCGTGGTGGAACTTCTGGAGCGCGGCTACGGCGTCGTAGTCGTCGACAATCTTTCCAATTCGAGCGAAGAATCGCTCCGCCGCGTTCAAAAGATCACGGGCAAAGAGGTCGCATTCTACCATGCGGACATCCGCGACCGCGCTGTGATGGAACGCATCTTTTCGGAGAACACGTTTGACGCCGTCATCCACTTCGCGGGGCTCAAAGCGGTGGGCGAGAGCGTGCAAAAACCCATCGAATATTACGACAACAACCTCTACGGCACTCTCGTGCTCCTCGAAACGATGAAGGCGCATGGCGTCAAGAAGCTCGTCTTCTCGTCGTCTGCGACCGTCTACGGCACTCCCGAACACCTCCCCCTCACCGAGGAGAGCCCCATCGGCGGCACGACCAACCCCTACGGCACGAGCAAGTACTTCCAGGAGCTCATGCTGCGCGACGTCTTCCGTGCAGACAACGCATGGAACATCATCCTGCTGCGCTATTTCAACCCCGTGGGCGCGCACGCTTCGGGGCTCATCGGCGAAGACCCCAAGGGCATCCCCAACAACCTGATGCCCTATGTGGCGCAGGTGGCGAGCGGGAAGCTCCAAAAGATCGGCGTCTTCGGCAACGACTACCCCACCCCCGACGGCACGGGCGTGAGAGATTATATCCACGTCGTCGACCTCGCGCGCGGGCATATCGCCGCCATCGAGGGCTGCAGGGAGGCGGGCGTGCACGTCTATAACCTCGGCACGGGCGTCGGCTACAGCGTGCTCGACATGATCCACGCCTTCGAAAAGGCATGCGGGAAGACGCTCCCCTACGAGATCAAGCCCCGCCGCGCGGGCGACATCGCCGCCTGCTATGCGGACGCTTCCAAGGCAAAGAGAGAGCTCGGCTGGGAGGCGGAGAACGGCATCGAGGAGATGTGCCGCGACCAGTGGAACTGGCAAAGCCATAACCCGAACGGCTACGAAGCAAATTAACGAAGCAAATCAATATGGTGCGCCCTGCGGCAAAAGCCGCAGGGCGCCTTTTTGAAAGCCGCGGCGGCGGGGCTCATTGCCCCGCCGCCGCGGCGATACAAACCATCACTTACTCTTTCACTCCGTTTCCCGCCGCCTTTTTATCAAGGCGCAGATTGCGGAAGTATAAGATGAGATCGAGCGACACAACGATAAGATTGAACGCATAGATAAAGAGCACATAAGGGATGCTCCCGGTCTCTACGGCGAGCAAAATTTTGCCCGCAAGCCCGAACACATAGCCGATCCAGATCGCAAGCAGGAAGAGGATGCTCTTGCCTTTTGTTGTGCGGGCGCGGTAAGACTTGACGACGGAAACGGGCCAGCTCACGCCGAAGCAGACGAGCATCACCGCTTCAAAGGCGGAAATGACAGCGCTCATCACAGCGCCTCCAAGTAAGGCCTAAGCTTTTCCAGAACGAGCGCATACGCCTCGGGCCACATGTGCACGCCGTCGATCACAAACTCCTCTTTGAGCCGGCCTGCCTCGTCTCTGAGCCCCTCGTTGCAGTCAAGGTACTCCACAAACGAGAACTCCGCGCACACTTCCTTCACGGCGGCGTTGGCTTCCGTTGTGAGCTCGTTCGTGCGCAGCCCGAACGCCATCGGGTGCGACATCTTCGCTTCGTTCATGGGATAGAACGCCATGAAATACACCTTTGTATCGGGCAGTCTCTCCGCGATCTGCGTGAAGATAAAGCGGTACCGCTCCTTCAAGCCCTCGTGCGAATAGTCGGGCCTGCTCAGATCGTTGGTGCCGATGTTCAAAAAGACAACGCTCGGCTCCAAATCGAAGAGCACCGCATCGATATGATCGAGGAACTCAAAGGAAGTCGAGCCCCCCACGCCGCGGTTATAGACCTTCTTCTCGGTCATCCCCTCCGTCATCTCCACGACGGGGAAATATTCCATGAGCGAAGAGCCCGTAAACAAGATCTGCCCCTTTTCGCAGAATGCGTTGAGGCGGCGGTATTTCTCGTACTTCTGTTCTCTGTTGCGCCTGCCCGCCTCGATCATGTAGTCTCTGAATTGCTTGACTGCTTGTTCGTCCATCTTTTGCCTCCGGAGTTTTTCTCTATGATAGCACAAACCGCCCCTCCTCGTCTTGCAAAATTGTTTTATTTTGTATCAAATCGTTTTCTATTTTGCCGCAAAAAAACCCGCACTTCGCGGGCTTTTGTGCTTATAGCTGTTTCAGACAATTTTTCCAGCGAGCGCGGGAAGCTATGACGCGCGCATTTTCGCGGGGCGTAAAACGGCGCACCTCGCCTTGGAGGACGTCCTCTTGGTACACCCCCGCCGCAATGCCCGCAAGCACGCCCGCCCCGAGGGGAGAAAGCTCGCGCTCGCAGGAAGCAAGCACGCTTGCCCCCGAAACGTCCGCCTGCAGCTGCATGAGGAACGCATCCCCCGCGGCGCCGCCGTCCGCCCGCACTTCGCGGGCTTCGAGCCCCGTATCGGCGCGGAGCGCATCCAGAATATCGGCGATCTGAAAGGCAATGCTCTCCTCCGCCGCACGGCAAAGCTCCTTTTTGCCCGTCGTGCGGCTCATGTTGAGGATGGCGGCCCTTGCATCGGGCTTCCAATAGGGCGCCGAAAGCCCCGAAAAGGCGGGGATGAGCACCGTCTCATCCCGCTCGTTCGCCTCCGCCGCCAACACGCCCGCCTCCTTCGCGTCGTTCAGGAGCCCCAGATCGTCTTTCAGCCAGGTGATGACGGCACAGGAATAATTGATGTTCCCTTCGAGCACATAACTGACTTTCCCCTTCCGCTTCCACGCGAGCGAAGAGGCGAGCCCGCAACGGCTCTCAACGAATTTCTCCCCCACGTTCATCATCACGGAGCTTCCCGTGCCGTAGGTGACTTTGAGCTGCCCCGCGGCAAGGCATCCTTCGGCGAAGAGTGCGGCGTGCGAATCGCCCAGAACGCCGCACACGGGCACCTGTTCGGGGAGAATGCCGCCCAGGTCGGTATAGCCGAACACCCCGTCGCTGTCTTTGACCTCGGGCAGCGCTTCGACGGGCACGCCGAAGAGGCGGCACAGCTCCTCATCCCATTGCAGCGTATGGAGATCAAAGAGCTGCGTGCGCGAAGCATTGGAATAGTCGGTATAAAAATTGCCCGTGAGCTTCCATACGAGAAAGCTGTCAACGGTGCCCAAGCGCACTTTCCCGCTTTTCTCCGTATTCTGCAATAGCCATGCATACTTCGCCGCGGGGAAATAGGGCGAAAGCGGCAGTCCCGTCTTTTGGCGAATGACTTCCGCATACGGAGCGAGCGCGTCGGAGATCTCCTTTGCACGCGCGCACTGCCACACGACGGCATCTGCAAGCGGGCCCTCATCGTTCCACATACAGCTCGTCTCTCTCTGATTGGAGATGCCGACCGCTTTCACGCTCGCGGCATTCTCCCCCACGCACTCGCGGGCGACAAGAAGCACGTTTTGCCAGATCTCATTGAGGTCATGGGAGATATATCCCCGCCCGTCGACGATCTGTCTGTGCGGCCTTGCAGCGCGCGCGATCACCCGCCCCTCTTCATCGAGAAAGAGCGCCTTCGTGCCCTGCGTGCTCTGGTCGATACAAAGTACCGTCTTCATGCGAGCTCCTTTTTCACGCGCCTTGCGATGCCTTCTGCGGTCAGCCCGTAGTACTGAAAGGCCTCCGATTGCGTCCCCGTGACGATATGCCCGTCGGGCAGGGTGAGCCCCACGACTTTCTTCGGGCACTTCGAAGAGAACAGCTGCGCCGTCATCGAAAACAGCCCGCCGTAGGGGGAATGCTCTTCTGCTGCCGCCACAAGGCGCACCCCCTCCGCCGCCTTCAAAATAAGTTCCTCATTGAGCGGCTTGACGCGGTAGGCATCGACAACGCCCGCCGAAATGCCCTCTTTTTCCAAAAGCTCCGCCGCATGCAGGCAGGGCGCAACGAGTTCGCCGCAGGCGACAAACAGCACGTCCTTCCCCTCTTTCAGCACCTTTGCGCCGCCCGAGAAAACGGTGTCTTCGGAATAGAGATCTTCGCTCGCACTGCGCGAAACGCGGATGTAGGCGGGCTTTTCGTCCTGGAGCAATTCCTCGACGACGGTTTTCGTTTGGAAGCGGTCGGAAGGAAGATACACGCGCATCCCGGGGAGAGCCGCCATTGCCGCTATATCCTGCAAAGAATGGTGCGTCATGCCGAGCGCCCCGTAGGAAATGCCCCCCGAAATGCCGACGAGCGTCACGTTGGTCTCCGCATAAGCGACGTCCACCTTCGCCTGTTCATAGGAGCGGGTGGAGAGGAAGCAGGCGGGCGAGACGGCGAACACCTTCTTCCCGCACGCCGCAAGCCCCGCCGAAATGGAGACGAGATCCTGCTCCGCAATGCCCACTTCCACGCTTTGGGCAGGGAACTGCTCAAAAAACGCCGTCATCGAGCCCGACCCGCGCGAATCGGAGCAGGCGACGATGATATTCCGATCTTCCTTTGCCGCCGCAAGCAGCGTATCGCAGATGACCTGGCGGTTGGTCACTTTATTCATACATCGCCTCCAATTCGCGCACCGCGCGCTCGTACTGTTCGGCGCTCATCACGCCGTGATGCCACTTCGCGTTGTTCTCCATGAAGGAGACCCCCTTGCCCTTCACCGTGTGCGCGATGACGGCAGTAGGCATCCCCTTGCAGTTCTTTGCCGCCTCATAAGCAGAAACGAGCTGCGAACAATCGTTCCCGTCCATGACTTCGATAACGTTCCATCCGAACGCCTTGAATTTCTCACCGAGCGGCGCGCTGTTCATGACTTCCTTCGTCGTACCCGAAATTTGCAGCCCGTTGAGATCGACGGTCGCGCACAGGTTGTCCAAGCCGTACTGCGCCGCCGCCATCATCGCCTCATAGTTGCTGCCCTCCGCCATCTCGCCGTCGCCGAGGACGACATAGGTGCGGTAAACTCTCTTGTCCATCTTCGCCGCGAGCGCCATGCCGACGCCCACCGCAAGCCCGTGCCCCAAAGAACCGCCGTTCATCTCCACGCCGGGGATGGCGGTATTCGTATGCCCGATAAAGCGGCTTTGAAAAC
>DXAJ01000098.1 GCA_019117085.1 Candidatus Gallimonas gallistercoris
AGCGGGTGATGGGAATTGAACCCACGCGACCAGCTTGGAAGGCTGGGATTCTACCACTGAACTACACCCGCATCGCTTAACGCTCGTCTATATTAGCAAATCCGAAGGAGAAAGTCAAACGATTTTACAAGGAAAATACATTTTTTCCCGAAAAAAATTTTGCCGTCGAAATTTGCTCTATTTTGACAAATTTGCTGTAACAAAATGCGATTTTAAGGTAAAAAAGAGAGGCCGCCGAGATGCCTCGGCAGCCTCATCTCCCCCTATTTTACGAAACAGCCGCTTGCGTTTTTGCGATCTGCTGTTGCGTCTCTTGTTCTTCTTTTAAAAGCTCCTGATAGAACTCTGCGCGTGCCGTCATGTGATAGGGCGTGACCCAGAACGAAAGGATGCCGAGCGTGAGCGCGGAAAGAAGATACCACCCGATGAACGAAAAGTCCAAACAGAAGAGCTTCCATTTGTGCCCCTTCATGAGATACATGGAACGCTTTCTCGCTTCGTTCCCCGTAAGATCGGGCCGATCTTGCAAAACGAAATAACTCATCGAATAGGAATACGTCTTGATGATGCCGGGGATGACGAGGAGCAGCGACCACAGGAAGATGAAGATATCCATCAAAAGAAAGAGGACGAGCGAATCGCCGAAGCGCGAAAAACCTTCGAAGAGTTTGGAAAGCCCTGCTCCCTGCCTTCTGGAAACGGAAAGACAGACCATTGAAAACCCGAGGATGAGCGGCCCCGAAATGAGCAAAATGGCAACAGCTCCGACGACGGCAAACGAGAGCGCTGCGCACCCCGCCATGATGAGCGCTTGGATGAAGCAGACGAGGGCGAGCATCCCCCACCGTCCCTTTTTCTTTTCCCATGCCGCGGCGCGCAGTTCTTTGGCTCGTTTCATTTCATATCCTCCCAAGCGGGCGGCGCTGCCGTCCGTTTGCTTTATGATAGCACGTTTGGGGCGCGTTGTCAAGATGAAGGACAAAATTTCTTTTTCTCAGTCCTCTTTGCGCGGACCGACGGTAAAATGAAGATCGTCGGGCGGGAGTTCTGTTCCCTTCGTGAGATAGATGCGGTCGATGCGCAGCCCCGATTTGACGGCGGCAAGGGCGAAGACATGCTCCCCTTTTGGAATTTCGAGCTCGGAAAGCAGCAGCCAGACCCATTGGAACTGAGAGCTGTAAGTAAAGAACCCGCCCCTGCCGTACTGCTCCCCTCTCGGCTGCATGATTTTATCGATGCCAACCGTTACGGCGTCGTTGGAAGGGTCGTCGAAGCGCATCAAAAGCCAGACATAGTACTTCCCGCCCGTGAAGCGGCAGCGGAAGTTGAGCGAAGGGCCGCCTTTCTCCCAATAGAGACCAGGCTCTTCTACCATCATGGCAAGCCCCGTGCCGCCGTCCGTTTCCGCCGAAAGATGCTGCCAAATGACCCCTCTTTTGTCGCTTGTGCGCCATGCAAGGGAGCTCTCTTCGAGGGCGTGCTCCGCTTCGAGACAAATCTTATCGTCGGTCTCTACAAAGATCCCGCGCCCGAAGAGCGGGATGAGTTCCTTCTTCTCCCCCGCCGCAAAGGGGTAACGGGGAGGTGCGAATGCCTGATCACGCTCCTCGTTGGGAACATACAGGCGGTCGATGTTCCAATAGCCGTGCCCCGCATAGGTGAGCTTGACGGGCGGGACATCCTTTGCCGCAATATGGAACCGTGCAAGTGCGTCGGACTTTAACGCCGCCTCATCTACGGCGGGGATAGTTTCATAAGCAGGACTTTCGGGCAGTTCGGGGCCGAGCTGCGACTTCTTCACGGGCGCATCCCCGAAGTACAGCGTGACGCGGCCGAGCGTGAAATAACGGTCGATTGCTTCCAGAACGAGGGTGTGCTCGCCTGCCGATACGTCCAAAAAGGTACAGCGCAGTTTTTCGCCGTTGTATCTCACGGCTTCGAACCAGCCGGGGCGCCACTCGTCCGTTGCAAGGCTTTCGAGCTCCTGCGCCTTTCCGTCGAGCAGCACGCGGATGCGCATGCGTCCCGTTCTGTCGAGCGTGAGATAGCGCGTAAGCTCTACGGTGCACTCTCCCGAAACGGGTTGGGTGAACTTCCTTTCAAGTCGTGCGCCGCCCGTCTGCGCTTCCATACAGGCGCCCTGCATGCGGTCAAGGTACGGAATGCGGCGGAAGCCATGTGCGGGCGAAGGCTGCATCTCCGACGCGGAAAAAGTGAGCCATAGGTCGGGCGCGGGAGCAATGCGGATGAGCCTTTCTTCGCCGTTGTCGGAGCGGACGAGGAGAGAGCCGTTTTGTGGCGTTCCCGTGAGCGTGATAAGGACGCGCGTTTCTGTTTTGACCTCCCCTTCCGTTTCGGAGAGCGAGAGGAAGGGACAGTTGTTTTCGATGGTAAAGGAGAAGCTGCCCGAGCCGCGGTTGAAGATCTCGAGCCACTTGGTCTGAACGCCCTTTTCATCGAACGTGAGGCAGGGCGAAGCGCTCTCTTGCTCCTCGTTCCATACGATGACGCCCATCTGCGTTTCCCCAATGGAGAGCGCGGGCTTTGCGTCCGTATAGAGACAAGATACGGGCGGAGGAAAGGCTTCGGGCGTTAAAATGCCCTTCCACTTGCCGTTTGCCATAGTCTCATTGTAAAAGTGCAAAAGCTGCCGCTTGCAGCCCATCAGAAGGCGGGAAAGGCGCGCATATTCATCGGCACACTGCGTCTTGCCCTGACGGCAGCTCAGCCTGCTGCGGTCGGCATAATAAAATGCCGCGTTGATAAAGTAAGACGCCGAAACCTTCATGCCGAGAAGTTCGAAGAAGGCGTCGCGCTCGGCTTCGGGAAGCGCATCGTGCACGCGGCAGACGCGGGTATACAGCTCTTGGAGACGGTTGATCCTGCGCCCCGCTTCATCGCCGTAAGCGGTCTGAGAAAAGACGTCGCGGGTAAGGTGCTCCACTTTGCAGACATTGGTGATCTGCGCATAGCCTTCGTAGATGCGTGCGCATTCTTCGCCGAAATTGCCCGAGAACTGCTCGTTGAACCACGCGGTGAGATAATCGTGCACGCGGTGAACGAGGGCTTCGGGGCGGGCGGCATCCCAGCCGAAGGCGAGGAAATATTCCATGTCCTGTTCGAGCGGCTTCAAAGCGCCGACATTATCTACCCAAATCTTGCAGATGCCGTTTTCATACGCTTTTCGAAGTTCCGCTCCCGTCTGCGCGAGCGGGATGCTGTTGATGAAGAGATAGCTCAGCGGCGCGGGCGACCAATAGGAGGAATGGAAATAGAGCGCATGCCCTCCCCTTCTCGTTTGCTCCTTTTCGTCGGGATAGCGGCGGATGTGCCCGAAGTTGTCGTTCGTCCACATGACGGTGACGTCGTCGGGGAGCCGAAGCCCCGCATCGTAGAGGGGCAGGACCTCTTTATAGGGGATAAACAATTGCAACGCTTCGTCGGGGCGTTTTAAATGCAGCGAGGAGCGGATGATCTCCCGCTGATCGGAAATGACTGTTTCGAGAAGGCGCACGCGCGCGGAAAGTTTCTCCTCTTCCGAAAGCGTGGGGTCTAAATCGATGGCGCGCGTACAAAAACCCGTATCGTGGATGCCGCGCATGCCGATCGTGTAGCTCACTTCATAGGAAGAATTTTGTTCGACGCTCTCCCGCCAATATTCTTGAAGGCGCGGGCGGTTTTCTACAATGGAATAGTGGGACCGATGGTGCCGTCTTTGGTGTGCAGCTTTGCCCAGGCGTTGAGCTCCTCCTCGTCGTTGAGGAAGATGCCGCGGTACTGCACGGAGGACCAGTCGATCTTCAAAAAGTCTTTGGGAAGGAAGAGTGCTTCGCTTTTTTTGACAGGAACATCGGCAAAGAAATACCAAGGCGAAACGCCGAAAAGGCGGGAAAGTTCGTAAACGGCATAGATAGCTCCCCTTCTTCCGTGTCCCGCAAGGACAGCGCGCCCGCCATTCAAAAGCTTAATGAGATAGCTCTCCCAACGAAGTTCTCCGCTTTCATCGCGGAGATCTTTGACGGTATCTCCTGCGAGCGCGTCTATTTCGGCGTCTTCGCCGAGGATGCCGATGAGGAAGACGGCACTATTCGCCTCTTCCGTGAGGAAGGCGCGGCAGCCGCAAATTTTGTTGAGATCACGGCAGAAATTTTGTGCCGCAATTCGAACGGCGGAAGGCGACTTATTTTGTAAATAGACGCCGACTTCTTGCCCGTCCTTTGCAAGCCGGACTCGATCAGGCATAAGGATATGCCCCCTTGTTTGGTCTCCTCTATTGTATCTTAGCTGAGGCAGATTGTCAAGACAGAGAGCAAAGTTCGGGCTGTTTCGTGAAATACTCCCGTACAAGTTCTTTTCCGCCGCTTCTTTCAACGACGCCGTCCGCGATGAGGTATGCCCTGTCGCAGAGCGCCTCGGCGCAGCGCACGTCGTGGGTGATGGTGATCATCGTGTTGCCCGTCTGTTCGTGGAGCTTGTTGAGTATCTCCACCATCTGGCAGAGCCCGTCATAGTCCTGCCCCACCGTCGGTTCGTCCAAAAGCAAAACTTCGGGAGCGCACGCGACGACCGCGGCAATGGAAACGCGCCTTTTCTGCCCCTCGGAGAGCGACTGCGGATGGCGGTGCCAAAGGTGCTTGATACCGAAAAGGTCGGCGATATGCTCCGCATATTCCGGCGAAGACGCGCCGAAGTTTATCTCCTTTTCCACCGTCGGCATAAAGAGCTGATAGTCGGGATTCTGATAGACAACGCCCACCTTTTTGAACCAAGCGCGGCTGCCGCGCGGTTTTTGCTTGAACTTTTCGTCAATATACTGCGTAATGCTCCCGCCCGTCGGTTTATACAGCCTTGCGATGAGCCGCATTAAAGTGGTCTTTCCGCAGCCGTTTTCTCCGAGAAAAACCGTCCTGCCGCCCTTCGGGATCTCGAGCGATATATCTTTGAGAATTCCCCTGTCTTTGACGGAAAATTTTACGTTTCTGAGTTCAAACAGCGGCGATTGCCCCGCATATATGGGACAACTATCGCCGATTTTCGCCGTCTGTGCCTGCAAGTATGCCGCCTTATCCTCTATTCTCTTTACCGTCCTGTCGCCGATATGCCACACGGTATCGACGAACGGAAGCACCATGTCGAGGCGGTGCTCTATAACGACCACACAATACCCCGCCTGCGCGAGCGAACGGAGCGTTCCCATCAGCATTGCCGCGCCGTCCTTGTCGAGATTGGCGAGGGGTTCATCAAGAATAATTATTTTCTGCCCCATTGCAAGCGTGCTTGCGGTAATCAGCCGTTGTTTTTGTCCGCCCGAAAGGGTGCGGCACTTCCAGCTTTTATCGAGCTTTAAGAGGTTGCATACGATGTCGATCTGCTTTTGTATCTTGTCAGGCGGGAAGGCGAGATTTTCGCAGCCGAAGGCGATCTCGTCCTCAACTATCTTCTGTATAATTTGCTCGTCGGCGTTCTGTAATACCACGCCCACCTTGCGGCACACATAGCCGAGCTTTTTGCCCTTGATGTCCTCGCCCGCGATCTTGACTTCTCCCGAAAGTTCGCCGTAATTGACGTTTGGGATGATGCCCGAAACGATATACATTAAAGTGCTCTTCCCTTCGCCCGAATGCCCGGAAAGGAGCGTCACTTCTCCGTACTCTGCAGTAAAATCGGTGTTTTCGAGTATCTTGGTCTTTCCGTCGTAGGAAAAATTGACTTGTTTTAATTCTATCGCGTTCATAATACGACCACCAACACCGCGCCCGCGACAATTCCGAGAATAAACAGCACGTCGGAAAGAGCGGGATATTCCTTTTTATAGATAGAGTACAGACTGCCGCCCAGCGTAAAGCCGCGCGTTTCGACGGACAGCGCAAGCGTGTCCGCAATGTTGACGAGCCGCATAACAAACGGCACTAAAAAGGCGCGGTAGAGTATTTTAGGGTTGAGAACGCTGCCTGCGCCGCGTGTTTTCATCGCCTCGCGCACCCGCCCTATCTCCCCTTTGAGCATGGGAACAAAGGACATGGAGATGAGCATACCGAGCGTTATCGCACGCGGCGTATGTACCTGAGAAAGGCTGCGTGTCATTCGGACGGCGGCAATCGACATAGAGAGTGCAACGCCCAAAAAGAGCGCGCCGAAGCGATTGAACATGGAGAGCGCCGCCTGCCAATCGCCGCCCGCCGAGGCGTAGGCAATGCCCGCGAACGCGCCGCCGAACACGACGAACGCGGGCAGCATTTTGAGCACCCCTTTGAAGCACCCGAAGATACATAGCCACGCAAGTACGCCGAGAAGGTACCAACAAAGATTTTCGTTCCTTGCCGCGACCAAGCCGAAAATAATGACAAAGAGCGACGCAGTTATGGCGATGAGCGGATATAGTTTTGTTTTGAACCTGAAAAACGTCACTTTTTGAGCACCCCCGCCTTTTTGAGTTCGCGCGATATTATCATTCCGATGACCGAGCCGACAAAGCACAGCGCCAGAATCGCCGCCGTCATGCCTACGATCACCCACGGATCGGTCGCGCCCAAAAACATTGTGACCGCCTCATTTTCCGCACCCGTCACAGTGTAGTTCACGTTGTAATAAAGCCAGAGAAGCGGCACGGTGAGTGGCATAAACAGCGTGCCCGCCATAACGCACGCCCAGTCGTTTTTATAGCTGCGGAAGATTGCAAAGACAAGCAGTTCCACTACCACCGCGCATACGGCGATGAGCGCCATCGGCGGAAACATCATCACGAGAAACAGAGCGATAAATATGCCAATAATGGTCATAGAGCCTGCTTTACGCACCTTCATCAGCCCTATCACGGGAAATATGGAAAATTGCAGCCCCAGCCCGAGCTGAATGATGCCGAACACGGGAACGTGGATGAGTAGCGGCATAATGGCGCTCGTCACAAGCGTGCACGCCGTGATGATGGCGAGGAACACGATGTCCTTGATCTTGTAACGGCGGAACATCTTGCTCTCGTCCTTGTCGCGCGCCTCGCGCTTTTTGAGTTTTTCCGCAAATGCCGCCTGTTTGGGGGCGACTGCCGCCTGCATTTCAAGCGTGTTTTCGATGAGCGCCGCGACGTCCGGATTTTGTACTCTTTCGTTTTCCACTTACTTCACCTCGCTCATCACACCTGCATTAACTTTATATATCCTGTCTGCGATCGCCATGGTGGACTCCCTGTGCGACACCAGAATAATGCTCTTTTTACTCTTCTGTTCGGCAAGCGATTTTAAGATCATGCCCTCGTTGATGGAATCGACGTTGCTCGTCGGCTCGTCTAAAAGTATAAGTTCGCTGCCCTTCAGAAACGCGCGGGC
>DXAJ01000099.1 GCA_019117085.1 Candidatus Gallimonas gallistercoris
GCCTGCGCCGTGGCGCGCTTCGTCCTTTGCCATCTCGTGCACGGTGTCGTGGATGGCGTCGTAGCCGAGCTCCTTCGCGCGCTTTGCGATCGCAAGCTTGCCTGCGCACGCGCCCGTCTCGGCAGCGACGCGGAGCTCCAAATTCTTCTCAGTCGAATCGGTGACGACTTCGCCCAAAAGCTCTGCAAACTTGCTTGCGTGCTCCGCTTCCTCGAAGGCATAGCGCTTGTACGCCTCTGCGATCTCGGGATAGCCCTCGCGCTCGGCAACGCGTGCCATCGCAAGATACATGCCGACTTCGGTGCATTCGCCCTCGAAGTTGGCGCGGAGGCCGTCCATCACTTCCTTATCTTCCACTTTGCCGTCGCCGACGTGGTGCTCGCATGCAAAACCCGTGTTCTCCTCGATGGGAACGAACTTCGTCGCCTTGCAGACGGGGCAGACTTCAACATCATCCGCGACGATCTCGCCGCAAACTGCACATCTCTTCATAGATCAAAATCTCCTTTCTTGATTTTTCTTGGGTCATTATAACATAAATGAGACTAAATATCAATAAGTTTTCAGAAAGTTGTAAGGACACGGAAGAGCTCTTCGTAAGAAGAGACGAAGCGGGAGGCGCCGACGCGGGAGAGTTCTTCCTTCGTGCGGTAGCCCCAGAGGACGGAGACGCCGAACATCCCCGCATTGCGGGCGACCATCGCATCCGTTTCGCCGTCGCCGACGAAGGCGCACTCCGAAGGAGCAATGCGGAGCGAAAGCGCCGCGTACTGCGCGAGGGAAGGATCGGGCTTGCAGGGGAAGCTCCCCGTATCGCCGCCGACGAAATCGAAGAGCCCTTCGGGGAAGAACTTTTGGATGCAGCCTTCCGTTGCGTCCTGCGGCTTATTGGTGACGACGCCGAGCTTCAAGCCCCGCGCTTTGAGGGCGGAGAGCGTTTCTATCTCTCCGTCGTAGAGGCGGGTGCGCTCCTGCGTGTTGCGCGAAAAGTGCTCGCGGAAATATTCGTAGCAGGCTTCGAGCTCCTTCGCCCCGTGCGGGACGGCGCGCTCCATGAGCTCCCATGCGCCGTCGCCGATGAAGCGGCGCGTTTGCTCCCGCGAGATGGGCGGGAAGGAGAAGGCGGCAAGCGCCTCGTTGACGTAATATTGGATGTCACCCAGCGTATCCAGAAGGGTGCCGTCGAGATCCAAAAGAACTGCTTTGAGCATAGGTTTCTCCTGATGGTCACAACTGCTCGATCGCGTCGATGACCGTGTTGAGGAAGCTCTTCTCCCCCACCCGGTTGAGCTTGAAGAAGATGCCTTCGCTGCCGCCCGCCGTGATGACGGTGATCCTGAACTTCCCCTCCGTCCCCGCGACGACGATCGTCATGCTGACGCGGTTGCCCCCGAACCAGCTGTAGCGCTCATACACGCGCACGAGACAGCGAAACGGGCCGTTCGAGAGATCGCTCTCGTCCTCCAGCGAGGCGGAGACGCTGCCGTTCATTACGGCGTTATGCAGCGTGTTGACGATCGCGGAAAAATTCCCATTGACCGTGCGTTCGTATTTTGCCATAGATTTTCTCCTTGCGGTATGCCGCATGAACTGCGCGGCGGAAAAGCTTCCGATCCTCTGAAAAAGGCAAAACCACGCTTTTGCCTTTTTCCCCCGATCTGCCGAACGGCTTCCGGAAAGAGGGTGAAGCCGCGCGATGTGAAACGGTGTGCCACGAAAGATCGCGCGGCGAGGGAGAAAACGCTGCCGCCCGCAGGGTGCGGTGGTGTCTCCCTCAAACTCACGGCGTTTTCGTTTGCCGTCGCAAACAAAATTGCGTGAACTTGTTTACATCTTCTCCGGGACGCCGATGCCGAGGAGGGTGAGCCCTGCCGTGAGCGCGGAGAGCGTCGCTTTCGTCAAAGCGAGACGGAAGGCGCGCGTTTCCTCCTCCTGCAAAATTTTGCAGTCGAAGTAGAACTTGTTGAACTTCTGCGCCGTATCGACGCACCAGCGGGCGACGAAGCTGGGCTCGTAGCGCTCGGCTGCCGCCTTCACCGTATCGGGGAAGTCGGAAAGCGCCTTGATGAGCTCGAATTCCTGATCGCAGGGGGTGTAATGTTCGGGGAGCGCCCCTTCGAAGCCGCCCTCCGCAGCCTTGGCGAGCACGGACGAGGCGCGGGCGCAGGTGTACTGCACATAGACGCTCGTTTCGCCGTCGAAATTGAGCGCCTTATCGTAGGAAAAGACGATATCCTTGATCTTGTTGTTGTAGAGCGCGGAGAAGATGACGGCGCCCACGCCCACCTTTTCGGCGATCTCGCGCTTATTTTCGAGGGAAGGGTTCTTCTCGTCGATGACGGAATACGCCTTTTCGACGCAGCGATTCAAAACGTCTTCGAGCCACACCACCTTGCCCTTGCGGGTGGACATGGCGCCGTCTTCCAAAGAGACCATGCCGTAGGCGACGTGCACGAGGTCCTTCGCCCACTCTTTGCCCATCAGCTCGAGCACCTTGAAGAACTGCTTGAAGTGCAGGTTTTGCTGATAGGCGACGACGTAGAGGCACTTATAAAAATCGTACGTCTTCTTGCGGTAGATGGCGGCGGCGAGGTCGCGCGTCGCATAGAGGGAGGCGCCGTCCGAGCGCAGGATGAGGCAGGGCGGCATGCCGTAGGGCTCGAGGTCGACGATCTTGGCGCCGTTGCTCTCCTTCAGGAGCCCCTTCTCTTGGAGTTCTTCGACGACGGGCGCCATCTTGTCGGTATAAAAGCGCTCGCCCGCGTACGAATCGAAGGTGATGTGCAGCTTTTTATAGATGCCCTTGACGTAGTCGAGCGTTAAGGACTTGAACCAATCGAAGAGCTCGTTCGCCTCTTTGTCGCCGCTCTCGATGAGGCGGAAGTATTCGCGCGCTTCCGCTTCCATCGCCTCGTCCGCCTCCTCGTTGAAGCGCACATAGAGGTCGTTGATGGCGTGGATGCCGCCCTTTTCCGCTTCCTCGCGGCTGCCCCAGCGCTTGTAGGCGGAGATGAGCTTGCCGAACTGGGTGCCGTAGTCGCCCAAGTGATTGATGCCCACCGTGTGATAGCCGAGGAACTTGAAGATGCGGTAGAGCGCCCCGCCGATGACCGTCGTCGAGAGATGCCCGATGTGGAAGGGCTTGGCGATGTTGACGGAGGAATAGTCGATGCAGATGGTCTTGCCCGCGCCGAGATCGGAAGAGCCGTACTTTTCCCCCTCTTTGAGGATGCGGGAGAGAACGTCTTTCGCAAGCCCCGCCCTTGCGATGCGGAAGTTGACATACCCGTTGAGGGCTTTGGCTTCCGAGACGATCTCGTCTGCGGGGTAATTTGCCGCGATGTCCTCCGCGATGAGCGCGGGGCTCTTGCGGAGCACTTTGGCGAGCTTGAAGCAGGGGAGCGCATAGTCCCCCATCGACGTATCGGGCGGGACGGCGATGAGCCCTTCGAGCTCCTCCTTATCCACCCCTTCCGCCTTGATATGCTGTGCGATATAGCGCTTGTAGTCCATAATGTCCTCACTTTGGGATCGTACTTATTCGCTGTCATTTTAGCACATTTCAGAGCAAACGGCAAGCGAAAAGACTTGCCATTTACGCTCCGTTCAAGTATAATACTTAAGAATACATCGAGCGCTCTGTCTGCGCTTTCTTTCAGGAGATACGCTATGAAATTAGGTGTCGTGGGGCTCCCCAACGTGGGAAAATCCACCCTCTTCAACGCCATCACGCACGCGGGCGCCGAGATGGCAAATTACCCGTTCTGCACCATCGAGCCCAACGTGGGCGTCGTCGCCGTGCCCGATGAGCGGCTTAGTAAGCTTGCCGCCCTCTATTCGAGCAAGAAGGTGACGCCTGCCGTCATTGAATTTGTCGACATCGCGGGCCTCGTGAAGGGCGCGAGCCGCGGCGAGGGCTTAGGCAATAAGTTCCTCTCCCATATCCGCGAGGTGGACGCCATCGTACACGTCGTGCGCTGTTTCGAGGACGAGAACATCACCCATGTGGAGAGCACCGTCGACCCCGTGCGCTACATCGAGACCATCAACCTGGAGCTCATCCTCGCCGATATCGAGGCCGTCGAAAAGCGCAAGGACCGCATCCGCAACGCGGCGCGCGGGGGCTCCGATAAAGGCGCTGCCGCCGAATTTTCTTTCCTCGAAAAATTACAGGCGCACCTTGAAGAGGAAAAGCCGGCTTCTTCCTATCCCCTCACCGAGGACGAGGAGCCGATGATGGACAATCTCTTTCTGCTCTCCTCAAAGCCCATCATCTACTGCGCCAACATTGCAGAGAGCGACATGGGCAAGGAGCAAGAGAACCCCTATGTGCAGCAGGTGAAGGCGTATGCCGCGAAGCACAGCGCGGAGACCATCGTCGTCTGCGCCAAGACGGAGGAGGAGCTTTCCGAGATGGACGAAGAAGACAGGGAGATGTTCCTTCAGGACTTCGGCCTCAAAGAGAGCGGGCTTGATAAGCTCATCAAGGCTTCCTATGCACTCTTAGGGCTCATCTCGTACCTCACCGCGGGCGAGAAGGAGACGCGGGCGTGGACCATCAGGAAGGGCACAAAAGCGCCTCAGGCGGCGGGCAAGATCCACTCCGACTTTGAAAAGGTGTTCATCCGCGCCGAGGTCGTCGAATGGGAGACGCTTTTGGAATGCGGCGGCCTTGCGGGCGCGCGCGAGAAGGGCAAAGTGCGCTCCGAGGGCAAGGACTATGTGATGAAGGACGGCGACGTGGTGCTGTTTCGGTTCAATGTTTAAAGGTTCACGCATTTCTTTTGCTTCGCAAAACAAATGCCGTGAGGGGTGGAGACGGTTGATTTTAACAAACTTTATCGCCCACGAACCTTGATGTCCTTATTGGACAATAAGCCTCTGGTAAGAGGCAAATTGAGTCCCGCAGCGGAGGAGAACCCTCCTCGCGGGATTTTATTTTAGTTCACACTTTTTTGTGCGGGCACAAAAAAGTCGTGAGGGGTGAGCAAGTGCTTTCTTGGCAAAGCCCCGGTGGGGCTTTGACCACTTGCGAACTTAGAAATGCCCCATTGTTCGGGGCATTTCCTGACCGAGCGCGGGTTCTACCGCGCGAGACTGTGCCACGATTTTAACAAACTTTATCGCCCACGAACCTTGATGTCCTTATTGGACAATAAGCCTCTGGTAAGAGGCAAATTGTGTCCCGCAGCGGAGGGAAACCCTCCTCGCGGAAGTAATTTATAAGAAAGGGCTCCCGCAAAAATCGCGTTAGCGAGTTTTGCGGGAGCCATGTATTTTACTCCCTCAGTCTCATCATCGGCATACGCCGAATGATGAGCCAGCTCCCTCAAAGAGGGCGCCAAGGAGGATATCGCTGTTTCCTCGCCTCCCTCTTAGAGGGTGAGCAGGGGAGGCTATAATAAGGGAAAAGGCGCGGCGCGCGGGGCTTTATGCCCCGCGCGCCGCGCCGTTCTGTTTCGCTTTTTCGTTTCTCTCTGTTTCGTCTTCCGTTTCTTTCTGTTTCATCTTCCGTTTCTTTCTGTTTCATCTTCCGCTTCATTCTGTTTCGTCTTCCGTTTCTTTTTGTTTCGCTTTGCGCTTCCGGCGTTCGGGCGCGTTCTCTTTCGTTCCCTCTCATTCTCCGCGCCTATGACTGCCCCGTGGAAACGATATCCTCCTCGTCCTCTTCCGCAGAGGGGCGGATCATGCAATAGTGCGCGTTATGGCAGTACTTGGTCTCTTTTTTCGGCTGTATGCTCTTTCCCTTCCCGGTTTCCATAGCAACAGGATAAACAAAAGCAGGAGAAATTATTCCTCCTGCTCTTTTTCTTTGCTCTCTTCGGGTTCCTCTGCCGTTTCGCCCGACATTTCGGCGATCGCCTCCCGCTCGCGCCGTTTGTATGCCTCGCGGCGCTCTTCAACGTCTTGATCGACGCGGTCGATACTTTGTTCTTTTTCCATAGCCGCCCCCTTTGCGCGGGATACCGCGCCCGTAACATGGCGCATTATAGCACAAACGGGCGCATTTGTCAAGTCCTTGCTAAATTTTTTCGAGGAGGCGCCGATCCGCATGCCCGTGGAACGCGGCAGGATCACTCTGCGCCGATCTCTTCCGAAAGGGCGGAAAGCTCCTTCTGTGCCTTTTTTGCTTGCGAAAATAGTTCCCTTTTCCCCTCCGCGCGCTCGGGGGAGACGCTAAAAAGCAGCTCTTTCAAAGCGGCGCGGTCTTCGAGGGCGGAAGAAAAGAGCGGCAGAAGTTCCGTGCGGAGGGCGCGGCTTCCGGCGGCGAGAAGAGCCCCGAGATAGCAGCGCAGAACTTCCTCTTCCGCCTGCATCATCGATCGCAGCGTATCGCGCTCCGAAAGCGTCCCCTTGCCGCGCTTCACGGCATATCCTCCGCAAGAGAGGTAAGCGCCGCGTGACGGGCGGCAGCGGAGCAAGCGAGCCGAGCCGCTCCCTCGGCAAGCGCGCCGTCCGTTAAGGTGCATGCCGCAAGATACGCCCGCTTTGCCGCGAGCTCTTCCGCTAAAAGTAGGGCGGAAAGCGCAAAAAACACTTCATCTTCCATGAAAAGACCTCCCGCCGAAAGCTTGTGCGGGAGGCGCGTTTTTATGCGTTTTCTTTCGGGGGCGCAAGCGTGCCCTTCGTCTTTGCAAAATAGGGGCAGAAGGGCGCGAGCGTGCAGGCATCGCAGGAAGGCCTCTGCGAATGGCAGACCTTTCTTCCGTGCCAGATGAGCCAGTGATGCGCCTTCGACCAATCTTGTTCGGGGATGAGCGCCATGAGCCCTTTTTCCACTTCGAAGGGCGTCTTGCCGGGGGCGAGCCCCAAACGGTTGGCGACGCGGAAGACGTGCGTATCGACGGCGATGGCGTTGCCGCCGAAGGCGAACGCGTAGACGACGTTGGCGGTCTTCCTGCCCACGCCCGCGAGCGTTTCGAGCTCTTCGCGCGTGGAGGGCACTTCGCCGCCGAAGCGTTCCAAAATATCTCTGGAAGCGGAGAGGATGTGCGCCGCCTTGTTGTGATAGAACCCGCAGGAGAAGATGTATGTTTCGAGCTCTTCCTGCGAGAGGGTGAGCATTTTTTCGGGCGTGTCGTGCTCGCGGAAGAGGACCTTCGTCACCTTGTTGACGCGCTCATCCGTGCACTGTGCGGAGAGCATGACGGCGATGAGGAGCTCGTAGGGCGTTCTGAATTGCAGGGCGGGGCCCGCATCGGGATAGAGGCGGGCAAGCTCTTTCAAAATTTCTTCCTTGGTATCCATGCGCCCATTATAGCACGGAACAGGCGGGAAGGCAAGCGCTCAGAAGTACTCGAACCCCCGCCCCGCCTGCTTCATGAAGCCCGAAAAGGAGGAATACCGCCCCGAAGAGAGCGCGCGCCGCGCGCGGGGGAGGAAGGCGTCTTCGAAGCGCGCCGAAATGCCGCACCCCACGCCCGCCTCTTTGGGTGTGTTCACCGCCTGCGCCGCCGCGCCCATGCCGCGAAGGGCCGTAAGGAATGCGAGCGTCTGCGCCCGCGAACGAAAAACTGCCAGAACCGTCATAATCTTTCCCCTTGCGTTCGTATGATAAGACGGCGCCTTTGCAGGCGACCGTTTGGGAGGTGAAATGTTGATCTATCTCGACCATGCCGCCACGGGAGGGAACAAGGCGCCCTCCGTCATGAGCGCGGTGCTCGCCGCCATGCGCTGCTGCGCCAACCCGGGAAGAAGCGGGCATAAACTCTCGCTCGCCGCGGCGGAGCGCGTCTTTGCGTGCAGGGAGCTGCTTTCCTCCCTCTTCTGCGGATACGGCTTCGAACGCGTCGTCTTCACCAAAAACTGCACGGAGGCGTTGAACCTCGCCATCCTCGGCACGCTGAAACAGGGCGACCATGCGGTGACGACCTGCCTCGAACACAACTCGGTGCTGCGGCCGTTGGAGGCTTTGAAGCGGGCGGGCGTCATCGGATACGACGTCGCCCCGCTCACAAACGGCAAGCTGCTGCCCGAAACGCTCGCGAAGCTCGTGAAGCCGAATACGCGCATGGCGGTGGTGACGTCGGCTTCCAACGTGACGGGAGAGGCGCCCCCGCTTGCCAAGATCAAAAAGCTTTTGCCCGAGAACGTCCTCTTTGTCGTGGACGGCGCGCAGGGAGCGGGGCATCTTCCCCTTTCCATGAAAGATATGGGGCTGGACGCGCTGGCGCTCGCGGGGCACAAGGGCATGGGCGGCATCCAGGGGTCGGGGGCGCTGCTCTTTTCCGAACGCATGGAGATAAGCCCTCTCCTCTTCGGCGGCACGGGCAGCGAGAGCTTCGATCTCGGCATGCCCGCGTTCTATCCCGACCGTCTCGAAAGCGGCACACTCTCCTATCCTGCCGTCTGTTCGCTCTATGAAGGGGCGCTCCTTGTGAAGAGCCGCCGCGAAGAGTGGGCAAGAAAGCTCGAAAAGACGACGGCGTTTGTGTTGGAAGGACTGAGCGAGCTCAAAGGCTATACGGCGTACTCTTTGCCCAATGCGTGCGGCATCTGCTCCTTCCGCCACGAAAGGCTGCCTTCCGAGACCATCGCGGGCGAACTTTCGGAGGGGTACGGCATCTGCGTCAGAGGCGGGCTGCACTGCGCGCCGCTCATCCATAGGGCGCTCGGCGACTTCCCCGACGGGCTGGTGCGCGCTTCCTTTTCGCCCGAGCAGGGCAAAAAAGAGGCAAAGGCGCTGCTTTGCGCCCTCAAAGAGATCACGCGGCACGCTTAGAGGCGTTTGAGCTTTTCGGCGATCTTTTGAAGCCGGCGGCGCTTGGGAGCGTCGAGAACGGGAGAGATCTCCGAAACGAAGGCGTCGATCTCGGCGTTTGAGAGCGTGCCTTCGCGCTTGGCTTTTTCGGCGCGGGCGACGATCTCACGAAGGACGTCCCCCTCTCCCTTTCCTTCCACCGCCGCCATGGCGCGCGCAGCCTCTTCTTCCCACTCCTTCGGGAGCTTCTTTTGTGAGAAACTTTTGAAGTCGTTTTCTGCCATACGCCATTGTATGCAGCATGGCAGGCGGTTGCCCCGCCGCACGCGAAAACGCGCAGGGCGCATAGGATGGCGTATGGAACAAAAAGACGCCATTCTGCTTCTCGTGCTCTTTGCCGCCGCCGAAAACAGGGAACTTAGAGATACCCTCTCTTCGGCGCTCGCCTTTTACCGCGAAAACCGCGACGTGCTCACCCTGCTCTTTGCGCCGCAAAAAGAAAAGAAGGCGGGCGGCGCCCCGAAAGCGCCGCCCGAACAAAGCGTAGGATATTCGGATACGGAACAGGAAAAGGCAGAACAGGCTGCCGATCCCGCGCTCATTTCCGCCCTGCTCAAATTTCGATCGAGGGGATAGAGGGGGAGGCGCACGCCGCCGAAATGACGGCATCGAGCATCTTATCTTCCTCCCCCCAGATGAGGGGCGCAGAGACGGCGACGCAGCCGTCTTCGGGCGTGACGCCCGTGCCGTGGATGGTCTTATCGCTCACCGGCCAATAGATGCCCGCCACGGTGAGCTTCATCGCCGCGCCGTTTGCCGCGACAAAGCTCGTCTGCATGATGCCCTTGCCGTAAGTGGACGCGGTACCGTCCTCCGCCTCGCGCAGATAGATGTGGTCGTAAGAGAGGGTGCCGTAGTCGACGAGCACGCCGATGAGGCATTCGGACGCGGACGCCGTGTTCTCATCCGCAAGCAGATACACTTCGGACGTTTCCGAAAAATAATCGGAAAAATCGTTGCCGTAGGCGTAGTACACTTCCTCTCTGCCGCCCTTGTAGCGCGCCACCTGCACTTCGGGGGCAGGACCTTCCGCATCGCGCATGAGGTGGGAGGCGATCTTTTGCAAGTCGTCGAGATACCCGCCGCCGTTGGTGCGCAAATCGAGGATGAGGTCGGTCCTCCCCCGCGCCTTCATGGTTTCGAGGCAGTATTCGAACTCATTTGCAACATTGCCGCTGAACTCGTCGATGCGGATATAGGCGGTGTCTTCGTCGAGGGAGGAAAGCGCCTCGTCCGCATATTCCGTCCACTCGGTGCCCTCTTCGCCCGTGAAGTAGAAGGCGGACTCACTGTCGCGGTAAGAGCAGTACGTCGTCTGATAGTCGCCCGCCGTGACGGTGTAGAGCGCGGCGTCCGAGCCATCCTCCTCGTAGCCCATTTTCAGACAGAGCGTATTGCCGTATCGAGAGGCGTCCGAAGAAAAGGCGGCGTACGTCGTAAAGGGCGTGAGCGTACCCTCGTCGCCGTCCTCTTTGGAGCCGTAGGCAAGGATGGACATGCCCTTGCGGATGCCCGCTTCAAAGGCGGGAGAGTTGTTGGGCACGAGCGCGACCGTGCCCGAATCGTCGCCGATGAGGAAGGAGATGCCGAAGTCGTAGCTCTGCCCCGCGCCCGCACGGACGTAGGCGGCGTATTCTTCGGGCGAATAGTACTGCGAATAAGGATCGAGGTTTGCGTTCAAGGCAGTAAGGAGCTCTGCGCCCGTCGCGTCCTCGCCCGCGCTTTCAAGTACGTTCTCGCGCGAGAAGCCTTCGGGGTAGTAGTAGCGTTCGGTGACGTCGAGCGCCCACAAAAAGGAGCGCATGTCCTCGTCGATCGCATAATAGCGGACGAACCAGCCGACGAGGAAGCCCGCCGCGAGCAGTACGAGCGCCAGAAGAAGGGAGATGAGGCGGCGCTGCCACGACTGTTTGCGCGTGGGGCGGGGGGAGGACAAGTCCTCCCTCTCGTCGGGGCGCTCTTCGGGAACGGGATCGAAAAACTCGTCCTTTTCTTCGGGGGTGTTGGGTTTATTGAAGTCGGGATCCATAGAGCCTCCTTGCCGCCCCTTTTACGGGTTGAGCAGCTTATAGAGAATGGTGATGACGCGGAAGGTGACCGCATCGGAAAATTTGCGGATGTTGAGCCCCGTGATGCGCTCGATCTTATCGAGGCGGTACATGAGGGTGTTGCGGTGCATGAAGAGATCGCGCGAGGTCTCGGAGATGTTGAGACTGTTTTCAAGGAACCGCTCCGCCGTCTCCATCATGTCCTGATCCTCAAAGACTTCGTCGGCGCTTTCCACATAGAACTGCTCCATATACTCCTTCAAGCGGTCTTTGGGAAGGTCTTCGAGCATCTTCACAAGGAGATATTCGCGGTAGGTGTGCACCTTGGATTCGGAGGAAAAGAGGGCGCTCACGCGCACCGCCGTCGACGCCTGGCGGTAGGAAGAGGCGATCTCGACAAAGCTCTTCATCTCGCAGCCGATGCCGACGCTCGCCTTGACGCCCAGCTCTTCGTAGAGCGACTGGCTCAAAAAATGCCCGAATTCGAGGGGCGTTTCGTCGGCGTCCATGAACTTGACGACGACAAGATGGGTATCGTCCATGCGCACCGCCATATCGGAAGCGTCTTGAAGGCAGCTCTCGATGTGGGCAAGCGCCTCTTCGATGCGCTTGGGGACGAGCAGTTCGACGGCAAAACACGCGCCGTCAGATAAGTTGAACTTGGTGAGGAAGCGGTAGATATACCAGCCCGAGCCTTCGCCGAGCAGGATGTTTTTGAGGTGGTCCGCCTTATCGGGCAGTACGTCGCGCGCGTCGGCATTGGAGACGAGATAGGAAACGAGCTTTGCCTTTTCCGCCGCTCCTTCGCCCGTGCCGTCGAGGAAGGCCTCCGCCGTTTCGCCGCAGTAAGAGAGGGTAAACTTCGTCTCCTCCCCGCCGCGGGGCACGAGCCTTACTTCCAAGCCCGTCTTTTCCCGTACGTCCTTCAAGAGGCGGGAAAGTTCCGCCTTCGTCTGATGCGTCATCACATTCTCCCCTTATTTTGCAAGGCTGCGCCCCGAAACGGACGCGCCGTCATACAAGTACGATTATACCATTTCGCGGCGGAAAATACAAGGGTTTTCACAAATCCTGCACCATATTTGCACAGCGGGCAAGAGAGCGCTTTCTCCCCGCCCGCCCAAAGTGCGCCAAAATGCGACGCTTTCTCTCCGCCCGCCCGCAAAAGACGGGTGCTATAATGGAAGAACTTTCAAGACAAGGAGGGAGATACATATGGAATTTTCTGTGGAAGGAGCGCTCGTCTGCGGCGGGGCGCCTCAGGTGCGCGTACGGCGGGAGACGGAGGTGCTCCTTGAAAAGAAGGTGCTGGAACGGCGGAGGACGCATCCCCTCTTTTATGCCTTCTGCTGCGGCGCCGGGGCGCTCCTTGCCGTCTTCGGGCTGTTTGCGGGGATGCTCCTTCCCCATTCCGCCGCGGCGATGGCGGTCGCGGGGAGGGATACGATGATGAAAAGTTCGCTCTTCGGCATGGCGGCGGAGCTGCTGCGCGGGAGCCTCCCGCAGGCGGACAGCGCCTATTCGTTCCTTTTGCAGCTTTTCCTTGCGGCAGCGGCGGGTTCCGCCGCTTTCGCCCTCGGCTGTTCGGTGCTCGCCTTTGCGGCGGGGCGCACGGCAAGGACGCTTGCGGGCCTTTCGATGACGCTCACCCTTGTCTCTTTCGGCGGATTTTCGGCGCTCGTTTTGCTTGGCGCGGAGACGGGGAAAGCGGCGCTCTCTTGGGACGCGCTCTTCGTCTTTTTCGGGACGCTCCTCCTTCGCGCGGCGTGCATCTTCGTCCGCCGCCGCGGGAGAGGGATCTCGGGGCTCTTCCTGCTCCTTTTCTCTGCCGCGGCGTATGCGGGGCTGTGCCTGCCCTCCTCCCTCTTCAAACAAGAACTTATCATGGTGCTCTCCCTCCCGCCCGTGCTTTGGGAGAAGAAAGAGATCGCGCTCGTCGTGCTCCTCGCGGTGACGGCGCTCGGGCTTTGTTTGAGCCTTCTGCGCCTCGGCGCGCAAAAGGGCGCCCCCATGGACGCCGTCCGCTTCTTTTTGCAATGCGCGGCAGCCGCCGCAGCGATCGCCTTCTATGCCGTGGAGGATGGGTCCGCTTTCCTCACGGAGAGCTTTTCTCCCCTTCTCGTCAGCGGGGCGGCGCTTTTCGGGCTCGTCCTCTCGGCGGGGCTCGCGGCGATGAGAGCGGCAGAAAAAAAGCAAAAACGCCCGAAAAGGCCATAAAAAAAGCCCCGTTCAAAACGGGGCTTTTTTATTGCAGTTTCATGTAGACGGTGATGCCGTCCTGTTCGGAATATTCGCGGCGCAGACAGACGGCGTCGACGAGGAAGAGCCCGCGGCCGCATTCGTCGCTCAGCGAAGAGCAGCGGCTCACCTTGGGCGGGCAGAAAGACTTTTCCCCCCGCACCGAAAAGAGAAGTTCATCCCCCTTTCGTTCCGCGCGGAAAAATGCCCTGCCGCCGCCGTGGCGCAGCACGTTGATAACGAGCTCGTTGACGACGAGCTTGCTGTCGAACACGACGCCTTCGGGGATATTTTCCTTGGAAAGGCGCGTGCACATCGTATCGAGCGCCGCTTGCAGCGCGGCGTGATCGCCGATCTCGAAGTACATCATTCTGCCATCCCCTGTTTGAGATCTTCTTTGAGTTTTTGCAGGATCTTGCGCTCCATGCGCGAGACATACATCTGCGAAACGTTCATCCTTCTTGCCGTCTCCGCCTGCGAGAGCTCCTGCCCGAAGCGGTAAGAGACAAGCTGCTTTTCGGGCTCGCTCAAAAGGGAGAGCGCGCGGCGGACGGCATCGTTTTGTTCGATGCGCTCGAACGCGTCTTCGCCTGCGGGGAGCACGTCGTAAAAGCTTGCGCCGTCTTCCCCGTCTTCGCCGTCGGCGGGGCGGTCCAGCGAGACGACGCTGCCCGCTTCCATGCAGCTCAATACCTCTTCTTCGGGAACGCCCAGCTTTTCGGCGATCTCCTTCGCCGTAGGGCTCTTGCCGTTTTCAAGGGTGAGTTCCTCTTCCGCCTTCTTGACGCTCACTCTCAGCTCCGCCACGCGGCGGGGAAGATGGATGAGGCGGGAGCGGTCGCGGAAATAGTTCTTGATCTCCCCCGTGATGGTGGGCGTGATGAAGGTGGAAAATTTGAGGCCCTTCGTCTCGTCGAAGCGGTCGATGCCTTTGAGGAGCGCCAGCGAGGCGACCTGAAAGAGATCGTCGTACTCTACGCCCCGCCCCACGAACTTTTTTGCGATCATGGAGGCGATGAAGAGGTACTTTTCGGCGATCTCGTTCCGAAGTTTTACATCGTGCGTCTTCTTATATTCCTGAAAAAGCTGTGTTTCGTCCATCACTTCTGACCAAACCCGAAGGAGACGGATGTGACGCCCGACTCCGTCCGCTCCATTTTGAGATCTTCCACGAGCGCCTGTAAAAGCGCCACCGAGATCTCCTCTTCCATCGAAGAGACGGCTTCGCCGCCGCCCTCTTCGCCCTCGGCAAAGACGCGGATGCCCTCTTCGCGCGTGAAAATAAGGTGCGCCGACAAAAAGCCCGCGTGCTTTAAAAGGAGCAGACTTTCGGTGACGCACACCTTGCAGTCTTCGCTCTCTTCGAGCCCGAGCCCCGCAAGGGAGCAGACGCCGCCCGTTAAAAGCCGCACGGTCGTCAGAAGTTCGCTTTGAAGGGGTACTTTCAGATCGATGAGGGCGTTCATGATGCGATCTCCATGATGGTATCGAGCGCGCAGATGACGAAGAGCTTTTTGATGTGGGCGTTGAGGCCCGAAAGCTTCATCTTGTGCCCGTCCGTTTTGACGTGCTTCAAAATTTTAACAAAGGTGCCGAGCGTCGTCGAATCGATAAATTCGAGCCCCGAACATTCGAACGAGATGTCGCCCGGGGCGCTGTCGTAAGCGGCGATGACTTCGGCGCCGAACTCTTCGGCATTGCCCGAATCGATCGTCCCCGAAAGGGCGATGCAGACTTCGGGCGTGGTGGCTAAGACCTGAACTTCTTTCATGCTGTCCTCCGCGCCCTTTGGGGCGCTCACCGTGCCGCCCGCACTTGGGGGCACGTTTTTTACGTTCTCTTATGATAAATATACCCGCATCCGGGGGGAGATGAAACGCTCAAAGGAGCGCATTGACGTCGGGAAGGACGAGCGTGGGCTCGTCGGGGTAGTTCTTCCGCGTCTCTTCCGTCGTTTCGCCGCTCAAAACGAGCACGGTGTGCATGGAGCAGTTGTTGCCGAAGCGGATGTCGGTGTGTAAGCGATCCCCCACCATGCACATGCGGGTGCGGGGGATGTGCAGGCGGCGTTCCAGGCTTTCCCCCATCACCGTATTGGGCTTGCCCACGACAAGATCGGGCCGCCGCCCCGAGGAGGCGTAAAAAAGCTCCAAAAACGAGCCGACGTCGGGCATGGGGACGCCCTCGGTGGGGCAGACGGCGTCGGGATGGGTGGCGATGAAGTACGCTCCCCCCGCCAAAAACTCGTTGAAGCGTTTGAGCTTTGCAAAGGTGAGGCTCGTATCGTAGGCGAGGATGACGATCTCGGGCGCATCCTCGACAAGGGGCATGGTGCGGGCGAATTCTTCCTTCACCGCGTCCGTCGCAAGGAGATGCACCCTCTTGTTCGGAAAATGCGCAAAAACGTGCTCCGCCGCCGCCATCGCCGAAGTGTAGATGAGATCGCCCTCCCCCAGGATGCCGATGCGGGAGAGCTTTTTGCGGTACTCCTCTTCCGTCTTCGAAGAGTTGTTGGTGACAAAGACGACGCGCTTTTTGAGGGCGCGGAGGCGGGCGAGCGTCCCCTTGACGTCGCCGATGGGCGTCTCGTCGAGATAGACGGTGCCGTCGAGGTCGAAGAGGAAGGCGTCGGTGCTATCGAGCAGTTGTTCTTTTGTCATATGGACTCCTTGGTGGCGTTGGATGGAACATGCGGACGGGGGCGAACGGAAGACGCGCCCGCCTCAGTCAAGGTCCAAAAGCCCGAAATCGCGGATGACGGAAGAGAGCCCGCGCGGGGCGAACTCGGGCAGATACCGGAGACGGAAGGTGTTCCCGCCGCGAAGAGACACGGGCGCAGCGGAAAGCGACGAGATGCGCTCCGCTTGCCTTTTGCGCGCCATGAGAAGTTCTTTGGCTTCCTTTGCAAAACTGCTTCGGATGCGTTCGAGCGTGAGGGCGCGGAGAGCGTATTCTTCGGGCGAGGGCACACGGGCGCAGAGCGGGGCGCCCGCAGAAAGAGCACGGCGCGCGTAGTCGGGCACGAAGGTGCGGCGGGGCATGCCCTTTTCGAAGAACGCCGCATAGAGGGCAGAAAGCTGCACATACGCCCGCCAATGGGGCGTTTTTTCGCCGTCCTTTTGAAGGAGCGCGGCGAGCGTGAAGCCCTCTCCTTCGCGAAGGGCGGCGGGCAGAACATACGCGGCGCGGAGGACGGACTCGAAGGTCGCTTCAAACGCGGGGACTTCGGGGCGGGGCTCCCCCATCCCGAACGCCGCGAGCGCGCGCCCTTCGAAACAAGCAAGGCGGGCAAGCAGGAGCGAGGCGTACCCTTCGCCGAGGGTGGGCATGAGCAGCGCTTTGTCGCAGCAGACGGAGGCGGGCGCGAGGCGGTGAAGGGCGCCCTTCCCGCCGAGGGTGATATATGCCTCCTCTTCCGAAGTCCCGCGAAGGGAAGTGTCGGCGGGGAAGAGCACGCAGGGGATACGGCGCACCTCGGCAAAACAGCGGGCGGCGGTGAGCACCCGTTCTCCGCCCGCCGCGAGGATGCACGAAACGCCCTCGGGCAGGGAAAAGAGGGGGAGCGCGTCCTCTTCTAAAATGAGGGAAAGCGCGCGCGGGGAGAGCGCAAAGCCGCGAAAGAGCGCAAAGCGTTCGGGATCGCTCACGAGCGCGAGCTTTCCGCCCGCAAAGCGGGAAAACTGCGCTTCCGCCGCCTCCCGAACGGTGGAAAAGAAAAACTCATTTTGGCCGTTTGCGACGCCCGGGGGCGCGTTTCTCTTTGGTACGGACGCAGAAATGAGCTGCATACGGGGAACTCCCTATATTAAGATTTTTTTAAGTTTTGTGAGCAGCACGTCGTTTTGTTCGGGCGTGCCGATCGTGATACGCAGAAAATCGCGGAGGATGGGTCTTTCCCAATAGCGCACCAAAACGCCCTCCTCTTTCAGGGCGCGGTAAAGTTCTCCGCCGCTTTTCTTTGCCCTTCCCGCAAAGAGGAAGTTGGCGCCCGATTCGGGCACGGTGAAGCCGAGGGAGAGCAGCGCTTCGCGGAGGCGGGCGCGCTCCTTTTTGACGAGCGCCGCCGTCTTGTCGCGGTACTCCTTGTCTTCCACCGCCGCGGTGCACACCGCCTGTGCGACGGCGTCCACGGGATAGGAATTGAAGCAGTCCTTCATGCGGAAGAGACCGCCGATGAGCGCCTCGTCCCCCACGGCGTAGCCGCAGCGGATGCCCGCCAAGGAATAGCTCTTGGAGAACGTCTTGACGACAAGAAGGTTCTTGTATTTCTTCGTGAGCGGCACGGCGGACTGCCCGTAAAAATCCATATACGCCTCGTCGGCGATGACGATGCGCTCCCCGACCGAGGCGACGAAGTCTTCCACCGTGGAAAGGGGAAGGGCGATGCCCGTCGGCGCGTTGGGATTGCAGAGATAATACCCCGCGCAGTCGGCAGCCTGCATTGCCGCAAGATCGAAGGAAAAGTCGGCTTTTAAGGGCACGATGTGCGTCTTCACGCCGAAAAAGGCGGCGAAGACTTCGTAAAAGCTATAAGTTAGGTCTGCAAAGCAGGCAGGCTTCCCCCCTTCGTCGAAAAAGGCGGGGAAGGAGAGCGCCAGCACTTCGTCCGACCCGTTGCCGCAGAAGACGTTGCCCTCTTCCACCCCTTCCGCACGGGCGATGGCGGCGCGGAGGCCGTCCGCATCGGGGCGGGGATAGAGGCGGAGCTTTTCCGCCTCGAAGGCGCGGAGCACTTCGGTGGCGCGCGGCGAGGGCGGGTAAGGATTTTCGTTGGTGTTGAGCTTAACGTACTGCTTATCGGCAGGCTGTTCGCCCGCTGTGTAAGGCGCGATGGCTTGCGCCCGTTTGCTCAAAAAGTTCATAACGTTTCCTCCTTAAAAGAGCAGCATGAGGGCGTTGCCCGCATACCCGACGGCGATGCCGAGCGCGGTGAGTGCGCCGAGGACCGCAAGGTTGCGCTTCCATGCCTTGGCGTTTTGGAAGAGCACCAAAATGCCGAGCCCCGTGTTGGTGACGAGCCCCGCAAGGCAGCTTGCAAGGGTGAGGCCGCCCACCGCGTATGTTTCGGCGAGGACGACGCTCGAAGCGCAGTTGGGCACCAGCCCGACAAGGACGGCGACGAGAGGCTGGAACCAATAGCCCGCGCCCTCCAAAAAGCCGACGACGCGCTCCTCACCCACGAGGAAAAAGAGGGTGCCGAAGGCGAAGTTGACGACAAGGATGGCTGCCGCCACTTGCAGCGCGTGCAGAAGAGGCGAGAGGAAATAGAGCGTCAGTGCCCCTTCGTGCTTGTGTTCGCAGACGTGGAATTCTTCGTGATCGTGACCGTGGTCGTGGTCATGATGTTCGTGAGCGTGCTCGTGGTCATGGACGAGCTCATGGTCATGGGCGTGAGCGTGATCATGGGCGGGTTCATGGTCATGGGCGTGATCGTGTCCGTGCTCGTGGGCGGGCGCGGGCAGAGGAGAGGGCGAGGTCGCCCGTCCGCGGAAGAGAACGTCGGCAAGATAGCCCGCCGCGGCGGCAAGCACGAGCTTGACCGCGAGGATGACGCCGATGGAGAGAAGCTTTTGCTGCCAGGAAAGCTCTGCAAGGGCGAGGACGAGCAGGGCTTCGTCGTTGGTCGCAATGAATACGGCAAGGAGGGTGCCGAGGGTGATGAGGCCGCGTTCGAAGAGCTTGCCCGCCATCACCGAAAAGCCGCATAAGGGGATGAGGCCCGTCGCTCCCCCGATGAGGGGCGCCGCCTTGCCCGAGAGCGCGCGCGAAGGCGCCCCCACCCGCGTGCGGTGCTCCAAAAGTTCGATGAGCACATAGAGCACGAACAGGAAGGGCAGCATTTTGAGCGTATCGAGAAGGGCATCCAAAACGACGTCGAGCAAAGTGCGGGCCTCCGTAAATTCTTGGGGGGAAAACCGCCCCCGTAACGCAAAAAAGTATATCGCTTTTGCGGCGGTTTGTCAATTTTTTCGCGCACGGTGCGGCAAATTGGACCGAGCGGAAAGACGCGGCTCCGCAGAAATACCGCTCGCAGGGAACCCCCTCCGCCTGCTCTGCGGCGGCGCGCCTTCGGCAAACATCGGAAAAGAAGCTTGCGGGGCGGCACAACGCGCCGCCCCGCAAGTCTTCCTTTGTCATTGAGGGGGATCCTCGATCCACTGCAAGCTTCCTTCGGAAAGCGCTACAAGATAGTTTTGAGTCACCTCTCTGCCCTCTTCGTCGTAGATACAAAATGCGTCGATCGTATTGCTTGCCTGCTGCTCGTCGGGATACAAGACGCCCGTCACGGTTACTTCCAGTCTGTGGCCCTCGACCAAAGAGCCCTTGGAAAGATAGTAGTCGCGATCTCCGTGCCCGTACCCGTACAGCGGGCGGCCGTTGCAAACGATCTCAACGGAAATGCTGGAAATGGTGATCTCTCTTTGATACACGGTCAGTACCGGCGTATGGTCAGACCCGCTCCATTCTATCACGTTGATCCCCTGATAGGGCTTTCCCGTATCTTTTTCTGAAAAGATGACCGTGACGCTTGTTCTGAGTTCGCCAAGCGTGATCTCGCCCGCCTCGGTGATCGTAGGGAGACCTTCAAGGGAAACGTCTTCATCGGGCGGAGCCTTGATCGCATAATCTTCCCGTTCGAAGGCAAGTTCTTTTCCGTCGTAGTATTTGCTGACGGGGTAAATGGTGACGATCACTTTTGTTTTGATGCGCAGCTGCCCGTAACGGTACTCGATCTCGTAATTTTTCGTTACGTCCTTGCCCGTTCCGTCCGTGATGAGGCAGACGAGCGCGTTGTCGCGGTAGCGCATCTCTGTTTCGCTGTCCGTGATCTCCGTCAAAGCAACGGCGGAAAGGCAGGCGGGGTCGACCGAGAGCGTATGTCCTGCCAAAAGCGGCATGGAATCTTCTGCAAGCCACAAGTCTCGTTCGCTAGCGGCAGAGTGAGGTTTTCCGTCGTAGACCCAAGTCTCGGACGACGTTTCAACGGCGATCTTGCGAGGATGGATCCTGATATCGGGCAGGGCGTCGAAAATATAGCAGTTGGTAACGTCTTGTCCGTTCTCGTCTACGATGCGGAGGAGCTCTTCCGCAGAATAGATCCCCGCTTCGGTGATCTCCTCTATTTGTTCCAAGCGGTGCCCGCCGACAAGCGGCGTCTCCTCCGCAACGCGGAGCGCGGGAAGTTCGAGCGGCTGTCCGTCATAAGTCTTCTCGCGGTCGGCGCCGAGAATGCCGATGCGTCTTGCTTCCACTTTGAGCGTGCCGATCTCTTCCCGGATGTCGTAAAAGGACGTCACGTCTTCCCCGTCGGCGTTGAGGATGCGGAACGCAGGCGTATTCTTCGTCTCCCCGGCCGCCGTGAGAGAAGCGGGAAAGGAGATGGAAAGCGTATCCCCGTCCGCCAGGGTGCCTTCCGTGAGGGCATAACTGGCGGAAGAGAGCGGCGTGCCGTCGTATATCTTGGACGCGCCCGCCACATGCAGCGTGATGTGCCGCCGTTCCAGGTTGAGAAGAGCGCTCTTGAAGACGAGATCGTAACAAGAGGTCACGTCTTTCCCGTCTTCGCTGACGATCGTGACGCGCTCCACTTCGGCTTTGCAGCGGTCTTCCGACACTGTTTGAGAAACGACCTCGCTTTTCAAGATCGTATCTTGATAGACAAGCTCGGCGGAGGCGGTGAGTTCTTCGCCGTAGATATAGCGATCTTCCGCGACGAAGACCTCCGTTCTGCGCGGAAGGACGGAATAGGAAAAGATCTTGCCGTGCGTCTCTCCGCCGAATCCGGAACGGGAGACGGCGCGTACTTCATAATCTCCCGCCACGATCGGCTGTTCGTTCGTCCAGCTCTCCTCTCCGGCTCTGCGGTATTGCGTTTCCGTCTTGCCAAAGAGCGCTTTTGCCTGAAAAGCGATGGGCGTGCCGTATTCGGTGGAGGACGGGCAGCTCTCTGCATAGACGGTCCCCGTGATGCCGAGCATGGTAAAGAGCAGCGCCAGCAAAAGAACGATGCCGATCAGGACGAACAGACGGAACCGCCAGACTTTTTCGAGGAACTTCATGCATCCCGAAAGCTTTTCTTTGTAGTTTTGATAGAGCATTCTGTCCTCCGTCAGGTGACGCGCAGCGTTCCGAAGATGAGCTCGATGGCATAATTATGCGTGACGTCCTTTCCGTGCTCATCGAAAATTTGAACGTTTTCGACGGCGTTATCCGAACGGCCGGGGTCTGTCTGTTTCCCCGCGTAATACCCGATCGAGATCGTGTGCCCCGGCAAGAGCCCTTCCTGCGTGTAGTCGTGGCAGACAAGCGGCGTGCCGTCATACGGCTTGGTCGCCGAGCCCGTTTCGATCGTCAGATCCTTGCTCACGATCTCCAATGTCCCGTACTCATAGACGATCAGATATTCTTTTGAAACGTCGTTGCCGTTTTCGTCCAAGATCTTCACGCGGAGGGTGTTGTCCCGAATGCCGACGTTGGTGAATGCGACGCTGTCAACGACAGAAAGCCTATGCCCGGGGAGCAGCGAACCTTCTACGATCTCCAAGCCGGTCGCCGTCAGCGGCGTGCCGTCATATACCTTAGAGGCCGAAATGCTTTCGATCGTGATGCGCTGCGGTTTCAAACCGCAGACAACGCAGACTCCGTCTTCATCGAATTGATGCTCCGTTAAGGGAAGCTCTTCCTTCTCGGTATGCCCGCACACCTCGCACACCCTTTCCCGATAGCCCGCCTCCACGCAGGTCGATTCTTCAATGACTTCCCATTCTCCGAATTGATGCTCGGTCAGCGGGATCTCCTTCTCGATCGACTCTCCGCAGACGATGCACTCGCCGTGTTGGAGCCCTGTCTCGATGCAGGTCGCTTCCTTGTCGACGATCCATTCTTCCACCTGATGCTGTTCGCTCCCGAAGCAGCCGTCGCCCGAGCCGCCACCGCCTCCGATACCGCCTCCACCGCCGCCCGAGCCGCCACCGCCTCCAATACCGCCTCCGCCGCCCGTCTGCGCAAAGCCGAGCTGAAAAGAAAAGCCTAAGATGGCCAGGAGGATCAAAATGGCGCCCAAAACGGAAAGCAGCGTTCCGCTGAGCCATCTCTTTCGAAAGAGCTTGTAGATCCCGAGGCACAACATGACCAGCCCGAGGAGAACGAAAAGCAGCCTGAGCCAGTTCAAGATAAAGCCGATCGAATCGGCAATGCCTTCAATGCCCGCGAGCGCGCCCGCATCGGAGCTGATCGCGCCGCCCGATTGGCCCATTCCTGCGGCCTGCATGATGGCATTGCCTAAGATGCCGCTGATATCGATCCCCGAATCGCTTCCGAGCTGAGCGGAAGAATCGCCGACGGACAAGCCGACGCTGCCGAGATCCCCGCAAAAACTGAGGATACCAAAGGCGACCGCAAGCGCGCCGCAAACGCCCAGAACGACACCTGAGGACCATTTTTTCTTGATGAGTTTATAGATCGCGACGCACAGCAGAACAACGCCGACCACAAGGAAGGGAATGCCGATCCGGCGGATGCCGCCGGTGAGGTTGGAAAGGCTGCCCTCTAACGCATCCGAACCGAGATGACCGGAGGAACTGCCGGTTCCGCCCTCTCCGCCCCCGCCGAGATCGCCGCCCGAGCCGGGATCGCCGCCCGAGCCGAGACCTCCGCCCAAAGAGAGATCGGGAAGCAAGTCCAGCGCGGCAAAAATACCGAGACAAACGCACAGGATGATCCCCATGATCACGAGCGTTCCGAATATGTAGACCCACTTCGATCGTTTCATATTGCCTCCTAGCCGTTGCGGACGATGATACGCACCGTCTCCTTGCATTTCGGCATACGGTCGTCGCCGAAGAGACGGTCGAGAAAATCGCAGAGCGCTTCCCCTTCGCTGCGCACATATGCGGCGTTCAGCGCCGCGAGTTTGCGAAAGACTTTTTTACTGAGGATGTCGTCGAGCGCCGTGAGTTCCTCGCCCCCGCAGGCGACATAGACGGAGATATAGCTCCTGATCTGGCGCATGATACGGTTCCCGAAGGAGATCTGAAACTTCTCGATGAGATATTCATCCAAAGTTTTCAGTCTGTGCTCGTTGCGCGTCGTGAGTTCGAACCACTCCTGCTCCTTTGCGACGAGATTTTCAAATTGACGGGCGGTGAAAAAGACGGGGCGCGCCTTGTCTTCGGGGTCATCCACAAGGAATTCCTCTGCCTTGGCGTGAAAATCCAGCACCATGGCGCGGTCGTACACTTTGTCGGAGATGGCAAACGTCGAATCGTCGTTGTTTGCCGTGCCGATGAACCACATGTTCCCGGGCAATTTGATGCGTCCGTTTTTCAGCGCCGCGGGATCGTTTTCCCAACGGTCGGGAACGACATCCAAATAGCGGGAATTTGCGTCGGGAACTTCCAAAAGCGACAAAAATTCCGCGAAGTAGTACTCTACGCGCGCAATGTTGACCTCGTCGAGGACGGCGATATACATCTCCTGTTTGCCGTTCGCCTCGTACATCTTTTGAAGAAGCAGCGTCTCGTTATACTTATGCGTAAATTCATTATAATAGCCGAGGAGATCGGTGCGCTCCTTCCACATCGGCTGCACGGGGATGATGACGGAAGGGTTGCCTAAAAATTCACCGAAGGCATAGGCGAGTGACGTCTTGCCCGTGCCCGACATCCCCTGCAAGATAATGATATGCGAGACGGCAAGCCCCACAATAAATTCGCGGATGGTAGCAATATCGTAATAAAGCCCCATCTTCGCGGCGGCAAAATCGCGGAATTTTTCACAGAGCTCCCGCAGCGATGCGACCTTGGAACAAGCTTCCTCCCGCGGGCGCGTCCTTTTCGAGTCGAGCGCGTTCAGCGTGGAAAAGCGCGGCTCGGGGACGGCCGCCTTGGCGGCTTCCTCCTTAGCCTTCCGCTCCGCTTCATGACGGGCGGCAAGCTCGGTGGCGCTGATCCAAGTATCTTCAAACGAGCGGACCTTTTTCCGCCGCACCAAAACAACGATGATGAGCGCGATGAGAAGGAGCGGGATGACGGCGAGCCAAAATACCGCAAAGACGCCGTAGATGCCTTTCGAACGGAGCGTTTCACCCAAAGCGCGCAGGAATTCGGAAAGCTCTCCTGTCGATCCGAAGTAGATGAGCGCCGCGATGAACGTTCCGCCGACGAGCAGAAGGGCGGCGATAAAGAAGATGAAGAGCTTGTAGTTGTTTTTAGGCTTCCTTCCGATCATTGCCCTCTTCCTCCCGATCGTCTCTCTCGGCGTCTATATCGGTCCGCTCTTCCTCGGCAGGCGCGTTCTCTGCACGCTCTTCCTCGGCAGAGGCTTTCTCCGGATCAGCTCCTTCCCGAACAAGCGTCTTTTCGTCCGTTTCCGCGGAAGAGCCCTCCGCCGCACGGTCTTTCTTCTTCCAAAACGGGATGAGGTCCTTCCCCCAATTTTGCGTGAAGAGCGCTTTGGCGTCGGAAACGAACTGCCGCAAAAGCGACCGCTTGGCGACTTTCCATTCCTTGCGCAGAAAACCTCCCAACACTTCGTACTGATGTTCGAGCTCTTGAAACGCCGCTTCGGAAGAATAGTCCTCCGTTTCGCCGATGAGCCCGTGTTCGGCGCGGAGCGCCGTCAGGCGGGAAGCAGCGAGGGCGCGTTCGCGGTCGAGCCGCTGTGCTTTAAGCTGCAATTCCTCCCGCTCCCGTTCCTTCTGCGCGAGCACTTCCATATTTTTCCGCACGGTATCTTCGCATTCGCTCCTGCTGCGCGCGATCTCCTCCTCTTTCTCGCGGTTGACGCGGAGGAGCTCTTCGCCGTGCGCGGCGGCCTCTTCCGCCATTTGGCGAGAGAGTTCTTCACAATTTGCTTTCAGCTCGTCTTTCTCCTTGGCGTGCCGTTCTTCGAGCGCTTCGATCTCATCCCGATGACGGGCGATCGTCTCCTTCAAAGCGTTGTTTTCCTGTTCGAGCTTGACCGCTTTTTCTTTGATCGGAAGCAGCTGCGCCTTCTCTTTTTCGAGTTCCCGGTTGTTCTGTTCGAGAAGACGGATGTATTCTTCGGGGGACCCGCCGCCTTCGGCGATCCGTCGGCGCATATTTTCGAGCTGTTCCTGCAAGAGGCGGCGAGCCTCTTCCCTGCGGCGGAGCTCCTCCTGCTCGAATGCTTCTTTCAGTTCCTCTTCGATGCCGAGCCCGTGTTCATAGGTAAGGAAGGAGAGCAGCAAGACGGGGTCCGTGAACTGCTCTGCAAGCTCCTTGTCCGAACAATCGACCTGCCGTTCCTCTTCCTCTACGATAAAACCGTCCCGATCGTACGCCGTGATGTAATCGTAGAGAGCGACGACCTCTTTGAAGTTTTTATCCATGCGCAGAACGTTGGTCTTGGTGACGGGCGGTTTGAGTTTATCCGCCTTGGCGACCTCGACCATGAGCGGCGTCTGCAGGAAGTAATAGATGCTGCGCAGGATGCGTTCGAGGCGTTCGAGTTTTTCGCGCTGGCCGTTGTGTTCGCGAAGATAGGGATCGTCTTCCCGCACTTCTTTGAGATCGATCTCGTATTCGAGCGTGACCTTGCCGTAGGTCACTTTTTTCTGCACGGCCGATTCCCCGCGGTAGGTGTTCGTCAGCTTGACGATCCGATCGTAACGGACGGAAACGAAATCGGCAAGGCGGAGAAGCACCATATAGAGGAAGCGGTTCTCATAGACGGCGTAATTGTTGAGCCGCTCTACCGTATAGAGCTTTTCGGGCATAAGGTCGCCGTCCTCGTTTTCCCGCGTGATGAGATTGCTGTGGCGGGCCAAATGCTCCACCGATTCCCGCGAGACATGCTTGATCTTTTCGATGGGCGCGACTTCGCCTTCCGAACGGATGAACTGACGTTCTTCGTTGATGGCTTTTTCAATAAATCCGAGCCCGCGCTCGATCTCGTCCAACCAATCGGTCTCGATGGTACAGGAAGAGCGGATCGCGCGGATGCGGTCCTGCCGATCGGCTTCCGCGGCGGCGGTGCGCAGGGCGGAAATTTCCCGTTCTTCGGAGACCTGTCTGCGGTATTCCCCGAATGCGCGGTAAAAACGATCCAAGCGTGACATGAACTTCCTCCTGCTCAAATGCTTCTTGCAATGCGCCGCACATATTCCTTGCAGCGCGCCATCCCGTCTTCCCCGAAGGTGGCGTCGATGAAGTTGCACAGATCTTCCGCTTCGCTGCGGACATAGGCGGTATTCTGCGTTTCCAGCTTGCGGAGGACTTTCTTTGCGATGATATCGTCGAGCGCATCGACCTGTTCTCCGCCGCAGGCCGCATAGACGGGAAGATACGTCATGATCTGCCGCATGATACGGTTGCCGAAGGTGATCTGGAATTTTTCGATGAGATAGGCATCCAGCTTTTGCAGGCGCTCCAGATTTTCCGCCTCTACGGAGCGCGTTTTGACGGCTTCTGCGGCAAGTTCCGTGAACCGCCTGGCGCTTATGCGGACAACGCGGCTCCCCGAAGCCTGAAAGGGAGCGGATTTCCGATCGAGATTGAGCACCATGGCGCGGTCGTACACTTTATCGGAGATGGCGAACGTCGAATCGTCGTTGTTTGCCGTGCCGACGAACCACATATTCTCGGGCAATTTGATGCGCCCCTCTTTGAGTGCCGCGGGATCGTTCCCCCATTGGTCGGAGACGACTTCAAGATAGCGCGCTTCGGGATCGGGGATCTCCAAAAGGGAGAGAAATTCGGCAAAATAGTATTCGACGCGCGCGATGTTGAGCTCGTCGAGGATGGTGATATACATATCTTCCCTGCTGTTTGCTTCGTACATTTTCTGCAAAAGCAGCGTTTCGTTGAAGTGCTTGGTAAATTCGTTGTAATAACCGAGGAGGTCGGTGCGCTCCTTCCACATCGGCTGGACGGGGATGATGACGGAAGGATTCCCCAAAAATTCACCGAAGGCGTAGGCGAGCGAAGTTTTGCCCGTACCCGACATGCCCTGTAAGATCAGGATGCGCGAAACGGCAAGCCCCGCAATAAATTCGCGGATGACGGAAATATCGTAATAAAGGCCTAACCGCGCGGCCGCAAAGATGCGGAATTCCTCGCAGAACTGCGACAGAGTAATGTCTTTTTCAAACGTCTCCTGCGGCAGGGAACCGCGCTTTTCATCATACTGTTTGAGCATGGAAAAGCGCGAGACGGCGTTTGCCTCGGACTTTTCTTCGTTATGCTCCTCTTCGATCTCGCGCGTTGTGCGGTTCAGGCGCTTGGCGGCCGCAGAAAAACGCTTTTCGTTGATCATCATGGAGACGACGACAAATATCACGATCGCGATGATGATCACGACATAGATGATGATAAACGCAGGATGTGTTATGGTATCCCAAAAATTAGGCATTTGTGCTTCCCTCCCACTCATTTTCCGCATGACGGAACAGTTTGATCTTTTCTGCAAGTTTGCGGCAGCATGCGATCTCCTCACTGCCGAAGAGCTCTTCCAAGAGCGCGAGCCCGCCGCCGTCTTCGCCCGAAAGGAAGGGGGCGATCCCGATCAAAAGTTCGGACGCGATCGCCGAATCGACCGCTTCCGCTTCGCTCTTCCCGCAGGCAAGGCAGACGGAAACGTGCATTTCCAGCTTGATCCATGTCCTGTTGCCGAAACGGTAAGGTCGAGATCCGCTTCCGAGCCGGGATTCCAAGCCGTCGAAGCGCTTCCACGCCTGTTCGCGCAGCGGGAACCCCTCCCGCACTCTTGCGCACAGATTGGCAAACTGATAATACCCGAAGGGCGTAACATGCGTCGGCGTTTCGGCGGCACGCCCTTCTTCCAACGAAAGCGGCAGGAAAGAGGCGATCTCAGCGATCTCCGCAGGGAAGGAACGCACTTCCTCCTGCGGCAGGACAAACACCCAAAGGTTGGGCGGGAAGGACGAAGCCCCCGCCTCTTCTTCAAGAGAAGCGCCCGTTCGGCCTGCCCTGCGGGCAAAGGAAAGCCCTGCAAGCGCGTCCTCTTCGACTCCGCGGAGGAGCGCAACGTGAACGAGCGGCAGGTTCGCGCGGGCGTCCCGCATCGCCTCACAGAGCGACGTATTCTCCCATCCGTATTTTGTCCGACGGCGGAAAAAGTCGCCGTCCGCAAAGTTGTCGGCATAGAGCCGCGTTCCGAAATAATCGCTCACGGCTTTCAAAAAGACGTTTGCCGCTTTCTCCCCGACGCCCGGAAGGACGATGAGGTGAGTCGTGGACAGCGCGGCGATCAGATCGGCGGTCTCCTGCCGCGAAACGCCGATCCCCCGTTCATTCAAAAAGAGCGCAAACTCCCGGGTCATCCTGTCGAACGTGAGGGAAGCATCGAAGTATTTGGGTTCATCCGTTCCCGCCGCCGAGAGAGCATCTGCCGCCGAAGAAGGAAGCTCTGCTTCGAATACGGCAGCCGCATCTTTGACGGTCTCGATCGCATCGGGGAAAACAAGCGCCTTTCGGGCGCCCCTTTCGGAGAGCAGCTTATCCTGGCGGATGTAATTTTCGATCCCGAGCGTGACAGCCGCCCCGAGCGCGAACGCTCCCATGACCGAGAGCCACACGATCTCCGAAACGGACAAATATCGATCGGAAAAGAAGGCGCACCCCATGATGACCGCGATCGCCAGCGCGGCGATGAGGACGAAGAAAGCAACGCCCCTGAGGAGGAAGTTTTTCCTCGGGCGGCTCATGGCCTCGCCGACGCCCGCATGGTACTTTTCATCGATGTTGCTCAGATCGCGGAAATAATCGCAGGGGCGAGCCGAAGGAGCCGTCGGCGCCTCCCCGTCCAGGGTACGAATGCCGCGCAGGCGGATATCCGAAACGGAAGCCCCCACATAGACGGGATAACTCCCCTTGACGACGCGTTCGCCGAGCGTGCGTTCGCAGAAGGATGCGTATTTCTTTTCGGGCACCGTCAACGTGACGCGCCGCGATTCCCCGGGAGAAAGTTCGACCCGTTC
The DNA here is from genome assembly GCA_019117085.1 of Candidatus Gallimonas gallistercoris. Classification (GTDB taxonomy): domain Bacteria; phylum Bacillota; class Clostridia; order Christensenellales; family Borkfalkiaceae; genus Gallimonas; species Gallimonas gallistercoris. Next base: position 29,009 of record DXAJ01000099.1, read on the forward strand.
AAAGGCGGCAAGACGTTTTTTGGGCTGCGGGAACGCCGCAGGCAGCGTCCCGACATATACCTGCACGACTTCACAGCCCCTGTTCTTTCCCGTATTTTTGACGGTAAAGCTGACCGTATCGCCCTCCAAAGACAGCGAAGAATAGCAAAATCTCGTATAGGTCAACCCATAGCCGAAGGGGTACTTGACCTTCAAGCGCGCCGTATCGTAATAGCGGTATCCGACAAACGGGCCGACCTTGGTGCGCCCCGAGCGCTTATCTTCTTCGAGCATCTGAAAGAATGCGTCCGCATTTTCATAGCATGAGCGCGTCAGCCTCCCGGAAGGAGAGCTGTTCCCGTTGAGGAGATCGGTCAGCGCCTCGGCGCAGTATTTCCCGGAGGACGGAGCGAGCAGCGCGGCGGAAAAGAGGCGGAACACGCCCGCATCCGGCGGAACGGAGCCCTTTACGACAGCGATCATGGGCCGCTTGACAGACTTTAACGCATGGGCGAGCGCGACCTGTTCCGCAGAAAGCGCAGGGCCGTTTTTCCCTTCCTCCATCTGAAAGAACAGGAGGATAACGTCGGCCTGCGACGCGTCGCGGACGATCGACGGGACCGTCTCTCCCCCCGCGTCCCTTC
>DXAJ01000100.1 GCA_019117085.1 Candidatus Gallimonas gallistercoris
GTCATAAGCATACACTTTTGCGCCGCGGGAGAGGAGAAATTCCGCCGCCGAAACGCCCGAGCGGGAGAGCCCCGCCACCAGAAAGACCTGTTGAGAGAACAGCATGATGCCTCCTTAAAGATAGGGAAGGAGCAATAAAAGCCCGAAAAACGCCGTGACAGCCGCATAGCAGTAGGCGATCTTGCCTTCCGAAAAGCCCTTCTCCTGGAAGTGGTGATGGATGGGCGCCATCAGAAAGATGCGCTTCTTCCTCGTTTGATAGGATATGACTTGAAGGATGACGGATATGCCGGATACAACGAACATCGCCCCCAAAAAGGGCAGAAGAAGGACGTTCCCCGAAAAGAGGGAGAGGGCCGCCGCAAAGCCGCCGAGGGCGAGCGAGCCCGTATCCCCCATGAAGACGCTCGCCCGCCCCACATTGAAGACAAGGTACGCGGCAAGCGCCCCCGCAAGGCAGAAGGAGAGCACTTCGAGCCCGCCGCTCTGCCCTTCGAGCGATAAAAGCACCCCCAAAAAGAGGAAAAATACCGCCGAAACGGAGCCCGCGAGCCCGTCCAGCCCGTCTGTGAGGTTGACGCAGTTGACCGTCGCGAGAAAGACGAAGATACCGAGCGGCACGATGCCCCAAGAAAGGTCTATCATCTGCTTTGTAAAGGGGAGATACACTTTGGTCGCCCCCGCATACAGGCAGTAGAACGCCGCGATGAGCGCGACGGCGAGCTGAAAGCAGATCTTCTGATAGGGGCGGAGTCCGAGGTTGTCCTTCCGCCGCTTCTTTAAAAGGTCGTCCAAAAGCCCGACAAGAAGATACCCTCCCCCCACCGCGAGGGCGGGGAAGAGGCGGCCGTCTCCTTGAAAGAGCAGAAGGGAAGCGCCCGCCGCGGCGAGCGTAAAGCCCAGCCAGCCCATGGTGGGCGTACCTCCCTTATCCCGATGTTCTTTCACATAGCATAATATGTTCTGCCCCGCGCCCGCCCGCTTCAAGAGCGGGATCTGCACCGCACACAGCGGAAGCGAGAGCGCAAAGCCCGTTAAAAGACAGAGAACAAGTTCATGCATCACAATCTTTCCAAAGCCGCCTTGATGACAGCTTTGTCGTTGTAGCGGTATTTTATTCCCATGATCTCCTGCGTCGTCTCCCCGCCCTTGCCTGCAACGAGCAAAATATCCCCCGCTTTGAGGTGCGTGAGGGCGTATTCGATCGCCTTTTCGCGCTCTTCGACGGCGACATAGCGGTTGGAAACTTCGCGGTAGCCCTTCTCGATCTCGGCGATGATGGCGACGGGGTCTTCATAGCGCGGGTTATCGGACGTGAGGACGGAAAAATCTGCAAGGCTCGCCGCGACCTCCCCCATGACGGCGCGCTTGCCCTCGTCGCGGTTGCCCCCGCAGCCGAAGAGCAGGATGAGCCTTCCTTTGCACTCCTCTTTGAGGGCGGTGACCGATTTTTCGAGGCCGTCGGGCGTGTGCGCAAAGTCGACGAAGATATCCGCCCCGTTGTAGGACGCCACCCATTCGAGCCGCCCGTCCACCTCCTGCGTCGAGGAGATCCCGCGGGAGACGGCGTCGCTGCTCAGCCCGAGCGCCTTGGCTGCCGCCGCGGCGGCGAGCGCGTTATACACGTTGTGCCGCCCCACGAGGCGCAGCCGCGCTTCGACGAGCTCATCCGAAAGGTTGAACACGACGCGCGAGGAACGCAGCTTCTTTTCTTCCACCACGGCAAAGCAGTCGGCGGGGCTTTCGAGCCCGTAAGTAATACAGGGCATGCCGCCCTTTGCGAGCGTTCCCGAAAACGCGTCGTCCGCATTGAGGACGGCAAGGCGGCAGCGCTCTTTTTGAAAGAGCTTCGCCTTTGCCGCGCCGTAGCGTTCCATCGAGCCGAAGAAATCGAGATGATCGCGCGTGAGGTTGGTGAAGACGGCGGCGTCGTAGACGATCGGGCACTCCTTCCTGAGGGCGAGCGCGTGCGCCGAAACTTCCATGACGACGTACTCCGCGCCCGCCTCCGCCATGTCTTTGAGGAGCGGGAAGAGGTGGAAGGGATCGGGCGTCGTGAGCTCGGGCGCGATGACGGTGTCCTGAAAGCGCGCGCCCAGCGTGCCGATGAGCCCCGCTCTTTTTTCCGCCGCCTCTAAAATGTGAAAGAGAAGATGCGCCGTCGTCGTCTTGCCGTTGGTACCCGTAACGGCGACGAGCTTGAGCTTTCGCTCGGGATGCCCGCAGAACGCCGCCGCGATGCGCGCCATCGCCTCGCGCGAGTCGGGCACGATGAGCTGCGGCGCGGGCAGGGGCAGTTCGTGTTCGGTGACAAAAGCCGCCGCACCCCGTTTTAACGCCTCTTTCGCAAAGAGATGTCCGTCCGCATGCGTGCCCGCGATGCAGAAGAAAAGGTCGCCCTCCCCCACGGCGCGGCTGTCGGCGCACAGGGAAAGGATGTCCGCATCCCCCACCAGCCTCTTTTGTAAAAGTCCTTCCGAAAGCGAGGAAAGCTTCAACCCTCCACCCCCTTGAAATGTATCGTCTCCGCGATGCCGCGGAAAATTTCTCCCGCACAGGGCGCGGCGACGGTGCTGCCGTAATAGGAGCCCTGCGGTTCGTCGACGATGACGAGAACAAGATAGCGCGGGTCGTCTGCGGGGAAGTACCCCACAAAAGAGGAGACGTATTTTCCCGCGGCGATGTGCCCGTTCTCGTACTTTTGCGCGGTGCCCGTCTTGCCCGCAACGCGCAGCCCTTCGACATACGCCTGCTTGCCGCTGCCCTCTTTGACGACGCCTTCGAGCATGGAGGAAAGGATCTCCGAAGTCTCCTCGCTCACCGTGCGGCACAGAAGGCGCTTGCCGAATTCGAGATACACGGCGCCGTCTTCCGAAGAGATGCTTTTAACAAGGCGGGGCGCATAGTAATACCCCCCGTTGACCGCCGCCGCGGCGGCGCACGCGAGCTGCAAGGGCGTCACCGCAATGCTCTGCCCGAACCCGATGCGCGCAAGGTCGCTGTTTTTCAAGGTGCTTTCGGGGAGCAGCATGCCGATCGCCTCGCCCGAAAAGTCGATGCCCGTGGCGCTGCCGAAGCGGAATTTTTCGAGATAGTCGTAAAAAGTCTCCTTCCCGAGCGCGAGGACGATATCCACAAAACAGGGGTTGCAGCTGTTGTTGAGCGCCCCCGCAAGCGTAAGGTTTGCGTGCTTGCCGTTTTTATGATCGCTCCAACAGCGGATCGTAGAGCCCTCCACGTTGCGGGTGCGGCTGCTCGAAAAGACGGTCTGCGGGGAATAGGCGCTCTTGTTCCCGCGGAGATATTCTTCGATGTTCGCCGCCGCCGTGACGATCTTGAAGGTGGAGCCGGGCTCGTAAGCGTCGCTCACGAGCGCGTTGCGGGAGAGCGTATTGAGCTGAGCGGCGTCCCCGCGCGGGATGTCGTTGAGGTCGTACGAGGGAAGGTTGACCATCGCGAGCACGGAAAAATCGGAAGGGTCGAGCACGACGCACCGCGCCGCCTTTGCCCCGTGTTCTTCGAGGGCGCGCGCCATCACCTCTTCCGCGAGCGATTGGATGCGCACGTCGAGGGTGAGCGTCACGTCGAGCCCGTCCTCTGCGGGAATGTAGGAAGCGCCCGTGCCCTCGATCTCCACGCCGACAAGGTCGGTCTCGTACAAGATCTCCCCCTTCGTGCCCGCAAGATAGCTTTCGTACTGCTTTTCGATGCCCGTGAGCCCCGCGCCGTCCGAAGAGGAAAAGCCGAGCACCTGGCAGCCAAGCGCGCCGTAAGGATAGACGCGGCGGTTGTCCCGCGCGTAATAGATGCCCTGAAGGTTTGTCCCCTCCACGGCGGCGACCGTCTCCTTTTCCGCGCGGCGCAGAAGGACGATCTCCGAACTCGAACGGTCGGAAAGCTTTGCACGGAGCGACTCATAGGAGAGCGGCAGAAGGGAGGAAAGCGCCCTTGCCGTCTTTTCCGCATCCCGAACGGCGTTGGCGCGGGCGTAGAGGGTGTATGCCGCCGTATTTCCTGCGAGAAGTTCGCCGTTCGCATCGAAAATATTGCCGCGTTCGGGGGAAACGGGCAGTTCACGCGTCCACTGATCGACGGCGCGGGCAATGAGTTCGCGCTCCCAGACGAGCTGGACATAGAAGAACCTGCCCAAAAAAAGGCAAAAAAGAAAGGTTATCGCCGCGATCACGGCAAATAACCTCTTTCGTAAGACGGTGAGCGAGACGTTCGCTTTCCGCAATATCAAATTCTCCTTTGCGCTTTATTCGCCGCGGGTCATCCCCTGCGACTGCGCCCATTCATTGATGAATTCTTCGCTGTTGTAACGGTCGATCTCCGCCTGCACCTCATCGGCGCGCTCTTGCAGCATCTGCACCTGCTCCTGACGGGAGAGGACTGCAGCTTCCGCGGAATTGAGGAGCGCCGTATTGACGCAGATGAGCGAGATCATGGCAACGACGACGACCGCGACGCACGCGAGCGCCACCTTTGCCTTCGTCGAAAGGGCGCGGAAGAACCCGACAACGGTGTTCTCCTGCCGTTCCACCGTCTCGATGCGCTGAGGGGCGCGCGTTGCGGCGTCCAGCGTCATGCGGGTGGGAAGGGCGTCGTCCTCGTCCTCTTCTTCGAAGACGGGAGCGGCTGTCCCCGCATACGCGCCTACCTCTGCGGGGGCATAGGCAGGCGCAGCGGGTACATAGGAGGAGTCGTAGGTGGGAGCCACCACGGTATTATCGATGAGTTCGCCGTTCTGATAGGTGAGCCCTTCAAAGAGCTGCTTCTTTTCCGCAGCGGGCGCGGCGGAAGAAGCGTAGCCCGCCTGAGCGGGATAGGACGGCATATCCCCCATACGCGTGAGGGGCATCCCCGCACGGATGGGCACATAATCGTTGAGGCGCTGCGCGGCGCTGGGAGCGCCGGGCGTCGACGAAGGGACGACGGGCGCGTGATATTCGGGCTCGCGGTAATCGGAGCGGTAGACGGGCTGATAGTAGTTCTGCTGCGGCGCGCTCTGAGGAGCGTACTGCGGCCGATAGTTTTCAGACGGTGCCTGGGGCGCGTACGCGGGCGCAGACATATCGTACGTTTTGAGCGCGGGGTCGGCATGCGCGGGATCGTAGGCCTGCGTATTGTATGCATAAGGTTCCGCCCAGGGTTCGTTCTGCTGCGGCTCGATGAGCTTTCTGTAATTTTCGGAGATCGATCTCCCGTGCAGCTGCGCCGCGTCGTTCTCCTGCTTGCGGTACTCCCTCTGCTCCTCACTCAGTCTTGCGATCTCTCTGTCCAATACGGGGATGCCTGCCACCTTCGTTGCTCCTTATAACTTATTCTTTGGTACGGCCATTCATGCCTCTATCTTGCATGCGATGCGGAGTTTGGCACACTTGCTCCGCGAGTTTTCTTGCATTTCTTCCGCGCTTGCCGTCACGGGCTTTTTGTTGACGAGCTCCAACTCTTTCTTCTTGCCGCATACGCAGACGGGGAATTGCGGCGGGCAGGTGCAAGGCGAAAGCAATTCGCGGAAGGTCTCCTTCACGATCCTATCCTCGAGGGAATGGAAGGTGAGGATGCAGATCCTGCCGCCCACGTTCAAGTGCCTTACGAGCCCCTTGATGCACTCTCTCAGTCCCGTCAGCTCCCCGTTGACTTCGATGCGCACGGCCTGAAAGGTCTGCCTGGCACATGCGGGGGAGCGGAACTTCAAGGGAATGCTCTCTTCCACGATCTCGGCAAGCTCGCCGCACGTCGTGATGCGTTTCTTTTCCCGCCGCCGCACGATGTTCGATGCGATGGCGCCCGCAAAGCGCTCTTCCCCGTAATCGCGGAGGATGCGGAAGAGCTTTTCTTCCGCGTAGTCGTTCACGACGTCCTCTGCCGTGAAACCCGACTGTCTGTCCATCCTCATGTCGAGCGGTGCGGATGCCTTCCGGTACGAAAACCCTCTCTCTTCGTCGTCGATCTGATGAGAGGAAATTCCGAGGTCCAATAGCACACCGTCGAGCCTGTCCGCACCCGCTCGTCTGAGAATTTCCGAATATCTTCGGTAGTCTGATTTGTAAAGCTGAAATCTTCCCTCGAACGGTTTGAGCCGTTCGCCTGCGGCTTTTACAGCCTCTTCGTCGCGGTCGGTCCCGATGAGCCGCACCGTAGGATCGCTTTCGAGGATGGCGAAGGAATGTCCTCCGCCGCCCACCGTGCCGTCGAAGTACACGCCGTGGGGCTTGATAGCAAGCCCTGCGATCACTTCGTCGAGCATCACGGGCCTGTGATAGAAGGGAAGCATATCTTAGAAATCCACGAGGGCAAGGGCTTCGTCCATCGAGAGCTCCTCGTTCGCCTTATCGTAAACTTCCTTCGCCCAGATCTCGATATAGTTGCCCATACCGATCGTGACGACTTCCTTTTGGATCTTTGCAGCCTGGCGGAAGGAGGCGGGAAGGAGCGTCCTCCCCTGCTCGTCTTCCTGGAGCTGTTCGATGGAGGAAAGGATCTTGCGCTTGGCGGCGAGCAGCTTGGGATCGCCCGAGTGGATGTCGTTGAGCTTTGCGACGCGCTCGTCCATCACCGCCTGAGGATACACCGCGATGCACCCCTGCGAGCCGATGATGAAGCTGTATTCCTTTCCGAGGCCGGTGCGGAATTTCGCCGGGATGCGTATTCTGTTTTTCGCGTCCATCGCATGACAGACCGTTCCGGTGAAAGCAGCCATCCGTCCTCTCCTTTTTAGAAGTTGAAACCATTATAACACAGGTCTTTTCCCCTGTCAACCACTCATGACCACTTTTTTTGGGAAAAGTCAAAAAAGTTTTCGCTCATCTGTGAAAAAATAACGGTTTTCGACGGAAATCGCGTTGAAAACATATGTTCGTCATGTAGTTTAATGTATATTTTTGGTGAATTAAGAAAAAATACCTCATTTTTTGTTGTTGGCTCACATTCTTGTGCAGAACGTTTGTTTGTGGTCAAGCCGCCCTTTCGGTGGTCAAAAATCCCTGCCGGTGGCTGCCCGTCCCTGCCCGCGAGAGAAAGCACGCGGCGCGCCGTGCCCGGGTTGCCGTCGAAGACGGGAGAGGCGTAAAACGCCGCGATCTCATCCTTGACGAGCGTATAGTGCGTGCAGCCCAAAACAACGCCGTCGAACGTACCCCGAGGGAGGTGGTCGGAAAGGGGAAAGCGCTCCCCTTCCGTGACGAAGCGCTCCACGGCGGAGGCGAGGCGGGGCGGGGAAAAGACGGTGAAGCGATCTCTTTCGCGGGCGAGGAGGGCGTGGAAACGGGCGCACTGCGCCGTGCGGGGCGTGACGAGAACGAGCGCATGTTTGCAGCCCGCGCGCTCGGCAAGGCGGACGGCGGGTTCCGTCCCGACGACGGGAAAGGGAAAGGCGCGGCGCATCTCTTCCACGCATGCCGCAGTCGCCGTGTTGCACGCAAGGACGGCGGCGTCAACACCCAGCGCCTCGAAAATTTGCAGCCCCTCCCGCACATAGGCGGCGATCTCTTGTTCCGTCCTGCTCCCGTAGGGAGCATGCGCCTCGTCCGAAAGATAAAAATACCGCACGCCGTGCGAAAGGCGCAGGCACTCGAAGAGGATCCCGAGGCCGCCCGCGCCGCTGTCGAATACGCCGATGCACACCCTTTGCGCCATGCTCTCCCTCCCCGCAAAAATCCGCGAAAAAATGTGCGAATTCCCGCAAAAACAGTTTACAACCAATGCATTTTATGCTAAAATAGCGGGGATTGAAAACGAACGAAAGGAGATTTACCGTGCCCAATATCAAATCCGCAAAGAAGCGCGTGCTCGTGACCGAGAAGAAGGCAGCGCAGAACAAGATGATCAAGTCCGCTCTCAAGACGCAGATCAAGAAGTTCATGGCGGCCGTGGAAGCCGGCGACAAGGAGACGGCAAACAAGCTCTATCCCGAGACGGTCTCTGCCATCGATTCCGCTTGCTCCAAGGGTCTTCTTCACAAGAACAACGCGGCGAATAAGAAGGCAAAGCTCGCAAAGAGACTCGCAGCCATCGCGTAACGCAGACGAACCGATAAGCGAAGCGCCCCGTAAGGGCGCTTTTTGTGCTGCTTTCCGCACCCCTCTCCCCCACCGCAGGAGAGGGGTTTTTGTTTCAGAACGGCATCCGGACGCTCCGCAGAAGCACACACCTCAAACAAAACAGGAACCGAAGCGCCCGAAGAACGCACCCTCACAAAACAAAAAGGGGCGCCGAAGCGCCCCGAAAACGAAAAGAAAAGGGACGCCTGAGCGTCCCCTTCTTGTTACTCGATCGTGATGTGGCTCTCTTCCGCCTTCTTCTTATCCTCCTTGGGGATGAAGACGTTGAGCATGCCGTTTTCATACTTTGCCTTGATCTCGTCCTTGCTGATGTCGCCGACGTAGTAGCTGCGGCTGCACGAGAAGCTTCTCTCGCGGTGGATGTAGTTTTCCTTCTTGCCGCTCTCCTGCTTCTCGCTCTTGTTGACGGAGATCGTCAGGTACCCTTCCTTGAGGTCGAGGCGGATGTCGCTCTTATCGACGCCGGGGACCTCCACTTCCATCGTGTAGCCCTCGTCGCTCTCCTTGATATCCGTCCTCATATACCGCTGCACGTTCCTAGCGTTGAAGCCGTAGAAGCCGGGGAAGAGGTCGTTCATGGCTGCATCGAAGAAGTCGTAGTTATCGCGTTTGGTAAGTTCGTTTTTCATAAAAATCATCTCCTTATATCGGGGTATCGGCATCCTTGTCGGTGCCCTTGTCTTTTCGCTTATAATATACCGCTTTCGGGGAAGGCTTAAACAGGTTTTTTGCCCCTCCCGAAAAATTTTTTTGCACGAAAAAAGCGTCCGCCGGATGCGGAAGCTTGGGGGCGGTCGGCAGAAAAAAAGCCCCCGAGACCGTCGGAGGCATTTTCGCGGGAGTTATTGCTTGGGCGGCTGCGGCGGCTTTTCTTCGCCCTTGATGCCGATGACTTTTTCCGCCTTTTCGAGCGTCTTTTTCACCCAATTCTCGTCCTTTTTGACGTTGACGAAGTTGCCGTAGATCTCGTTGACCGTCTCGACGACGGAGAACGTGTTGTCGTACTGCGCCAGAATATCGCGGAATTCGATGAGCTGACGCTTGTTGACCACGCACAAAAGGACGTCGCGCGAGGTGTGGCTGTATGCCCCCTCCGCGCGGATGCGGGTGGCGCTGTGTTTGAGCTTTAAAAGGATATCGCGCTCGATCTCCTCCGTATGCGAGGTGATGATGAGGAACTTATACGCCGACTTCGAGCCTTTGATGATGCTGTTGCCCACCATGCTCGAAAGCAGGCAGTAGAGCATGCACAGGCACACGGGCTTATATTCATAGAGCATGCCGCCGCTGCCGTCGGGTTCGCCGTACACGAAGTAAGAGGCGAGCGCGATGATCGCGTTGATGCCGAAATTGATCCAGAAGAAATTGAGGAGCGGGTTCTTTTTGCTGACGAACTTGGCAACGACGTCCGCGCCGCCCGTCGAGGCGTTGCGGCGGAAGCTCAGGCCGTAGACGAACCCCCCAACCGCGCCCGCGATGAGGGCGGGGAAGATGGTATCGACCCCCTGCGCGTCGTACTGGAACTGAGAAAGGGCGCTTTCGACCGTCTCCGTCTGCAAGATGAGGAGCGCCACCGAATAGACGACGGAGAAGATGAACGTCTTGGCGGCAAAGCCCCTGTCGATGAAAAAGAACGCGAAAAGACACAAGGGCACGTTGATGATGAGCGAGAAGTACCCGACGGAAAAGCCCGTCTTATACTCGATCATCGTCGCGATGCCGTTGAAGCCCGCAGGCGCGAACTGGTTCTTGACGATAAAGAGCATGTAGTTGAAGGCAAACAGGACGGCAAGGACGATCATGACGGCGCTGTCGAACACGGCGCGCCGCACCAACTCTTTTTTCATATGTTCCCCCATGCTTTTTTCCGATTATACCACATTTCCCGCCGCAAATCAAGGGGCATTTTTCAAATTTTCCGCCCTTCCCCGCCTTACATCGCGCGGGTGCGCAAAAAAGGCGAAAAAACCGCGAAAAATGTTGCAGAATATGCCTTCAAACAGTTGACTTTTGGGCGCAAATCCACTATACTTCCCACGTTCTTTGTTTAGAAATCGTAAACTTATGGTTTATTTTTACCGTGGTTTTGCAAAACGCGGGCAAAAGTTTATTTTTACTAAACAAAGGGCGAAAAGGAGCGTGAAAAGCGTGATAGAACTCGGAAGCAAACTCAAAGAGATGCGCCTTAGAAAAAACCTGACGCAGGAAGAACTTGCAAACCGCTGCGAACTGACGAAGGGATACATCTCGCAGCTCGAAAACGATTTGACAAGCCCTTCCATCGCGACGCTTTCCGACCTTTTAACGGCGCTCGGGAGCGATCTTGCGGACTTCTTCCATGAAGAGGCGGAAGAGAAGATCGTCTTCACGAAAGAGGAGTACATCGAAAAGCAGTCGGAAGGGATGCTGTGGACGTGGGTCATCCCCAACGCGCAGAAGAACATGATGGAGCCCGTACTCGTCGAGCTCGAAGCGGGCACCGAAACGCCCGAAGACGTCCCGCACGAAGGGGAAGAGTTCGGCTATGTGCTCGAAGGTCGCATCGCCGTCGTCATCGCGGGCAGGAGCAAAACGGTGAAAAAGGGCGAAAGCTTTTACTACTCTGCGGGCAAGGCGCACTGCATCGTCAACAAGGGGAAGGGAAAGGCCAAATTTTTGTGGGTCTCCACCCCGCCCAATTTTTAAGAAAAGACCGCCCCGCGCGCTCCCCTATCCTATATATAATATAGGGCGGCCGCAAAGGGCGTTCATGATGAGAGATAACAAGGAGAAAAAATGACAGAACACATCATCGAACTCAAAAACGTCGTCAAGTATTACGACGACACCCTCGTCATCGACAACGTCAGCTTTTACGTCAACAAGGGTGAGTTCATCACCTTCCTCGGCCCCTCGGGCTGCGGAAAGACGACGACGCTGCGCATGATCGCGGGCTTCGACCTCCCCACGAGCGGGCAAATTTTGCTCAACGGCAAGGATATTTCCCTGCTCCCCCCCAACAAGCGCCCCGTCAATACGGTGTTCCAGCGCTATGCCCTCTTCCCCCACCTCAACGTGTTCGAAAACATCGCCTTCGGGCTGCGCTGCAAGAAAGTCGTGAATACTTACGAAAACGACAAGGGCGAGCGGTATTCGAAGAAGGAAAAGCTCTCCAAAAAGGAGATCGCGGAGAAGGTGAAAAAGGCGCTCGCGCTGGTCGATTTGGAAGGCTTTGAAAAGCGCGCCATCTCCACCCTCTCGGGCGGGCAGCAGCAGCGCGTCGCCATCGCCCGCGCCATCGTCAACGAGCCCGAAATTTTGCTCCTCGACGAGCCCCTCGGCGCCCTCGACCTCAAAATGAGGAAGGAGATGCAGATCGAGCTCAAAGAGATGCACAAGCGCCTCGGCATCACCTTCATCTATGTCACGCACGACCAGGAGGAGGCGCTCACGATGTCGGATACCATCGTCGTCATGGCGGACGGCGTGGTGCAGCAGATCGGCACGCCCAAGGGCATCTACGACGAACCCGCGAACGCCTTCGTCGCCGACTTCATCGGCGAGAGCAACATCATCATCGGCACGGTGGTCGCCCCGCGCAAGGTGCGCTTCTGCGGCAAGGACTTTGCCTGCGTCGACGATTTCGAAGTCAACGAAAAGGTGGACGTCGTCGTCCGCCCCGAAGATATCGAAATGTGCGCACCCGAGGATGGCATGCTCAAAGGCAAGGTCATCTCCGTCGTCTTCAAGGGCATACACTACGAGATCACGGTACAAGTGGGCAAGTTCGAGTTCGTCATCCAGAGCACGCAGAGCCGCTGCGTCGGGGATCTCATCGGCATGAACATCGCGCCCGACGCCATCCACCTGATGGCGCAGCGCCACACGACGAACATCTTCGACGGCGTGATCACCAAGCGCAACACGGTGGAATTTGCAGAGGGCGAATTCGAGTGCGACGTCACGCAGCTGTATCCCGGCAGCCATCTCGACGAGGAGGAATACCTCATCACGAAGGAGGGCGAAAAGCTCGACCTCACGGGTACCGAAGTGCGCGTCGAAGTCTCCCCTGCCGACATCACCATCTCGGACGACGAGAATGCGGGCGGCACGATGGGCCACATCATCTCGATGATCTACAAGGGCGACCATTACCGCCTCATCGTCAGAACGCCCGAAGAGGAGGAAGACTTCGTCCTCGCGACCCCCGATCTTTGGAACGAGAACGACTACGTTTCCGTCGTCATCCCCAAAGATAAAATAAAGCTCACCTTGAAGCCTGCGGAGGAAAAGAGATGAAACTTCGCTTCAGCCGCAAGACGCTCGGCATCCCCTATGCCGTGTTCCTCGTGTGCTTCGTCATCATCCCCATGCTCGTGATCGTATTTTACGCCTTCACGGATGACGAGATGCACTTCTCCTTCGTCAACTTTGGGAAGTTCTTTTCCGACCCCACCAAGCTTTCGACCATCGTCTATTCGCTCGTTATCGCGCTTTTGACGACGGCAGTCACGCTCGTCATCGCCTATCCCGTCGCCTACATTTTGGCGCGCAGCAAGATGCAGAAGAAGTATATCCTGCTCCTTCTCTTCGTGACGCCCATGTGGATCAACTTCGTCCTGCGCGTCAACGCATTGCGCGAGATCCTGGCATGGGCAGGGATGCTCGGCGAAGCCAACTACTTCAACACCATCCTCGGCATGGTATACGACTTTCTGCCCTTCATGATCCTGCCCCTTTATACGACGCTCTCCAAGATCGATGGGAGCCTCTATGAAGCGAGCGCAGACCTCGGCGGCAATTCCTTCACGACCTTCACGCGCGTGACGGTGCCCCTCTCCATGCCGGGCGTTTTGAGCGGCATGACGATGGTGTTCCTCCCCTCCATGACCAACTACGTCGTTTCGGACATGCTGGGCAACTCCAAAGTCACCATCATCGGTAAATTCATCGAGACGTACTTCGGCACGGACTGGCACATGGGTTCGATGATCGCGCTCATCCTGCTCGTCATCGTCCTTGCCTCGACGCTGCTGACGGGCGGCTTCCAGTCGGAACATAACGTAAGGGGGACGACGGTATGATCAAAAAGTGCTTGAAAGCCTTCTATGTGGGGCTCATCCTGCTCCTTCTCTACGCCCCCATCCTGCTCCTTGCCGTGTATAGCTTCAACGAGGTGGATACCCTCGGCCCCATGGGCGAGTTCTCCCTCAAACACTACGCAAAGCTCTTCGGCGACCCCGCCATCCTCGAAATGATCGGCAACACCGTCGTTTTGGCGCTCGTTGCAGCGGCGCTCTCCACCGTGTTGGGAACGGCGGGCGCCATCGGGATGTTCTACTCCAAACGCCGCACGCGCGCCATCATGAACGGCGTCAACCAGATCCCCGTCATCAACGCGGAGATCGTCACGGCTTTGGCGCTTGCCATCACCTTCGTCGCCATCGGCGTCGGGAAGAGCTACTTCACCCTCGTCGTCGGGCATATGGTGCTCTGCACCCCCTTCGTGGTGCTCTCCGTGCTGCCCAAACTCAAGCAGATGGATCACAGCCTGTATGAAGCCGCCCTCGACCTCGGCGCAAGCCCCATGAAGGCGCTCTTCAAGGTGGTGCTGCCCGAGATCGTTCCCGGCATCATTTCGGGCTTCATGCTGGCGGTCACGCTCTCGCTCGACGACTACATCATCACGAGCTACTGCAAGCCCTCCACGTTCAGCACCATCTCGACATACGTCTACAACGCGACGATGAAGGGCAACGTCCACACGGCGGAAACGCTCTCCTCCTTCTGGGCGCTCACCACCGTCATCTTCGT
>DXAJ01000101.1 GCA_019117085.1 Candidatus Gallimonas gallistercoris
CCCGAATAGGTATCCCACGCGATATTGGCTGCGATATTGGAAGGATCGCTCATCACACGGGCGTGCAGCCGCCCCACGCTGTTTTGGCTGTAATAGGAGACGGAAAGCCGCTGCAATCGGTCGAAACAGGCGCGGCGGATGTCGCGCAGAAGATAGAGTTCGAGCCTGCTGCAATTGTAGCACGCGATAAAGTCGAGCACGCCGCTCAGGGCGAGCACGCCCACATAGGCGCAGATAAAGAGCGCGAGCCCTTCCGTCGTCTTTTCGGCGATGAAGTGGTCGATGGCGTACTGCTGGAAGAGGGGCAGAATGACCTGGAGCCCGCCGACGATGAGCGTGAAGGCGACCATGACGGCAAACTTTGCGATATGCGGCTTTAAGAAGGGCTTCATCTTCCCCAGCCCGAAGAAACGGAGCTTTTCTGCGGCGGGCGCAGACTGCGCCGACTTGATATTATCAGCCATAAAGCTCCTCCTTGAGATCTTCGGGAAGCGCCATCTGCATCTCGTAGATGGTGCGGTAGATGCCCCCTTTTTTCATAAGTTCTTCGTGCGTACCCCGTTCTGCGATACGCCCCTCTTCGAGCACGATGAGCATTTCCGCACCCATGACCGTCGTCACACGGTGCGAGATGATGAGTTTGGTGACGCCCGAAAGGTTTTCCCCGAGGCGGGCGCGGATCTTGGCGTCCGTCTCGCTGTCCACGGCGGAGAGAGAATCGTCGAAGACGAGCACGGGCGTCTTGCGCATGAGGGTGCGGGCAATGGAGACGCGCTGCTTCTGTCCGCCCGAGAGGGTGACGCCGCGCTCCCCCACTTCCGTTGCATATCCTTCGGGGAAGGCTTGGATATGTTCGTCCACGCAGGCAAGGTGCGCCGCGCGGCGGACGGCATCTTCCCCCGCTTCGGGGGCGGCGATGGCGATATTTTCCCCGATCGTGCGCGAAAAGAGGAACCCCTCCTGCAATACAAAGCCGACCGCGCCCCTCACCGTCGCGGGGGAAAGTGCGGAGATATCCTTTCCGCCGATCGTGATCTTGCCCGAAGTCAGCGGATAGAGCCCGTCCAAAAGATAGGCGATCGTCGACTTGCCGCTCCCCGTGCCGCCGAGGATGCCCAAAGTCGTCCCCTCCTTCACGGTGAAGGAGACATCGGACAAAACAGGCTTGCCCTCTTCATAGCCGAACGTCACCCGGTCGAAGACGATATCCCCGTGCAGGGGCTCCCGGCTTCCGTAGACTTCTTCCTTCGCATTCATGATCTCCGCGATGCGCCCGAGCGCGATGCCCGCGCGGCTCATGTTGGAGATGACCCGCCCCAGCATATTCATGGGGCCGACGAGCAGGGTGTTGTAGGAGATAAAGACGATAAGATCGCCCGCGCTCAGCGAACCGTTCACGCAGAAAACAGTGCCGAAGATGAGGATGAAAAGCAGCTGCAAAGCGGTGAGAAGATCGCTCGTCGTCCAAAAGAGCGCGCTCTGCCGCATGACGCGCACCCACTGGCCCGTATAGTGCGTGTTCTGCGTTTCGAACTTATCCCGCTCCTCCCTTTCTCTGCCGAACGCGCGCACGACGCGCACGCCCGTGAAATTTTCCTGCGCGATGGTGGAGAGCACGCCCTCCTCTTCGTCGCACTTCTGATATTCGGGGAGAAGTTTTGCAAAGAACACCGCCGAATACCCCACGACGGCGGGCAGGAAGGCGGTCGTGATGAGCGCGAGCCGCACATCGGTCAGATACATCAAGGTCAGCGAAAGGACGATCATGATGACGATGCGAAGGAGCGTCACGAGCTGCCCCGAGACGAAGTTGGAGATGGCGTCGACGTCGGAGGTGCAGCGCTGGATGATATCGCCCGTATTGTGCGTATGATGCCACGAAAGGGGCAGCCGCTGCAAGTGCGAAAAGAGCGTATCGCGCATGCGCTTCAACATGATCTGATTGGCGTGCAGCGTAAAGAAGTTGTTGCCGTAACGGAAAAGCGCCGTGACGAGCGAAAGCGCCACGACGACGAGGGCAATGAGCCAGATATTTTCTTTGAGCTGTTCGATCCCGCCGAAGATGCGGACGAAGATCTCGTAGGAAGACGAGACTTCCTCCGTGCCGATGACGCAGTCCACCGTAAAGCCGATGAGCTGCGGGATGAGCACGAGGAGAAAGGTCATAAAGAGATTGCAGAGGATGCTCACGGCGAACAGCCCCAAGCTCCCCTTCAAAAAATAGACGAGCATCCCCGTCTTTGTAAAGCGGGGCGCGTTTTTGCTTTGTTTCATAGGACTCCCGAAAGCGGGCAGCCGAAATTTCAAGCGTTTTGCAGCTGCTCGCGGTGCGCCTGCAAGGTATACAGGCGGTAGTATCTCCCCTTCTTTTCGAGGAGTTCGCGGTGCGTGCCCTCTTCGAGGATCTCCCCGTGGGAGAGCACGATGATCTTATCCGCATTGCGGATGGTGGAAAGGCGGTGCGCCACGATGAGCATGGTGCCGATGTTCATCATCTTTTCAAGCGAATCCTGGATAAGCACTTCCGTCTCCGTATCGATGTTGGCGGTCGCCTCGTCGAGGATCATGACGGAAGGCTTATGCACGATGGTGCGCGCAAAGGAGAGGAGCTGGCGCTGCCCTGCCGAGAAGTTGTTGCCGCGCTCGCGCACTTCTTCGTCCAGCCCCTTTTCGAGCTTGCCGATGAAGGAAGAAGCGTTCACATAGTCGCACACGCGCATGATCTCCTCGTCGGGGATGTCGTCGCGGAGCACGATATTGCTTCGGATGGTGCCCGAAAAGAGGAACACGTCTTGGAGCATCTGCCCGAAATGGCGGCGGAGCGACGCGATCTTGATGTGTTTGATATCGATGCCGTCAATGAGGATGCGCCCCTTCTGAATGTCGTAATTGCGGCAGATGAGCGAGAGGATGGTCGTTTTACCCGAGCCCGTCGAGCCCACGAACGCCACCGTATCGCGCGCGTTGACGTGGAAGGAAACGCCCTTCAAGACCCATTCGCCCGGCACATAGGCAAACCACACGTCCTGAAATTCGATCTCCCCTTTCACTTCGGCAAGTTCGATCGCCCCCTCTTCGTCGACGACTTCGGGCTGCATATCAAACACCGTGAAGATCTTCTCCGCCGAAGCAAACGCCGATTGCAGCCAGTTGAACTGCTCCGCAAGGCTCTGGATGGGGTTGAAGAACTTGGAAAGATACATATAGAAGGTGACGACCGTCGCGCTCGACACGGGATTGCCGAGGAAGGACGCGCCGTCCAAATACCCCTTGCCGCCCAGATAGAGAAGGCACAGCACCGAGGCAATGTAAAGCATATAGACGAGCGGACGGAAGATACCGAACACGAAGATCTGCTGATGCTTGGCGGAAGCGAGCGTCTTGTTCTTTTTGTCGAATTCCTGCATCTTGCGCTGCTGGCGGTTGAAGATCTGCGTGATCTTCATGCCCGACAGATTTTCCGAAAGGAAGGTGTTGATGTCCGTCGTGCCGTCCTTGACTTTGCGGTACGCCCGCCGCGAGAACTTGCGGAAGATGAGCGTGAAGAGCACGATGAAGGGCGCAAAGCACAGCACCATCAAGGTGAGCTCGAGATGCAGGATGAACATGGCGACAAGCACGCCGAAGACAACGAACACGTTCTTGATGAGGTTGACGAGGATGTTCGTGAACATCATCGAGATGGCGTTGGTATCGTTGGTGACGCGCGTCACGAGTTTCCCCACGGGGATGAGGTTGAGCTGGGCGTGCGAAAGCCCCTCGATATGCGAGAAAAGGTCCTCTCTCAGCGTCGAAAGGATGCGCTGACCCGTCTTTTGCAGCACGATCGCCTGCGCGTAGGAGCTCGCGAGCGAGACGATGAGGATGCCCGCATACACGCCGACGAGCAAAAAGAGTTTGGGAAGTTCGAACTCGGCGCTCACGACCTCTTCGATATAACCGATGAGGAGGGGCGAAGCAATGTCATAGGCGATGGAGAACGCCATGCACAGCCCCGCGAAGACAAAGCTCCGCCAATGGGGCTTGGCATATGCGAGGAGACGCCTGACGATCTCCCCGTCCTTCATGTTTCGGTCGAAGCCGATCGCTTCCTTCTTGTTCTTGATGAACGCATAGGCGAGCGAAAAGACGATGGAGATGAGCCCGATGACGCCGCCCACGACGATGAGAGGATAATACTCACGCATTGTGCTGCCTCCCCTCGTCTTCGAGTTTCTGAAGATCGACCATTTTTTTATAGTCGGGGCAGCGCAGGACGAGCTCATCGTGCGTGCCGACGTCCACGACGCGCCCGTCGTCGATGAAGACGATCTTGTCCATGTCTTCGACTGTGGAGATGCGGTGCGCGATGAGGATGGTCGTGAGCCCCGCCCTGTTCTTTCTGAGGTTCGTGAGGATCTCCTGCTCCGTCTTGGTGTCGACGGCGGAGACGGAATCGTCTAAGATGAGGATCTTGGCGTGCTTCATGAGGGCGCGCGCGATGGAGATGCGCTGCTTCTGCCCGCCCGAGACGGTGACGCCGCGCTCGCCGAGCATGGTCATGTATTTATCCTTGAAATCGACGATGTTGTCGTGCACGGCGGCAAGGCGGGCAGCTTCTTCCGCCGCCTCCGCTTCCGCCGCCTGTTCCCCCTCGTAGGCAAAGGCGATGTTGTTTTCGATGGTGTCGCTGAACAAAAAGTTGTCCTGCGGAACATACGCCGCCGCGGCGCGCACGTCGCGGATGGGAATGGTGTTGACGTCGTGCCCGTCCAAAAAGACGGTGCCATCCGGCACATTGTAGGTGCGAAGAATAAGATCGACGATGGTCGTCTTGCCCGAGCCCGTCTTTCCCACGAGCCCCACGTTTTCGCCCGGCTCGATGGTGAAGGAGACGTCTTTTAAAACGTCGAACTCGCCATCGGGGTAGCGGAAGGTGAGGTGGCGGAACTCGATGCGCCCCTCGATGTCCTTGACATCCTCCACGTCCGGCTTATCGACGACATCCTGCTTCGCGTCTAAGAGTTCGCTGACGCGATTCAGGGAAGCCTTGCCGCGCGACGTCATTTCGATGAGCTGGGAGACCGCCATCACGGGCCAGACCATCGCCGTGAAGTAGCCGATGTATTCGACGAGCTGCCCCGCGTTGAACTGCTCCTGATAGACGAGATAGCCGCCGTAGCCCAAAATGATACAGATGACGGACTCGACAAAGAGCGTCACCGTGATATTGAGGAGCGTCGAAGCCTTCGTGTAGGAGACGTTGACCTCTTTGTTGCGCTTGTTGAGGCGGCGGAAGGCAAGGAGCTCTTTCGTCTCCTTGACGAACGCCTTGATGACGGCGATGCCCGAAAAGCTCTCCTGCGAGAAATCGGAAAGGTCGGAAAAGGCTGCCTGACGGGTCTCCCACTTCTTCGTCATGTATTTTCCGACGATGATGCCGCTCGCGAGCAGCAGCGCCATGGGGATGAGCGCAAGCAGCGTGAGCCCCACGTCCATGCGCCACATTTTGACGACGGTGAGGATGCCCAAAAACGCCGCGTCGCACATCATCATGATGCCCGAGCCGAAGCATTCTTGGATGGTCTCGAGGTCGTTCGTAAACAGGGACATGAGATTCCCCACTTTGTTGACCTGATAGTATTGGGCGGAAAGGTCCTTGCAGTGGTCGAACATCCTGTCTCGGATGGAAGTTTCCACGCGGATGCCCGTACCGAAGAAGCAGATGCGCCAGGTAAAGCGCCCCACCACCATCACGAGGATGATGATAATGAGAGGCAGGCAGATCTTATCGAGCAGGAAGTTCAGATCGAAGGGAACGGTGCCTTCCGCCGTCTCGACGACCCCCGTATTGATGCCGTTGACGACCATGCGGTAAAGCTCGGGAACTTCGAGCTGAAAATAGTCGACGAGCACGAGCGCCGCAAGCCCCACCAAAAGGATCCAGGCGTATTTCAGATAATATCTGTTGATGTATTTCCCGAAGATCATCCCTCGTTTTCTCCCGATCGTAAACAAAATGCAAACTACTACATTTTAGCACCCGAATGACGGGTTGTCAATCCCCTTTTGCCATGCTTTTTAGGAGAATTTTGTTCTACCGCGCCCTCCCCGAAAACGGAAAAGGAGCGCTCCCGCCGCGGGAACGCCCCTTTTTGTCACATATTCTTACTTGCGCGTCCACTCTCCTGCGAGCTCGACGTTTTTAAGATAGGTCGCCGCCGTTTCGGGATTGGAAAGGCTCTCGGCAGACAGAGACGTCCCGCCGACGCTCCAACCTGAAGTCTCTGCAAACGAGACCTTTTTGAGCGCTTCACACTTTTCAAAAGCCGCCTCTCCGATGGAAGTAACGGATGCGGGGATCGCGATCTCCTCAAGCGCCGCGCAGCCTGAGAATGCGCTCTTTCCTATGGTTTTCAGCGTTTTGGGGAGCACGATCTTCGTGAGTGCCGTGCAGCCCCTGAACGCGCCTTCCCCGATGGAAGAAAGCGTTGCGGAGAGCGTCACTTCTTTCAAAGAGAGCGCCCCTTCGAATGCCCCCGCAGCGATCGTCTTCACATCATCCGTCGAAAGGAAGGAACTGCTGTTTTTGCCAATGGCATATTGCAGCAAAGTGCTGCTATCTGCGGTATACAGGTCGCCGCCGCGCGAACGATAAACGGTGTTCTTTTCGTCGACAGCGATCTCTTCGAGCGCGGTGCAGGTGCCGAAGACGCGGTCGCCGAGCACCTTCACGCTCGCGGGAATGGAGACAGACTTTAAATTCGCGGCGTTCAGGAAAGCGGCTCGATCGATCTCTTCAACCCCGTCGGGAATGCAGAAAGAAGCGTCCTCTTTGCCGACCGCATACTGAATAAGGACGGTTCCCGCCTTGTTGTAAAGGTCGCCGTTGATGACGCTATAAGCAGGATTGGTGCGGAACAAAGCGATCTCTGCCAGCTCGGAACAATCGGCAAACGCTTTGTCGCCGATCGAAGTGAGGCTGTCGGGCAAAGAGATCTTGACGAGAGCGGTTCCGTAGAAAGCGCGTTCCCCGATCGAAGAGACCGTATTCCCCATCTGTACTTCTTTGAGCTTAGAACATCCCTCAAAAGCCTGTGCCTCGATAGTCGTTACGCCGACAGGGATCCTGACGCTCTCGATACGAGTGCGGTTTCGGAACGCCGCGGCGCCGATGACCGTGACGGGATAACCCTGATATACAACGGGGATATAAACCGCGCTGTCATTGTTTTGCCCTGCCCCCGTCAGCGTATAGGACTTGCCGTCGGCATTCAGCTTGAATTTGAAGCCCGAACTCTCCTGGGAAGCGCCGCAGCGGATGCACATCATATTGACAAACTCATGGCCGAGCGCGTCAATATCCCTCGTTTCTATGGTTTTGCAATCCGAGCACGCTCTCTGTTCCAGCCCCTTTTCCGTGCAAGTCGGCTCCGAGGTCAGCATCCACTCACCATATCTGTGACCGGGAGCCTTAACAGGGACATATTCTTCTGACTCACAGCGGGAACAGGTACGCCTTTGCTCTCCGTCTTCCGTACATTTCGGCAAAACGACGACCTCCCATTCACTCCAATCGTGACCAAGCTTTTCGGCAACGAGCGAAGTAAGTTCGCTGCTGCCCGCCTCGTCCGCAAAGTTCTTGCCGCAGCGCCCGCAGGACCAATATTCAAGGGTACCGTCCTCCGTGCATGTCGCCTCTACGGCCTCATGGTGCTCCATTTCGTGCCCTAAGGCCTCGAGCTCCCGCGACTCCTCTTCGCCGCAACGCGCACAAGAACGGACCTCTTTCCCTTTTTCCGAACAGGTCGCCGATTGCTCCGTCGTCCACGCCCCGAAGTCGTGACCGAGCGCCGAAACGGTGAGAGCGGTAAGCTCCTCTTGTGCCGCCTCGTCCGCAAAGTTCTTGCCGCACTCCGAACACGACCAGTATTCGACGGTACCCGTCTCGGTGCACGTCGCAGCGACCGCATCGTGATGGGTGAGGACGTGCTCTTCCTCCTTCCTGCACGCGGAAAGCACGCCGAGCGCCGTCATGGCGGCAGCGGCAAGCGCGAGCAAAACTACGATCTTTTTCTTCATAACAAACTCCTCCAATGAAGATCGATATACTCTTGCATATCGATTATATCACAAGTAAGAAGCGATTGCAATCCCCTGTCTCAAAAAAACAGAGCAAGCAGAAAAAATGCGACCCGACGCACTTTGCGCCGGGCCATGGGGAAAAGATGAAGGATGAATGAGTTGGGTACTTGCCCTTTCGGGCATATTTGTTTGCACGCACGGCACGATCGGTGAGTTCAAGGGAGCCGTGCCGATTGGCTGCAATATTCTTTTGCGCGCACGCGCGGCTTATATCAACCGAATCTGCCGTTGACGTAGTCTTCCGTGCGCTTGTCGTCGGGGTTGGTGAAGATCTTTTGGGTATCCCCCATCTCCACCATCTCGCCGAGAAGGAAGTATGCGGTATAATCGGCGATACGGAACGCCTGCTGCATGTTGTGGGTGACCATGATGACGGTGATCTCGTTTTTGAGCTCCTTGCAAAGCTCTTCGATCTTGCCCGTCGAGATGGGGTCGAGCGCAGACGTCGGCTCATCCATGAGGAGCACCTGCGGCTCGACGGCGAGCGCGCGGGCGATGCAGAGGCGCTGCTGCTGTCCGCCCGAAAGGCCGAGCGCGGACTTGTTGAGACGGTCTTTGACTTCGTCCCACATGGCGGCGCCGCGCAGCGACTTTTCGACGATGGCGTCGAGATCCGCCCTCTTCTTGATGCCGAAGGTGCGGGGGCCGTAGGCGATGTTGTCATAGACGCTCATCGCAAGCGGGTTGGGGCGCTGGAACACCATGCCCACGTTCTTGCGGAGGCGTGCGAGATCGACGCCGCGCTGGTAGATGTCGGTATCGCCGACCTTGATTTCGCCTGTGATTTTGCAGCCGTCGACAAGGTCGTTCATGCGGTTGAGCGACTTCAGGAGCGTCGACTTGCCGCAGCCCGAAGGCCCGATGAGCGCCGTGAGCTTCTTCTGAGGGAACTCCATATTGATGTTTTTGAGGGCCTGGAAGCTGCCGTAGAAGAGGTCCATCTTATGGACGGAGACGGCAACGTCCCCCATCGCGAACTGCGAAAGCCCCCTCTGCTTCTCCGCGCGCACCGGTTCGGCGCTCTCTTCCGCGGGCTTGTTTTCCTGTATTTTTTTGCTCTTGAAGATCATTTTGCTTTTCTCCGTTGAAAGAATTTCTGTGAGACCGTAACGAGGATGTTGAGGATGATGACGAGGATCATGAGGATCGCCGCCGTCGCATAGCACTTGTCGATCTCGAGGCCCTCGCTCATGAACTTATACATCATGACGGCAAAGCTCGAACCTGCCGAGCCGTAGCCCTCCGGCATCGTCGAAACAGAACCTGCGGTATAGATGAGTGCCGCGCTCTCGCCGACGATACGGCCGATGGAGAGGATGATGGAAGTGACGATGCCCGAGATGGCCTGGGGCAGCACGACGACGAAGATGGTCTTGAGTTTCCCCGCGCCGAGGGCGTAACTTGCCTCACGCATACTGTCGGGGACTTCGGAAAGGCTCTGTTCGGTGCTTCGGATGATGGTGGGAAGAATGATGAGCGCGAGCGTCAGCGAGCCGTTGATGAGGCTGTACCCCATGCCGCAGTAGGTACCGAAGAAGATGGCGCCGAAGAGGCCGAACACGATGGAGGGAATGCCCGCGAGCGTATCGATGAAGAGGCGGATGAGCTTGACGAGCTTACTGCCGCGCTTTGCATATTCCGTCAGGAAGATGGCAGCGCCGATGCCCAAGGGCAGCGCGATGAGAAGCGACATCAGGATGAGCATGCCCGTAGAAGCAAAGGCGGGAGCAAGCGTCATATCGGCGTTCCCGCTCTCTCCGAAGAGGAAATCGGCGGAAAGATTGGGGATGCCGCGGATAAAGACGAAGACGATGATGAACGCGAGCACGACCGCCACCAAAATAGCGATGATGTGCGAGAGGATCCAAAGGATGTCCTGCAAGCTCCCCGTCTTCTTGTAGTTGAGCTGTGCGAGCGTGCTGTTCGTCTGCTTGAACTTGCGCGAGAAGAACTTGTTGCCCGCGATGGAATCGTTCTTCTTCACCGCCCAAAGGCAGAGGTTGATGATGAGGATGAAGATGAGAAGGACAAAGCCCGTCGCGATGAGCGCCTCGCGGTGCAGCCCCGTCGAATAGCCGAATTCCAGCATGACGTTGGAAGTCAGCGAACGGATAGGCAGAAAGAAATCGGTCGGATATCTCACTTGATTGCCGAGCAGGAGCTGGACCGCCATCGTCTCGCCCACCGCTCTGCCGATGCCGAGGATGACCGCCGCGATGATACCGTTCTTGGCGGCGGGCAGGCACACCTTCCACACCGCCTGGTTCTTGGTGCAGCCGAGCGCCAGCGCGCCCTCATAGTAGTGCATGGGCACGTTTTCAAGGCTGTTCTTGACGAGCGACGTGATCGTGGGCAGGATCATGACGCTCAGAACGATCGTGGAAAGGAGCAGCCCCGACGCCGAGCCGACATGAAACATATCTTCCATGACGGGTTTTAACACGACGAGCCCGAAATAGCCGAAGATGAGAGACGGGATGCCCGCAAGCAGGTTGATGATCTGCTCATAGATCTTCTTCATCCAGATGGGGCAGTAGTAGACCATATAGACCGCCGTGAAGATGGCGAGAATGCCGCCGAGGAGCACGGAGAGCACGGTAAGGACAAGGCTCGTCACGATCATCGGCAGGATGCCGAAGATATTATGCGACGCCGACCACTTACTTCCGAATAAAAACTTGAAAAGCCCGATCTCCCTGAATGCGGGGATGCTCGCCGAGAGCAGATAGATGACGATGGCGAAGACCGCGAGAATGGAAAATGCCGCAAGGGCGATGAATACGCCCTTTGCGGTATTTTCTCTCACCGAAGCGAGATTTCCGTTGCGGACCGCCCCTTTGGTTGCAGTTGCAGCGTTTTGTGCCATAGAAAGCCTCGGTCGGATCAAAGAGTTTCGGAAATGTACCCTTCGTACTGCGCGATCCACTGTCCTGCGGGGCTCATGATGAAGTCGATGAACTCCTTTGCCGCAGCGGAAAGCGAATCTTCGCTCTTATAGACGATGTTGAAAGGTCTCGAAAGGGTATAAGTACCGTTCTTGACGTTCTCTGCCGTAGGTTCAACACCTTCGAAGGTGACTGCCTTGACGGTATCGTCCAGCGAGCCCATAGAGATGTAACCGATCGTGTTGCCGTTTTTATTGGCGGCGATGTTGCTCATCACCGTACCCGTGTTGTTGTTGATCTCGACAACGGCGGCAAACTGCGTCAGATCGCCGAGCTCGTCGCCCGCCGCATTCTTGATGAGGCTGTCGAATGCGTCGCGCGTGCCCGAACCGTCCTCACGGGAGATGGCGTTGGTGACGGAACCGATCGCCGTACCGTTTGCGTAAAGATCGTAAAGCTGTGCGCCCGTCACGTCCGTAAGGGAGCAGCTGTTGTTGACGACGAGCGCCACGCCGTCGAGGCAAATTTTCTTGGAAACGACGCCCGTTTCGGATTCTTTCAGATCGCGCGAAGCCATACCGAAATCATTCTTGCCCTGCTGTGCATCTGCAACGCCCGTACCGGAATCGCTCATCTGGATGGTGATCTCCACTTCGTCGTTGAGCACTTCGTAAACGGCCGCAAGCTTCTCCATCAAAGGGGTAACGGAAGAGGAACCCGAAATGTAAATTTCAGTCTTTTCGGTACTGCCACCGGGGTTATCCGTGCCGCCCTCCTTCTCGCAGGCAGCGAACATCGCTGCACCCAGACCCATAACTGCCACGCAGGCGAGGCACGTTACTCTCTTCATTGCCTTAGTCATAACTTAATTCTCCTTAAAAATTGTTTTCTTTGTTTTGACACGCATATCATAACAGCCCGATGTAATAAATTCCGCCTGTCACCTGTAATAAAGTTGTAAAAAAATCAGAAATTTTCCTTTTTTTCTCACCCGTTCTTCTCTTTTCTCCCCTATTTTGCCGCATTTTTCAAAAAGAAAACAAAAAAGACCGCGCTTTTTTGCGCAGTCTTTGGAAAGCTTAGTTTCCTGCCGCCGCCTTCAAAGAGGCTTGGGCGCTCTGTTTTTGTAGGTGCAGAAGCGGAGGGTATATCCGTTGTCCTCCACGGGCTCCCCTTCCGCCGCGAGCACAAAGGCTTCCTCCTCGTCCAGATCCGGCACGAAGGTATCCGCCTTCCCGTCCGCCGCCACTTTGGTGACGAAAACTTCGCTGCAATAGGGCAGAAGCGCATTATAGACGCTCTCCCCGCCGATGACGAACACCTCGTCTTCGGGATAGTTTTTCAGAAGCTCAAAGAGCTCATCGAGGCTCTTCGCCCCCACCGTGCCTTCTTTTGCCTCTTTGGAAGAGAGGACGATATTCACCCGCCCCTTCAAAGGCTGCCCGCCGGGGAAGGACTCCAAAGTCTTTCTCCCCATGACGACGACTTTGCCCTTCGTCGTCTCGCGGAAGAACTTCATGTCTTTGGGCAGGGAAAACAAAAGCCCGTTGTCTTTCCCGATGCCCCATTTCTCGTCGGCGCAGAAGATCGCTCTCATATCGCCACCGGGATCTTGGTCTCGAGCTTGGTGTATTCGTACCCCTCGAGGCGGAAACTGTCCACCGTGAAATCGTAAAAGTCCTTGACGGAGGGATCCACCCACAGCTTGGGCGCGGGCTTGGGCTCGTTCTTGATGATTTCCTCCACGATGGGAAGATGGCGGTCGTAAAGGTGCGCGTCGGCGATGACGTGCACGAGCTCGCCCGCCTTCAGCCCGCTCACCTGCGCGAACATGATGAGGAGCACGGCATACTGCACGACGTTCCAATTGTTGGCAGTGAGCATATCGTTGGAGCGCTGGTTGAGGATGCCGTTGAGCGTATCGCCCGAGACATTGAAGGTCATGGAATACGCGCAAGGATAGAGGTGCATCTCGTGCAGGTCCTGAAAGTTATACAAGTTGGTGAGGATGCGGCGGGAAGCGGGATTGTGTTTCAGATCGTAGAGCACCCTGTCGACCTGATCGAACTCCCCTTCCTTGTAGACCGCCTTTTGGGCGAGCTGATAGCCGTACGCCTTGCCGATAGAGCCCGTTTCATCCGCCCAGCTGTCCCAGATGTGGGAGTTAAGGTCGTGGATGTTGTTGCTCTTCTTCTGCCAGATCCATAAAATTTCGTCGATGCACGACTTGAACGCCGTCCTGCGGATGGTGAGGATGGGAAATTCTTCCTGCAAGTCGTAGCGGTTGACGATGCCGAATTTTTTGACGGTATGGGCGGGCGTGCCGTCCTCCCAGCGCGGGCGCACGGGAAGATTTGTATCCCACACGCCGTTTTGCATGATGTCTTTGCAGTTTTGGATGAAGAGAGTATCTGCCCTGCTCATGCTTCCTCCCTTGCGGCCTTGATGCGCGCCGCCGCCTCCTCTTCGCCTAAAATGTGAAGGATGGTCCAAAGGTCGGGAGTGTTCGCATGCCCCGTGACGGCGATGCGCAGCACTTCCGCGACGTCGGCAACGCTCCCCTTATAGGCGGAAGGGTCTGCCTTGTACGCCTTCATCTCGGCGGCAAAGCCGTTTGCTGCCGCCACTTCTTTGAGTTTTGCAAACCACACCTGCGCGTCGTCCCCGTGGTCGTAAGAACTTAAATAGCTGTCGAGCAGCGCCCGCTTATCTTCGGGCGAGACGCGGTAGCTTTCGTGCGCCTCGGGGCGGGCGAAGAAGTACGAGATGACCCCCATCGCCTGGGAAGCCGTCTTGAAATCCTTTCTGCGCTTTTTGCTGCCCGTACCCATGCAGAGGGCGAGCACCTTCTTCATATAGTCCTCGTCCTTGAAGTATGCCTTCTGCGCGTCGGTGCCGTACTCTTCCGCCCACTCTTTGAGGAAGCAAAGCATCTCCTCCTCGGAAAGTCGGGCAAGCTCGTCCGCCGAGATGTCGTTGAGCTTGTCGAGGTCGAACAGCGTGCCGCTCTTGCTCATCTTGGAGGCGGAGAAACGGAAGCTTTCGAGGGGCGCATCGGGGTTCTTGCGGTACCACTCCTCGAAGTTGGAGTTGAGGAGGGTGAGCATATACACCTTGACGGCGCGGGCAAAATAGCCCTCCTGCCGGTAAAATTCGAGGGAAAGTTCGGGGTCCTTGCGCTTAGAGAGCTTTCTCCTCGTCTCGCCGTCCTGCTTCATGAGCGAACAGTTATGCCCGTAACGGGGGCGGCGGAAGCCCAACACGTCGAAAAGTTCCAGATGGATGGGCAAAGAGGCGAGCCATTCCTCGCCGCGGATGACGAGCGTCGTGCGCATGAAGTGATCGTCGATGGCGTGGGCGAAGTGATAGGTCGGAATGCCGTCGCTCTTCAAGATGACGACGTCCTGATCGTTCTCCGTCACCGTGATGTCCCCCTTGATCTCGTCATGGAAAGAGAGCTTGTGCTCGGGATCGCCCATCGATTTGAGCCTGATGACATAGGGCTTGCCCTCGTCGAGATTGCGGTAAATTTCTTCCTCGGAAAGGGTGCGGCACTTGGCGTACTCGCCGTAATAGCCCGTGATCTTCTTTTCGGCGACCTGCCTTTCGCGGAGGGCGGAAAGCTCCTCCTCGGTGCAGAAGCAGGGGTACGCCCTGCCGCGGACGATGAGGTCTTTGACGAACGCGCGGTAGATGTCCGCCCGCTGCCGCTGGTAGTACGGGCCGTACTTGTTTTCGGCGCCCTCAATCTCGGCGCCCTCGTCAAAGCGGATATCGAAATAACGGAGGGCGTTCTTCACCGCCTCCACGGCGCCCTCGACGCGGCGCTTCTCGTCGGTATCCTCGATGCGCAGATACAGAACGCCGCCGCTCTGATGGGCGATGCGCTCGTTGGCGATGGCGACAAACAGGTTGCCGAGGTGGATGAAGCCCGTGGGCGAAGGGGCAAGACGGGTGACTTCCGCGCCCTTTTCAAGATCGCGCGGAGGATAGAGCTCCTCATAATGGGAGAGTGCGGGATAGTCCCCGGGGAGCAGACGCTCCGCAAGTGCTTTTAAGTCCATATTCAAACCTCTTGAAAGATAGTCGTAAAGTAGCCCGATTCGGAGACGGGTTCGCCGCCGACTAGCAGATGGCAGGTATCGCCGATGCGTTCGGCGCGGAAGTACGCCTCGTCCCCCACGCGTTCCTCGGTGGAGAGGATGGTGACGGACGTAGGCGGCAAAATGAGCCCGTGCAAGAGAGCTTCGGCGGGCAGATTGAGAAGGTGCGACAAAAAGATCATGCTCACGCCGAAATGGCAGAAGATGACGACCGTCTTATCGCTGCGTTTTTTCACGCGGTACATCCTGCCGTCGCGCTCATAGCCGTAAGAGGCGATAAGCCCGTCCAACGCGCGCGTGACCCTTTTATAATCTTCGCGGAGGGGCGCCATCTCCTCGCGCTCGATCCACTTGTTTTCGATGAAATTCTCGTCGAACCTCGTCCATTCGGAGGGGAAATAATCCCACGCGATGCGCTCTCCCCCCTTTCCGTCGGGAACGAGATAGAAAAACTCCTGCGCCCAATCGAGGATAACGGCCTCCTTCCCCCAATTTTGAAGGGAGGGCTGTGCCGTCGCCCGCGCCCTTCCGAGGGGAGAGGTGTAAACGTCGTCCACCTTCCATGTTTTGGTACGCTCGGCAAGGAGCGCGGCTTCCCGCCGCCCCTTTTGAGTGAGCGTGTCGTGTTCGTAATCGGGATCGCCGTGGCGAATGAGTATGAGCCGCATATCTTCCTCTTTACAGTAACTGCAATGTTTCGGGCGCGATCTCCGCAAGCCCGTTTTCGATGTCGTGCACGAGCGAGACGGCGCCCTCAAGAAGCGGCGTCTCCACGCCGAGCCGTCCGCCCTCGTCTACGGCGGCGCCCGCCACATAGTCGATATCCGTTCTTCTGCCCGCCTCTAAATCTTTGAGCATCCCCGAACGGGTGTTTTTGTAAGGCTTCATGGCAAACGGCAGCAGCAGCCCCGCCCACGGCCCCGAAAACACGCGGAAAAGATCGTGCCCGTTCAAAGGCAGCTTTTTGCAGCCCGCGGCGCGGGCGACACGAAATACTTCCCGCATGAGCCCAAGCGCAAGCTTTTTGTGCCGAGAGGCAAGTTCGCCGAAGGTGAGGCCCGAGAGGACGGAGAGCGTCGAGAAGGCGGCGTTGACGGCAAGCTTTGCATAGCGGAGCTCTTGAAGCTCCCCCACCGTCACGCTGCCCGCTCTTTTGAGGAGCGCTGCGATCTCTTGAAGTTTGCTCCCCGCTCCGAACGCGCCGAGGGAAAAGGAGAAGGAGCCGCCCGTCATTTGTATCTCCCCGGGGGCAATGCGCTCCGCTCCCCACGAGAGAGCGCAGCCGTACACCCTGTCCGCCCCGAACACTTCGGAAAGCGCGCGTTCAGGAAGGCCGTTCTGCACCGAAACGAGCGCGCCGTCCTCTTTCAAATAGGGCAAAAGCCCCTGCGCCGCCTCGCGGTTGCCCCGTCGGCGGATGGCAAGGAAGATGATGTCGTATTTGCCTGCCATCTCTTCGGGGAGCATGGCGGTGACGGGAACGGTCATGGAGACCGAGCCCGTAAGGACCGCCCCGCGCGTGCGCAGCGCCTCCACATGGGCGGCATTGCGCGAAACGAGCTCCACGGGAACGCCCGCTTTCGTAAGCGCCGCGCCGAGGCTCGTTCCCATCGCTCCCGCGCCGAAGATACAGACCCTCACAGTTCGAACCCCACGGCGGATGCGATCGCTTCCACCGTCTCGTCGATGTTCTTGCCGTCGCAGGAGACGGTGATGTCGGCATATCTTTCATAGAGGGGCTTCCGCTCTTCGTGCAGCCCCTTGACGTCTTTGACGTTCCCGCGCATGACGACGCCGCGCTTTGCAAGGCTGGGGATACGCCGCTCCACCTCTTCGGGGCCGAGTTCCAGATAAATGACGGTGCCGATCTCCTTCAAATGCCGCATGGCGCGGTCGGAATAGACGACGCTGCCCCCCGTCGCGATGACGCAGTGCGTCGCCATGATGCCCGCATTGACGCGCTCTTCGATGCCGATAAAGCCGTCAACACCCTTGTCTTCGATGATCTCGGAAAGTTTTTTGCCCTCTTCGCCCTGGATGATGAGGTCGCAGTCGATGAAGCCGTAGCCGATGCGCTTGGCGAGCAGCACGCCCGCCGTGCTCTTGCCCGAGGAGGGCATTCCGATGAGTACGAGATTATCCATATTTCCCATTATAATAAAAACCGCCCCTATTGTA
This sequence comes from Candidatus Gallimonas gallistercoris, assembly GCA_019117085.1. Lineage (GTDB taxonomy): Bacteria > Bacillota > Clostridia > Christensenellales > Borkfalkiaceae > Gallimonas > Gallimonas gallistercoris. Next base: position 17,291 of record DXAJ01000101.1, read on the forward strand.
AAGCGGAAAACGCTTTTTCCCCATGAGGCGCGAAAAAAAGAAATAACATTTTACGTATTGACATTGCCGCCCGCATGTGGTATAATGTAGTTGACAAAATCAACAAGGAGGCTCCTTCGAATATGAAAAGAAAAGTCACACTTCTCACCGTCCTTCTGCTCACGCTCTCCATGCTGTTTGCCCTCACCGCCTGCAACAGCTTTGGCTCCATCAAAAAGGCGTATGAGGACGCGGGCTACACCGAAAGCGAATCGGTGCAGGAATACCAGGACGAGATCGTCGAGGCTATGGGCGAAGATTACGAAAACGTCTGCACCATCCACCTCTTCACGAAAGATCTGCTTGATTTCGCCCTGATCTTAGAATTCCACTCCACGAAGGATCTGGAAGAGGCTTACGAAAGCAGCGAGACTTTGAAAGGGCTCGTCAAAGACCTTCAAAACAGCGACCTTGTCAACGGAAACTGCGTGCTGTTCCTCTATAACCCTTTGGGCAACGGATTCAGCACCTTTGTGAACGCATAAACCATGCTCCTCCTTCCCTCCCCGCTGCGGGAGGGATTTTTTTTGTGAAATCGGGGAAAGCGTGCGAAAAAAAGTTGTGTTTTTAGGCGCGATATGCTATACTTGCTCGTGACTATGCATCGGAAGGAAATCACCGTATGAATTATCTGAGCTATCTCATCAATCTGCTTGCGCCTGCAAGTTCGGATGCGGCATATGCCGTATACCGCACCGTCAGCGCGGTCTTCATCATCCTCATGTTCGTGGCGGCCCTCGCCGCGATCGTCCTCGTCCTCCTTCAGCCCGGCAACTCGCAGGGCATCGACGCCCTCGGCGGCTCGAGCGAGACCTTCTTCGGCAAGAACAAGGGAAAGTCGACGGAAGAAGTTCTGAAGCGTTGGACGATCATCTGCCTCGTTGTTCTGGCAGTGCTCGCAGTCGTCTTCTTCATCCTGCAGATCGACGCGATCTGGACTGCGTAAAAGACAACTCGAACCAAACGGGGGCGGCTTCGGCTGCCCCGTTTTTCCTATCGGCTCCTTCCGAGGGAGGTCACTTTTGAACGCAAAACAATCTGTCTTACAAAAAATCAAGGACGGCACCTTCGCCCTTCTCACCGATGAGGAGATCGCAAAGCGCTTGAAGCTCGGAAGGAAGGAGAGCTTGGGGCTTCGCGACATTCTGCGCGCCCTCGTCCGCGAAGGAGAGCTTCTTTCGGACAGCCGCTACCGCTACGGCACCGCCGAACAATTCGGCGCAAAGAAGGGCACGTTCTCGGGCAACGAGCGCGGCTTCGGCTTCGTCATCCCCGAAGACGGCTCGCCCGATCTCTTCATCCCCCGCCGCGCAGTCAAAAACGCCCTCCACGGCGACACGGTGCTTTGTATCCCCGTGCGCGGCCGCTCGGACGACGAAGGAGAAATCTTAGCCGTCATTTCGCGCGGATACACGGAGCTCGTCGGCACCTTCCGCCGCGAAGGAAAGATCGGCTATCTGCATCCCGATGAAAGAAAGTACACCCGCGACGTCCTCATCCTTCCCGGCAAGACCAACAACTGCCCGCCGGAGAGCAAAGCGGTCGCCAGGATCGTCTCCTTCCGCCCCGACAATACGCCCGTGGGCGAGATCAAGGAAGTGCTCGGCGAAAAGGGCGACTTCTTTGCGGAAGAGCTCTCCCTCATCCGCGCCCATCATCTCTATGAAACTTTCCCCGAAGACGTCCTCGAAGAAGCCAAAAAGCAGGAGGACCGCTTCTTCGATGAAAAAGATTTAAGGAGCCGCCTCGATCTTCGCGGGAAGCTCATCATCACCATCGACGGCGAGGACACGCGCGACATCGACGACGCCATCTCTGTTTCCGAAAAGGACGGTATCTTCTCTTTGGGCGTGCATATCGCGGACGTGACGCACTATGTGACGAGAAACGGCGTTCTCGATCAAGAGGCGTTCAAGCGCGGGACGAGCGTCTACTTCCCCGACCGCGTGCTGCCCATGCTGCCGCCCGCCCTCTCCAACGGCATCTGCTCCCTCAACGAGGGCGTGGAACGGCTCACCCTCTCCTGCCTCATGCAGGTCGATCGGAGCGGCAAGGTCGTAAAGGGTCGCATCGCCCCCTCCGTCATCCGCTCCCGCCATCGCATGACGTACACCGAAGTCACCAAGCTCTATGAGCGCGACGAGGAGACGGTGAAAAAATACCCCGACCTTGTCGAAATGGTCGACACGGCGGTGCGCCTTACGAAAATTTTAAAGGACGCGCGCTCCGCGAAGGGCGGCGTCGCGATGGACCTCAAAGAGGCGAAAATTCTGTATGTGGACGGCAAGATCGTCATCCCCGAATACGAGCGCACCATCTCGCACGAGCTCATCGAACAGTTCATGGTGCTCGCCAATGAGACGGTCGCCGCGCTCATGACGGAAAAGAAGATGCCCTTTGTCTACCGCGTGCACGAGAGCCCTTCCGAAGAGAAGGCAAAGGACTTTGTAAAGTTCCTCTCCGAAGCGGGCGTCAACGTCAAGTTCAACCCCGCAAAAGTCACCCCCTTCGACTATCAGGAGCTTTTGCGCTCCCTCGAAGGGAACGCGCTCTATCCCCTCGTCAACCGCGTGATGCTGCGTTCGATGATGAAGGCGAAGTATTCGGCGGAGAACGTGGGCCACTTCGGGCTCGCCTCCGAATGCTACTGTCACTTCACCTCCCCCATCCGCCGCTATCCCGACCTCTGCATCCACCGCATCATCAAGGAGAGCCTCACCCGCCCCGAAGAGACCAAGGAAAAGTATAAAAACTTTGTCGTCGAGGCGGCGTACCGCTCCTCCGAATGCGAAAAAAACGCGACGGACGCTGAGCGCGACGTCGACGCCCTCTACACCGTCGCCTACATGCAGGACAAGATCGGCGAGACGTTCGAGGCGACCGTCTCGGGCGTCACTTCCTTCGGGCTGTTTGCCGAGCTCGACAACACCATCGAAGGCTTTCTGCCCGTCGAGACCCTTCCCGACGATTATTATGAATTTATCGAAGAGCGCTTTCAGCTGCGCGGCACCCGCCAGAGCTTCCGCCTCGGCGAGCGGCTGCTCGTGCAGGTGGCGGGCGTCGATTGGGGCATGCGCAGGACGCAATTCAGGCTCCTTACGAAACTCGACAAGGCGTGAGGGAAAAGATGAAGATCGTAGCCGTCAACAAATCAGCTTCCTTTGAATACTTCATCGAAGAAAAGTTCGAGGCGGGCATCGTGCTCGAAGGCGCGGAAGTCAAATCGCTGCGCCTCGGCAAAGCTTCGCTTTCGGAAAGTTTCTGCCTCGTCGAGCGCGGCGAAGTGTTCCTCAAAAACATGCACATCGCCCTCTACGATAAAAGCGGCGCCTTCTCGACGCGCGACAGCAGGAAGGATCGGAAGCTCCTTCTGCACCGCATCGAGATCGCCAAGATCGCGGGCAAAGTCAATAAATCGGGCTATACGCTTGTGCCGCTCAAAGTATATTTCAAGGACGCGCTCGTCAAAGTCGAGATCGCCCTCTGCCGCGGCAAGCATACCTACGATAAAAAGCGTTCCATCGCCGAGCGCGATCAAAAACGCGCCGCCGACCGCGAAGCCAAAGAATATATGTCCTAACTTTCGGAAATACCATTGCGAGGTGATACATGATGAGCAATTTACAGCGCGACACCCTCTGCGTCCAGGCGGGCTACACCCCCAAGACGGGCGAGAGCCGCATCCCCCAGATCTGCCAGAGCACGACCTTCTTCTACGGCGACACGCAGCAGATGGCGGACCTTTTCGACCTCAAGGCGGAGGGCTTCTTTTACACCCGCCTTGCAAACCCCACCGTCGAAGCGCTCGAAAAGCGCGTTGCGGCGCTCGAAGGGGGCGCATACGGCATCGGCTGCGCTTCGGGCATGTCTGCGATCTTACTGACCGCGATGACGCTCTGCCGCGCGGGCGACAATATCGTCTGTGCGAACGAAGTGTACGGCGGCACCTTCAACCTCTTCGGCACGACGCTCCCCAAGCTCGGCGTCGAGTGCAGGATGTTCGACGTCGACGACCCCAAAGAAAAGATCGCCTCCCTCGTCGACGACAAGACGAGATTTATCTACGCGGAGACGGTCGCAAACCCCGTCGTTGCCGTGCTCGACTTTGAAAAGCTCTCCTCCATCGCCAAAGAGAACAAGCTTTTATTCATCGTCGACAACACGCTCGCAACGCCCATCCTCTGCCGCCCGGGCGAGCTCGGCGCCAACATCGTCATCCACTCCACGAGCAAATATATCGACGGGCATGCGGCGGCGCTCGGCGGCATGATCGTGGATATCGCCAATTTCGATTACAAGAGCAATGCACGCTATCCCGACTTCAACACGCCCGACGAGAGCTATCACGGCCTCGTGTATGCGGACGAGAAAGTTCCCTTCGGCACCAAGTGCCGCGCGCAGATGATCCGCGATACGGGCGCCATCATGAGCCCGCAGAATGCCTTTTTGACCTATCTCGGCTGCGACACGCTCGCTCTCCGCATGGAGCGCCACTGCTCCAACGCCAAAAAAGTGGCGGCATTCTTGAACAGCCATCCCAAGATCGAGTGGGTGCGCCATCCCTCTTTGGAACACGACCGCTATCACACCCTCGCTAAGAAGTATCTGCCCATGGGCACGGGCGGCATGATGAGCTTCGGCATCAAGGGCGACGCGCACGACTGCGCCCGCTTTATGGAGCACTTGAAGCTCATCACGCAGGAGACGCACGTCGCGGACGTGAGGAGCTGCGTGCTGCACCCTGCTTCGACGACGCACCGCCAGCTCTCGGACGAAGACCTCAAAAAGGCAGGCATCCCCGCAAATCTCGTCCGCCTCTCCGTCGGCATCGAGAACCCCGACGACATCATCACCGACTTAACGCAGGCGCTCGCCGAGGTCTGAATATGCCCATCGTCATCGACCGCAACATCCCCGCCTATTCGGTATTGCAGGGCGAGCGCATCTTCGTGATGGACAAGGAGCGCGCCACCTCGCAGGACATCCGCCCCATCGAGATCGCCATCCTCAACCTGATGCCCACCAAGAAGGAGACGGAAACGCAGTTCATGCGCCTTCTTTCCAACTCCCCGCTGCAAGTGAACATCACCCTCATCCACACGGAGAGCTACCGCTCCAAAAACACCGAGGCGGAATACCTCGAACGCTTCTATCAGCCCTTCGAGCGCGTGAAGGAGAGGCACTTCGACGGCATGATCGTCACGGGCGCGCCCGTGGAGGACATGGAATTCAAGGACGTCGCCTATTGGGACGAGCTCACAAAACTCTTCGACTTTACGCGCACCAACGTCACCTCCACCATCTTCATCTGCTGGGGGGCGATGGCGGCGCTCAACTACTTCTATGGCATCCCCAAGTACCCGCTCCCACGCAAGCTCTTCGGCGTGTTCACCCACCGCAAGGAGCTGACCGCCGATCCCGATCCTCTCATGCGCGGCATTTCGGATGAGTTCCACGTCTGCCACTCCCGCCACTCCACCGTGCGCGAGAGCGACCTCAAAAAGGAACCCCGCCTCAAAGTGCTCGCCGCCTCTCACAGGGCGGGCGCCGCGATCGTCTCCAATTTGGATCATTCCGAAGTGTTCGTGCTCGGGCACATGGAATACGACCGCGACACGCTGGAAAAGGAATACGAGCGCGACCTCAAAAAGGGGCTGCCCATCGAAAAGCCCTTCAACTACTTCAACGACGCGGGCGGCATCAAGATGAACTGGTCGTCGACCGCCAACCTCTTCTACAACAATTGGCTCAATTTCGTCTACCAGACGACGCCCTATCGCTTCGATTGAGCGAAATATCGTGAACTTCATCAAGAAGCGCCGCCAGCGGCTAT
>DXAJ01000102.1 GCA_019117085.1 Candidatus Gallimonas gallistercoris
GATAATATCTAATGCGTCTTTGATAGTAGGCATATCCAATTACCTCCTTCGGTGGTACTGTTTCTTACTATTATTATACGCTATTTCTCGTCAAAAATCAACCATTTGTTGTGACAGAGCCTTGTTTTTTAGTGGGAAATACGAGAAGCGGCGAGCCGTGCGCGGGCGGGAGAGGCATAAGAGACGCGGCGGGGCGGGAAGATGACGCGGCGGAGCGGGGACAGCTTCCTTTTATATAGGGCTCCCAAAAAAGATTTTGCGAAGCAAGAGATTTTTTGGGAAAAGGAGACGCAGGCGTAAATGGCGCGGGGATGACGGTAGACATCCCCCGCATTACGCGCCTTGCGGCGACGCGGCGACTCCTTCCGCCCCTTCGGGGCACCTCCCTCAGAGAGGGAGGCAAGGAGATGACGAGTTCCCTTCGGCAACGCGAAGGCAAGAAAACGACGGGAACATGAAAAAACGCACGGTGGGTGCCGTGCGTTTTGCGTTTGTGGTCTGTTTGTAGTTTGCTCGGGGCGGGCTCACTCTTCGTCGGGGGTGACGGGAGCGGTGCCGCTCACATCCGCCGTTTCGGGTGTGGTGGTTTCGGGAGCGTCCTCGTCGCGGACGTTGCCGAGATAGGTGCCGAAGAAGCCGTTGAAGCCGCCCTTGCGGTAGCCGGGGAGAGAGCTTCCCTCACGCTTGAAGCTCGTGCCCGAAGATTCGGGCGTTCCCTCTTCGGGGAGCTCGCGCTTGGGGTACTCACGCTTTTCGCCATAGCGGCTGCCTCTGTCGTTCTTATAGCCACCTCTGCCGCCGCGATCGCTGCGTCCGCCGCGGTCGTTCTTATAGCCGCCCCTGCCGGCGCGGTCGTTCCTGTCGCCGCGGGGCTTTCTGTCGAACTGTTTCATGTTGTTGGGGATGATGACGACGTAGCGGGCGGGTTCCTTGCCCTCGCTCTTCGTCGTCACTTCGGTGGAATCGACGAGCGCCGCGTGGATGATCCTGCGTTCATAGGGGTTCATGGGTTCGAGGCGCACGCGCTTCCCGAGGCGCACCGCCTTGGCGGCGAGCTTTTCGGCAAGGCGCTTCAAGGTCTCCTCGCGCTCTTCGCGGTAGTTGCCGCAGTCGACGACGACGCGCATATAGTTCTTTCTGCCCGTGTTGGCGACGGCGCCCGCTAAAACCTGCACGGCGTCGATGACTTCGCCCCTTCTGCCGATGACGCCCTTCGTCGCGCCGTCCAAATTGATGACGATCTTTTCGCTCTCTTCCGCGAGCGTGACGACGACGCCGTCGTTATCGAGGCGCTCGAAGAGCCCTTTCAAAAACGCCACGGCGCGCTCGCCGTCCGTCAGCTTCTTGACGGGCGTCAGTCTGACTTTGGCGGGCACATAGCCGAACAGCTTCTTCCTGCCCGCTTCGAGGACTTCCACTTCGACGTCCTCTTTTTTGAGGCCGAGGGCGGCAAGCCCTGCATTCACGGCTTCTTCCGCCGTTTTGCCCTCAAAGATGTTCTCTTGCTGATCCATTTGATTTCCCTCTTATATGAGATTATTTTTGCTTTTTGTTCTTCGGCTGAACGGCCGACGGAGCTTTGCGCCGGTACTTTGCGATGAGTTCCTCTTCTTCCTTCTTGCGGAAGGAACGGTCGATGAAGAAATTCGAGATGAGCGTGACGAGGATACCGATGATGCTGCTCACGGCGATATAGATGGAGAACGCCGCCGTCCACATGAGACCCGTGATCGCATAGATGAGGGGCAGCATGATCATCATGATCTTCTGCGTCCTCGCGCCCTGGCCGTCTACCGTCTGATATTGGTTGGCTTCCTTTTGGCTCTTCATCATGATGAACTGCTGCAAGACCATGAGACCGATCGTCACGACAATGAGGATGAAGTAGCCGTTCGCCTGTTCCTTTTCTTCTCCGAGGTGCGCCGTCAGGTTTTCATATTCGCCCGCGTCGATGATGGTGCCGATGGCGGCTTTCTGTCCGTTCGCCAAGATGATGTTTTGGGAGAAGGACTTGCTGAATTCGTTGTAATCCTGGATGGGGTGGGCATAGGAGACGTCGGGATACCACACGTTCTTGATCCAGAGGAAGGAAGGATCGTTTTCGGCGCGGAACCAGTTCGCCGCCGCAAGCGAGCCCTTGTCTTCGATATAATCGCGGCAGGCGTCGTTGAGCGCGTCCGTATTGGAAGAGGAAGCTTCCCTCTCTTCCAAAATGGCGTCGATGGCAGCCTTCGCTTCGGCGTCCTGCCCGCTCGTATACAGCCTGTCCGTATCGACGTAATACGTCCTGTTGAGCGTATCTTCGTCGAGGTTATACTCATAGTAGATGCATTTGCTCTCGTCCGCAGAAACGACGCGCATCCTGTGGATGGTGCCGTCGAGATACACGGTATAGAGGATGCCGCCCTCTTCGTGCGTTTCACCGCTCTCCCAATCCCAGGTCACGACGGGAACGCTCTCGTCTTCGGAAGAAAGGCGGTAGTCGATGCCTTCGGGCGCGTACTGTAAGATCTCCTGATTATACACGTGCGCCATCTGTTCGTACATGTTGAGGTTGGCGTACTGCGAGAAGGACTGGAACGCCGAGATCGCCACGATGAGGATGACGAAGGAGATGATCATGGGCAGGCACGCCCCGAACATGCTGTAACCGTTCTTCTTTTGCAGCTCCATCATCTTCATGCTGTAAGTCTGCTTATCGTTGGCGTACTGCTTTTGCAGCTTTTCGAGATCGTCCTTCATGTTGCGCATGATGAGCGACTGTTTTCTCATCTTGATGCGCTGATAGACGTCGAAGGGCGTCGTGATGAGCTTCAAGATGAGCGTAAAGACGATGACGCCGAGGCCGACGGGCCCCACCCATTCGATGATGGCGCGGACGATATGCCCCAGCCAGTTGAGTTCGATATGAAAGCCCTCCTCCAAAAGGGGGATGACGATGGAAAGAAGCTGCATAGAATATCTCCCTTGACCGTCCGCACGCTGTATAAAACCCTATAAGAGCCAGCGGACCTTGAAGTATTGCTCCGGTGCGGGATCGAAGCCACCCTTGGAAAGGGGGTTGCACCGAAGGATGCGCCATATGCCGAACAGGATGCCGAAGAAAACGCCTAAGTTGTTGATCGCCCGCTTGGTGTATTCCGAGCAGGTGGGCGTATAGAGGCAGGTATGGCGGGAGAGGTGTTTTTGATAGAGGCCGATGAGGAACATGCAAAAGCCCTTCAAATAGGGCTTAAACACCCTCCTTTTCAGATAGCGGAAGTTGGCCTTCGTGAGCTGCGCCGGGCCGATCGGCAAGCAGTTTCTCCTTTTTGAGGATGCATGCGATGTCGCGCCTGAACGCCGCATAGGAATATTCCTCCGCCTCTTTGGGGATGAGTAAAAAAGAACAAGCGGGAGAAACGCTGCCTTCTATCGTGCGGAACGCTTCGCGAAGCAATCGCTTGATCCTGTTCCGTTTCACGCTCTTGCCGTACTTCTTTCCCACGCACACCGCCAATTTGACGGCATCCGAAGGATAGTATACGACGGTCAAAGAGCGTCCGTGCGCGCGCTTTCCCGCTTTGAGGACTTTGATAAGATCCTTCTTCTTTTTGAGGCGCAGATAATGCATATCCGCCCGATGTCAAGCGGAAATGTGCTTTCTGCCCTTGTTTCTTCTTCTTTTGAGCACCTTTCTGCCGCCGGTCGTCGACATTCTCTTGCGGAAGCCGTGCACCTTGCTCTTCTGTCTCTTCTTGGGCTGATACGTCCTTTTCATGATCTTTCTCCTATTTTATTTTTGAGATTTCTGCTTGATTATATGATTTTTCCCTGCTTTCGTCAAGCGATTATGACGCCTTTATTGCGCATTTCTCACGGGCAGGATCAAATAGAGGCTGTCTTTTTTTACGGCGTTTTGCACGATAAAGGGAGAAACGGGCCCGTTGAAGGAGGCGGTCACGCGCTCCTCTTCGAGGGCGCGCAGCGCGTCCGACAAAAATTTCGCGTTCATCGAAACGGTGAGATCCTTCCCTTCCGTTTCGGCAAGCAGCGTCTCGTCGACGTTGCCGTTTTCCGAATGAGAGTAGATGCGCAGCGTCCCTCCGCCCATTTCGAGGGTGACGAGGTTATTCTTGTCCCCGCGGATGAGGATGGCGGCGCGCTCGACGCTCGCAAGCAAAGATGCCTTATCGACGGTGAGCGTCGTCGTAAAGGAAGCGGGGATAACGCTCTCCTTCTTGATAAAATCGCCCTGATAGAGGCGGGAAACGACGGTCATATCGCCCGAAGAGACCATCATCATGCCCCCCTGCGAATAGAGGGTGACTTCGCTCTCGTCGTCTTCGATCATGCGCGCGATCTCCAAAAGGGTGCGCGCGGGGCAGATGAGCTGCTTTTCCCCCGTCTTGGAGACGATCTCTCCCTCCGCAAGCGCCAAACGGTACCCGTCGAGCGCGGTGACTTCCACCTTCTCTTTAAAATCGAAGAGGCAGCCCTTCAAGATGGGGCGGGAATCGTCCTGCGCGCAGCAGAACGTCGTCTTTGAAATGAGCTTTTTGAGGGAAGCGCTCTTCAAGACAAAGCTGTTTTCCCCGATCTCAAGATCGATCTCGGGAAATTCTTCGGCGGGCAGCGTTTGGATGGCGCTCCCCGAATCGAGATAGCAAATTTCAAGCCCCTTTTCGCTCGTCTTTAAGGTGAGGTCGAGATCGGTTAGCTTGCCGATAAAATCGGAAAAGAGTTTCCCGGGCACGCAGACGGCGCCCTCTTCGAACACTTCCGCCTTGAACGATTTTCGGATGGAGAGCTCCCCGTCCGTCGCAAGAAGGGTGACTTCCTCGCTCTTTGCTTCGATCTTGATGCACTCGTAGATAGGCGTCGTCGTGCGGACGGCGCATGCCTTGCTCGCCTTATTCACCGCTTCCGAAAGCGTGAGGCCGCTGCAAACAAATTTCATGCTTTTCCTCCCTTTTTCTGCCGTTTTTGCCTCTTCCCCTTGATGTCTTCTTATTTTATAATAAGAATAGATAGTAATAGTAATAATAGTGGCTGTCGAATTGTGGACAAGTTCAAGAAGAAGTTTTTACCCTGCCATTATAGCGCAAATCGGCGCATTTTTCAAGCGTTTCGGCTCAAAAAAGGGGAGGTTTCACTTTTTGCCCGCTGTGGACAGCATGTGGACAGGCATTGTGGAAAGCTGTGGAAAAAGAAGGGGAGTGTGGAAAAAAAGAGGAAGAAGGGAGAAAAGAAAAGCGGGGAGCGCGTCTTCTTGATAAATAGCATATTGAAAACAGGAAGGTTATCCACAGAAATTTCCACAATGTGGATAAAGTTATCAAGACTGTTCCACAATTCAACGCGAAAGAACTTTGCCTTTCAATGCGCACTTTTTGGCGGCAGCTCTTGTTTTTTGCGTTTTTGTATGGTATAATAACTCTATGGGATACGAAAAGGCCGCTTTGGATATGGGGCGTGCGGAGACGCTCTTTCGGGAAAATCGGGAAGCATTCGGCGCATTTTTTAAAATGCTGCTCGAATATAACGCAAAATATAACCTCACCGCCATCACGGAGGAAGAGGAAGTGAATGCAAAACACTTTTTGGACAGCCTCGCGGGGGAGGCGCTCTTTCCCGCGGGGGCGCGCGTTCTCGAAGTTGGTTCGGGGGCGGGGTTCCCGTCCGTCCCCCTCATGCTCGTGCGGCCCGACCTTTCCTTCACCCTCATCGAGAGCACGGGGAAAAAGTGCGATTTTCTTATCTCTGCCGCCGAAAAGTTCTCTTTGCAGGCAGAAGTTCTGCATGTGCGGGCGGAAGACGCGGGGCGCGATCCTTGCTACCGCGAACAATTCGACGTCTGCTGTGCGCGCGCCGTGGCGCGGCTGAATACCCTGCTCGAATACTGCCTGCCCTTTGTAAAACCGGGCGGCGTCTTCCTTGCCTACAAAGGCTCGGGTGCGGAGGAAGAACTTGCGGAGGCAAAGCGCGCTCTATCTCTTCTCGGCGGCGGGCAGGTGAAGGCGTATTCCTATTCCCTTCCGAACGGGATGGGGGAACGGGCCATCCTCGCCGTCAGAAAAACAAAGCCCACGCCCGAAAAGTATCCGCGCGGCAGGGGCAAGGAAAGGAGCGCGCCCCTATGAGCGGAAGGGAGAAAGTCGTCGCCCTCACGGGGCACCGGGCGCTGGAAAATTTCGATGAGGACGCGCTCGCGTACGAGCTCGAAAGCCTCATCGGCGAAGGGTACACCGCCTATCTCTGCGGCATGGCGCAGGGGTTCGATCTGCTCGCTCTGAAGCTCCTCGTCGCCCTCAAACAAAAGAAGAAGCTCTATCTCGAAGCGTGCATCCCCTACGAAGGGCATGAAAACAGCTCGTCGGAAGCAAAAAGACAGCATTACATGGAACTTTTGCAGGCGTGCGACAGGAAGACGGTGATCTTCCCCGCCTACTGTTCGGGGTGTTTCCTCGCGCGCGACAGATACATGGTGGACTGCGCCGATCTCGTACTCGCCCATTGCGAGAAGGAGACGGGCGGCACCGCTTATACCGTCAATTATGCCAAAAAGCGCGGCGTGCCCGTGCGCTTCATTTAAGGAGGTCATTATGGACTGGCTCAAACAGCTTACCCCCATCGAACACGTCTTTTTCTGGATCGCCGTTGCGGCGAGCGTGGCGCTCGTCGTGCAGATCGTGCTGCTCATCGTCTCCTTCGGAGGGGGCGGCGACAGCGACTTTACCGACTTTGACGGCGATATGGATACGGACGGCGGGCTCTCTTTCTTCACCGTCAAGGGCATCACGGCGTTCTTCGCCCTCGGCGGCTGGTGCGGGTTCGCCGCGGCGAGCTATCTTCCCGACAACATCTGGGCGCCCATCCTCATCGCGGTTGCAACGGGGGCGGCGGCGCTCGTTGCCGTCGGGTTTGCGATGCGCGGCGTTGCCAAACTGCAATGCTCGGGCAACGTCGTCAAAGAAAAGCTCGAAGGTCTGACGGCGACCGTGTATGTCTCAGTTCCGCCTACGCGGTCGGGAAGGGGCAAGGTCACGCTCACCGCACAGGGAAGATATATGGAGATCGACGCCGTCACAGACGAAGAGGAGCGCATCCCCGTCGACGTCGAAGTGGAGATCGTGTCGTACAAGGAAGATTTCGCCGTGGTGAAGAGGAAATAATATTATCCCATAAATCTTTTGCTGCGCAAAATCTTTATGGAAGCCCTGTTTATCCCACAAAACTCGCTACGCGATTTTTGCGGGAGCCCTAAAATTATCCCATAAATCTTTTGCTGCGCAAAATCTTTATTGGAGAGATCTTACTCCCTCCGTCTCATCATCGGCGTTCGCCGAATGATGAGACACCGTCTCGCGCGGTAGAAACCGCGCTCGGTCAGGAAATGGCACGCTCCATGTGCCATTTCCAAGCTCGCAAATGGCAAAAAGCCACACCTCGTCGCGGCAAGGCGGTTTGGTCTGCGGCGCGCTTCGTTTACCGCATGACCTTATATGCCTGCCGCTCCTCTTCCCGCAAAACTCGCTACGCGATTTTTGCGGGAGCCCTGAAAGACAAGAAAGCATTTGCTCGCCCCTTACACAGGGGAGGCTAAATTAAGGTAATAAATCAAGATAAGGAGAGAAAAATATGCCCCCTGCAATCATTGCCGTTATCGTGATCGTGGTGCTCATCGCCTTCATGATCCTGCTCACCGTCGCGGTGCGCTACAAGACCTGCCCGCCCGACAAGATCCTCATCATCTACGGTAAAATAAGCCCCAATCCCGACGGCACTTACCGCTCTGCCAAGTGCGTGCACGGCGGCGCGTCCTTTGTGATGCCATTCTTCCAGAAGTACACCTTCATGGATTTGACGCCGCTTGCGATCTCCGTGGACCTTAAAAGCGCGCTCAGTAAGCAGAACATCCGCATCGACGTTCCCAGCATCTTCACGGTGGGCGTTTCCACCGATCCCGGCATCATGCAGAACGCCGCGGAGCGCCTTCGGATGCTCTCTCTGCAGCAAATTTCAGATTTGGCGCGCGACATCATCTTCGGTCAGCTGCGTCTCGTCATCGCGACGATGAACATCGAGGAGATCAATGCCGACCGCGATAAATTCCTCGAAGCCATCTCCAGGAACGTCGAGGGCGAGCTCAAAAAGGTGGGGCTCCGGCTCATCAACGTCAACGTGACGGATATCACCGACGAATCGGGCTATATCATCGCGCTCGGCAAGGAAGCTGCCGCGAAAGCCATCAACGACGCGAAGATCAGCGTCGCCGAAGAGGACAAGAAGGGTTCCATCGGCGAAGCGAACGCGCGGATGGAACAGCGCATCCGCGTGGCGGAAGCAGAGTCCGCCGCCATCGACGGCGAAAACAAGGCGAAAGCGGATATCGCGCTCTCCCGCGCTCTCTTGCGCGAGAAGGAAGCGGAGGCGAGCCGCCTTGCCGTCACCGCCGAAAAGGTGAAGGAAGCGCAGGCGCTCGAAGAGAGTTACGCCGCGCAGGAGAAGGCGGAAGTTTCGCGTGCATCGCGCGAGAAGGCGACCAAGGAAGCGGACGTCATCGTCGCCGCCGACATCGAAAAGCGCAAGTTAGAGATCGAGGCGGAAGCCGTCGCCGAACAAATAAGGCGCAAGGCGCAGGGCGAAGCGGACGCCATCTATTCGAAGATGAGCGCCGAGGCGCGCGGTATCATGGAAAAGCTCACCAAACAGGCGGAAGGTATGGATGCGCTCGTCAAAAGCGCGGGCTCTTCCGACGAAGCGGTGCGCCTTCTCATTGCCGACAAGCTCGAAGCCATCGTCGCCGAGCAGGTCAAGGCGATCGCGGGCGTCAAGATCGACAAAGTCACCGTGTGGGACAACGGCGCTTCTTCGGACGGCAAGACGGCGACCGCGGGCTTTCTGAGCGGGCTCTTGAAGAGCCTGCCGCCCCTCGAAGACATTTACCGCATGGCGGGGCTGGAGATGCCCGAACTCGTTGCGCCCAAGAAGATCGGCGAAGCCGAACAGGCGGGGGAAAGTCCTGCCGCCCAAGGGAACGCCGCGGAAGATCATGCGGCGCCCGAAGCGTAACCCGAACAAAAAACGCGCCGCGCTCCTTTTTGGAGCGCGGCGTTTTCATATAGGAAATTCAAAGTACAATGCCGAAGGCGGTGCCCGTCGTTTCGAGTTCGTGTTTTAAGAGGGCGGCGGTGTATTCCCAAACGTCGGAAGGGGAAAAGAGGTGTTTTATTTTCCATGCGCGCACAAAGGCGGGGTACTTCTTTTCGGGCGAGGGGAACTTCTTTTCCCCTCTGACGCAGACGAGCAAGGCGCGCTCTTTGGGAGAGAGCACGCGGTATTCGAGGTAATTGCCCGCGTCCTTTTTAAAGCGGTAGATCTGTGTGCAGGTGGAGTCGGTGCCCTTCGAGTAGTCGCGCTCGAACAAAAAGCCGCGCTCCAATAAAAAGGTGAAATATTGTGCGATCTTTTCGTCTTCCGTCATCGTGTGCTCCTTATGAATCGTTTACATGATTATAGCACAACGGGCGGGGTTTGTCTACTTATGGGCGCATTTTGGTGTTTTGGGGTGGAGTTGGCTCAACAACCCCTCCGGCTTGCTGCCAACATGAATGTTGGACAGCGCGACACCTTCTCGCGCGGTAGAGACCTTTTACTCCCTCCGTCATGCCATCGACGCTTGCGTCGAATGGCATGACACCTCCCCGAAGAGGAGGCCAAAATAAGGAATTTGGCAAAGCTTAAAAGCATTTGCTCGCTCTCGAGGAGCCTAAATTGCGGATTCAACAACCCTTCCGTCAGGTTCGTTCCTCGCCTGACACCTCCCCTTACACAGGGGAGGCTAGAATAAGGAATCAAAAAAGGAGATGCCGGGGTGGCATCTCCTTTCGTATTTGGAAGTTTTACGCTTCGCAGTTCTTTTTGAGGGTCGCGAGGTTTTCGGAAAGCTCCTTGGGCAGCTTGTCGCCGAACTGCTTGTAGAACTCGGCGATCTCGTCCGCTTCCTTGCTCCAGCGCGCCTTGTCGACGTAGAGGATGCGCTCGAGCGTCTCGACGGAGTAGTCGAGGCCTTCGATGTCGATGTCCTTCGCATAAGGCACATAGCCGATCGCGGTCTCCTGCGCCTCGATCTTGTTATCGCAGCGCTTTAAGATCCAGTCGAGCACGCGCATATTGTCGCCGAAGCCGGGCCAGAGGAACTCGCCGTTCTCGTCCTGACGGAACCAGTTGACGTTGAAGATCTTGGGGGGATTTTTGACCTTTTTGCCCATCTCGATCCAGTGTGCGAAGTAATCGCCCATGTGATAGCCGCAGAAGGGCTTCATCGCCATGGGGTCGTGGCGCAGCACGCCGACGGCGCCCGTTGCGGCAGCGGTCGTTTCGGAGCTCATGATGGAGCCGACGAACACGCCGTGATCCCAATCGCGGGACTGATAGACGAGGGGGGTCGTCGTTGCCCTGCGGCCGCCGAAGATGATGGCGTCGAGGGGCACGCCCGTCTTGGAGTTGAACTCGGGCGAGATGCAGGGGCAGTTGACGGCGGGAGCGGTGAAGCGGGAGTTGGGATGCGCCGCTTTCACGCCGCTGTCGGGCGTCCAGTCATGACCGAGCCAGTCGATGAGGTGCGCGGGAGCGGGCTTTGAAAGGCCTTCCCACCACACGGTGTTGTCGGAAGGATCGAGGGCGACGTTGGTGAAGATGGTGCCCTTCTTGGTCGCGGCGAGCGCGTTGGGGTTGGAGTGGTCGTTGGTGCCGGGCGCGACGCCGAAGAAGCCGTTCTCGGGGTTGACCGCCCACAGTCTCCCGTCCTCGCCCACGCGGATCCAGGCGATGTCGTCGCCCACCGTCTCGACCTTATAGCCGAGCTCCTGATAGTGCTTGGGGGGGATGAGCATGGCAAGGTTGGTCTTGCCGCAGGCGGAGGGGAATGCAGCCGCCACATACTTCTTGGTGCCGTCGGGATAGGTGACGCCCAAAATGAGCATGTGCTCTGCCATCCAGCCTTCCTGTCTGCCGAGATAGGATGCGATGCGGAGCGCGAAGCACTTCTTGCCGAGGAGCACGTTGCCGCCGTAACCGGAGTTGACGGAGATGATGGTATCGTCTTCGGGGAAGTGCATGATATAGCGCTTCTCGGGGTCGATATCGCACTTTGCGTGGAAGCCCTTCACAAAATCGCCGTCCTTGCCGAGTGCTTCAAGGCAGTTGAGGCCGACGCGCGTCATGATGCACATATTGAGGACGACGTAGATGGAGTCGGTGACCTCGATGCCGATGCGGGAGAAGGGGGAGCCGACGACGCCCATCGAATAGGGGATGACGTACATCGTTCTGCCCTTCATCTTGCCGCGCGCGATCTCGCGGAGCATGGGGTAAGCTTCCTTGGGGTCCATCCAATAGTTGGTGGGGCCTGCGTCCTTTTCGTCGCGGCAGCAGATGAACGTGCGCGCTTCGACGCGGGCGACGTCATTTTCCGCCGTGCGGTGGTAGTAGCAGCCGGGGAGCTTCTCCTGGTTGAGGCGGAGCATTTCGCCCGTGCTGCAAGCTTCTTCGCGAAGGGCGTCGATCTGAGCTTCGCTGCCGTCGATCCAGACGATCTTATCGGGCTGAGCGAGCTCGGCGCTGTCCTTCACAAAGTCAAGTACCTTCTGATTTTCGGTGTAACCTTGCGTCATAATGACCTCCGAGTAAATTGTTTCCTGTAATTTGGGCGGTACGGGCCGCGGAACGGGCATAGCCCGCTCGGGAGAAAAAGTCCCCTCGTCCGCCACTATTATTATAGCACGAACAAAAGTCAATGGCAAGCAAATCGCCGCCCTTGCTCCGTGCAATTTTTTGGGGGAGAGGGGTTTACGAAAAAATAAAAATGTGTTATAATTTATTTGCCAAATCGGCAATAAGGAGGGAAAAGATGAAACAGAAAAAGTTATTAGCGGCTATATTGGCTGCGGTATTGTGCTTTGCGGGGATTTTGGCAGGGTGTAAGGCGGGAACATTTGATAAGATCGAGCAGGCGTATCTTTCCGGTCCGGGCGAGGACGGCGCGCAAACCGCGCTTCTCAGACGGTCGGAAGAGACGGCGCTCGTGGATGAGGCGATCGCCTTCGTCAAAGACGTGCCCTTTGAGGCGCTTGACGAGGCGGAAGCGGAGGCTCTTTGGGAGAAACTCTTGGCCGAAACCGACGACGCGGCTTATATCATCATGCTCTTCTATCCCGAAGAGGGCGATCCTTTGCCCGGGCTCGATTCTACGGCGGCGACGGGTTTCCCCGACGGCTATCGGTCGGTCTTTGTGTATGAGGACGGCTCGGCGGTGCTCAGCTGCGACGACGTGACTTATACTGCGGCGGCGGGGGAAGCCGACTTTGCGGCGATCGCGGCGTTCATCGCGGAAAACGGATGATCGGATGTTTTTGAAAGGGGAGTAACCGTAATTCTGAACTCTTTTAAGCAGGGGCGCCGCGGCGAAATAGCCGCGGCGCCCCGCTCTTTCATTATTTCACGAATTCGCCCGTTGCGGCGTCCTGGAAGGCGACGAAAAAGCCCTCGTCGTCCGAATAGGGAGAGGAGGGCACGAACACCGCCCGCTCTTCCATCTCGCGGGGCAGCTCGCCCTGCGCCTCCACCGCAAGGCACACATAGCGGGGAACGCCCAAGTGATAGACGATGCCGAGGAGCGCGCCCTCCCACAGCGTCCACTCCGAATGGGGCAGAGCGCGGCAAAGGCGGGTGTCGGGCGTGCCCTTTTGAAAGGCTTCTTCCATGCGCGGGCGGATGCTCTCGAAGTATGTAAGCGCCCGCGGGGATGCTTCGGGCGGCGTCTCGGGTATCGCTTCGGGTGAGGAATAGTAGTTTTTCCCCGCAAGCGCCTCGTCGTCGTAGTCGTCGCGGGGCGGCGCGTTCCCGCTCGCTTCGGGAGAAACATCCTCGGGCGCGCGGGGGAGAGGTTCGTCCTCTTCGGGGGGCGTTTCGGGAGGGAGCGGCTTATCGGACGGACCGCTCGGGAGCGGCACGCCGGGCGCGAAGGGGGTATTCGGCCCCGGGACGCCGGGGACGCCCGTCGGGGGAAGGGGCACGGGCGGGATGCGCTGCCCTTCGTCCTCTTCGCTTTTTTCTGCTCTTCGGGCGGGCGCGGGGGAAGAGAAGCTGACGCGCTCCCCGGGAAGGGAGCGGAAAATTTCGACGAGCTGTTTGTAATCGCTCGGCGCGCTCCCGCAAGACCCGAAGGCGACGGGCTCTATCTCCTCTTTGACAAAGCATAAAAGCACGGCAAAGCCGTTTTCGAGGGAAGGGCAGGCAGGCACGCGGAGCGCGGTGCTGCCTTTGAGTTCGAGGCAGTATTCCTTCCTGCCCACGACGGCGGCAAGGGCGTACCTTCCCTCGCGCAAAGGGGCGAGCCCCGCGATGCGCGGCGTGAGCGTGAGATCGGAGCCCAGCCGCTCCGCATAGACTGCGCCCATGAGCGGCATGCCGTCGGCCGTGAAGCCCTTCCCGATCTGTTTGAGGATGCAAAGTTTCTTTTCGTATGCCATGATCTCCTCCCGCAGCGAAAAATTCGCGTATCGCATTTAGGATAAGCAATTTGCAGGCAAAAAATATGGCGGGTTTGCGCGAATGAGGGGGTTTTGCAGCGTCTGCGCCTTTTGGGGAGAGAGGCTCCCCGCCCGCAGAAGATACTTCTTATAGATAATAGATATCAATAATAATAGTAGTAATAGTGGCTGTTGAATTGTGGAAAAAAGGGTGGAGGTGAGGAAAATGGGGTTTTAAGGGCACAAAACGGGCGGGAAGGGGGGTCTGGGCGGGTTTTTCGGGGAGAGAGGAATGTGGAATGCGTGTGGACAGGGAGTGTGGAAAGATGTGGAAAAATGGGGGGGATTGTGGATAAAAATGTTGAGTGTGAGCGGGCGGCGGCAGGAGAGGGGCGCGGAAATTGACGAAACATGGGGAAAGGGGGGAGTTATCCACAGAAATTTCCACATTGTGGAAAAAGTTATCCCCGAAAGCGGGGATATCCACAGGGCGGGAAGGGCAGAAAAACAGACCGCCCGCGCTGCGGAACGGCCTGTTTCGGAAAATCTGCTCAGATCTTTGTAAAGAGGATGTGGATAACGCCCGTATCATCCCCCTCTTGGCGCTGCACAAAGTCGATGCCCTCTTCCGTGAGCGTGCCCTCTTCGGGGAATTGGGGGAGACCCTTGACGGTGAGCTTTTCGCCGTCCTGAGAATAGGTGCCCTTCATCTCGCGCCCGCCGTTGAGCATGGTGGCGGCGCCGCCCGAAAAGGTGAGGGTGCATTCCTGTGCGGTGGTGTTCATCATCGCGACGAAGAATTCGGCAAATTCCTTTTCCTTGTCGCTGAGATCTTTGAAGTATTCGGGATACGCCTTTTGAAATTTGTAGGTGCTGCCGGAAACATCGTGTGCCATAGAAGACCTCCTTTTCTGGTTTGATTTTTTATGTGCTTGTGGGGGGCTTGCGGCGACGCGGTGACTTCTTCCGTCACGTCGTCGGGATCAACAACCCCTCCGGCAGGCTCGTTCCGCGCCTGCCACCTCCCCTTACACAGGGGAGGCTATAATAAGGAATCTCTAAAATTATGCTGCAAGCAAGGTTGCCATGCGCAGCAGGACTCAATTTGTACCCGCAGGGCACTTATTGTGCTTAGAATGACAACAAAGCTCGCGGGCGATAAAGCAAGTTAGATGTTAAAACTCCACTCCTCGCCGCGAAGATTTCCCGTAGGGAAAGATTTGCGGCGAAATCTCCTCACGGAATTTGTTTTGCGAAGCAAAAGAAATTCCGTGAATTAAAAATCTACTGAGCCGAGCAGGGTTTCCCTCTGTTTTCTAAATAATGGCGCAAGCAGGGTTCCCCTGCGCCCGCGCACTCAATTTGCGCATACCTGCGCTTAGTCTCGCGGAAAGATTTTTGCGTCAGCAAAAAGATTTTCGCGAAAGCATTACATTACAACGATATTCTCTTCCGCGAATTTTGCTTTGAGGTCGGCGGGGAAGTTGCCGTCGGTGATGAGCACGTTGATGTCGTCGAGGTGTGCGAAGGTATAGGGCATGATCTTGCCGATCTTGGAACTGTCGAGCATCATATAGACGGAGCGCGCCTTCTTCCTTGCAAGGATGAGAAGGTCTGCCTCCACCTGCGAACCGCACGAGAACCCGTCTTCGGGCGTGAAGGCGGACGCCGAGATGATGGCAAGTTCGAAGTTGGTATTTTCGAAATACATCTTCGCCGAAGGGGAAGAGGTCGAAAGGTTTTCGGGCATCACCTGTCCGCCCAGCATAGTCACTTTCATGTTCTTCTTCTTAGCAAGTTCGATGGCGACGGCAAGGCCGTTCGTGAAGACGTGGATATCGATATCGGGCAGCTCTTTTGCAAGATAGAGCGCCGTCGTGCCGCCGTCCATGAAGATGGAAGTGTTCTCTTCGACGAGGCTCGCCGCCTTTTGGGCGATGGTGATCTTCTCGTCCGTCTGCGAAGCGATCTTGCGCGTGTAGCTCTCGCCCGAGACCTTCTGCACTTCCTTGACGGACATGGCGCCCCCGCGCACGCGGATGACCCTGCCTTCCTGTTCGAGCTGCAGAAGATCGCGGCGGATGGTCATTTGCGACACGTTGGGGAAGTGTTCGTCGAGCTGTTCCAAAGTGAGTTTGCCGCGCTTGTCTAAAAGTTCTGCGATCTCTTCGATGCGTTCTTTTTTCATGAAAAATACCCCTTTTCTCCCAATTTTAATTTCTGTCACATTTTAACACAACTTTGTAGGAAATGCAAGTAGTTCGTCTTGTTATTTTCACATTTTGTCAGATATGCTGTAAAAAAAGTGTAAAATTTGCGCAACTTTTCTTAGGTCGTTCACATAATGAAAAAAACGAACGCGATATTTTGGCAAAAAAGGGAGGGCGGCGCTCATTTTGCAAATTTTGCGGCGCAAAACGCTTTGCATTTCTCCTTTCCTCGTGTTATAATTTGGTCATGAAAGAGACGTATCTGGAAGCGCTCGACGAATTTTTCGCGGCGCACTATTCCGACTATATCAAGCTCGCCGCCCTCGAAGGCTACCGCCGCCCCGAACTTCTCACCGTCGACCGCGACGGCAACATCGGCAGGAAGGACAGTTCTTTTCTGCGCCTCTCTTATCAGGAAGAGTGCGCAAAGCTTATGGAGACGCTGAAAGCGGGGCTCACCGATACCGCGTTCTCCTTCTCCTTCCGCCCGCGTACCTTCCGCGAGAAGTGGCACGATCTTTTCGATAAGAACACGTTTGCAAAGCATCTCCCTTCCATCCTTGCCCATTCGGGCGAGACGACGGAGAGCGCGGGGAAGAAGCTTTCCGTCCTTCCCGAGGCGTGGCAGGGCATCGTCAAGGGCAAATATTACCCCGAAAAGAACACGGTGCTTGCCTTGGCGCTCGTCTGCCATATGCGCCCGCAGGATACCAACGCCCTTCTGGTGCTTTCGGGCTTTTCCTTCGACCTTTCGAGCGTGAGGGACGTGGTCGTCGAATACCTTTTGGAGCGCGAGCTCTTCAACCCCGAGATGCGGGACAGGTGCCTTCAAGAGTACCATATCGATTGTCTTCCCATTGCGGAAGGGGCGTAAAGAGTTCGCCGCAAATCTTTCCCTTCGGGAAATCTTCGCGGCGAGAAAATAGAAATTACTCCCTCCGTCACGGCTGCGCTGTGCCATTTCGCTCCAAGGGGGAGGCAAAGGCGCTGTTCCTGATCCGAGCGGTGAAATGCCGCTGCAAAACACTTGACGGGAAGCGGGCGGGTGTGCTAAAATATCTACAATTGAATGAAGAGAGCCGATGCGGCGGAAAGAGTACCGCCCCGAGCCCGTAAGAGAGGCGCCCCTTGGCTGGAAGGGCGCTCGGGAAGGGGAGGGAAAGTGCGTCCTCCGCGTTTGAGGTCCGGAGCAATGTCCGCGGCGAGCCCGCCGTTATCGGGAAAAATGAGGGAAAAGTTTCTTTTCCGAAATAAAGTGGGACCGTGCCGAAAGCGCCTTTATACAATGGTATAGAGGCGTTTTTTTGTACCTTCCTGCAAAGGATTTTCAGCATTGATAGCATCTAAATACAAAGAGAAGGAGGGGGATATGTTTTTTTCGAGACTGAGGAAGGATATCGAGGCGGCGAAGCGCAACGACCCCGCCGCACGCAACAAGTTTGAGATCTGGCTCACCTATTCGGGCGTGCACGCGCTCTCGTGGCACCGCTTTGCGAACCGCCTCTATAAGATGCACCTGCGCCTTTTGGCGCGTTGGGCGTCGCAGTTCGCGAAGTTTTTGACGGGCATCGAGATCCACCCCGCCGCGAAGATCGCCCCCGGCGTCTTCATCGACCACGGCATGGGCGTCGTCATCGGCGAGACGGCGGAAGTGGAGGAGGGCGTAGTCATCTATCAGGGCGTCACCCTCGGCGGCACGGGCAAGGAGCGCGGCAAGCGCCACCCTACCATCAAGAAAAACGTCACCGTTTCGAGCGGAGCGAAGGTTTTGGGCGGCTTCACCGTGGGCGAGGGCGCGCGCATCGGCGCGGGAGCGGTCGTTTTGAAAGAAGTGCCGCCCTATGCGACGGTCGTGGGCGTCCCCGGGCGCGTCGTGCGCATCAACGGCGAAAAGACGCAGGACCTCATCCCCGAAAAGGACGACCCCGTGATGAAGGAAGTAAGCTTCTTGCGCGAGCGCATCTTCGAGCTCGAAGAGCGCCTCGAAAAGTTCGCCTCGTGGGAGGAGACGCACGCCGCGAACCATGACGGAGCGACCGCTCGGGACGGAGACGCCGAAAAAACAGCGGCGCAGGAAATAACGACAGACGACAAGGAGAAACAAGATGAAAATTTATAATTCTTTGACGAGAAGGAAGGAAGAATTTGTCCCCATCGAAGAGGGGAAAGTGAAGATGTACGCCTGCGGCATCACGGTGTCGGGTGAGGCGCATATCGGCCACGCCTTTCAGGCGATGCTCTACGATATCTTCCGCAAGTTCCTCGAAAAACAGGGCTACAAGGTGACCTACGCCCGCAACTATACCGACGTCGACGACAAGATCATCGCCCGCTCCAAAGAGACGGGCATCCCTGCGGACAAGTATGCCGAGATGATGATCGAAAAGATCGACCATGTGATGCGCGAGTTCGACGTGGACGATCCTACCCTCTGGCTGAAAGCGACGGAGAATATCGGCAATATCATCTCCTTCGTGCAAGCGCTCATCGCCTCGGGGCATGCCTACGCGGCGGACAACGGCGACGTTTACTTCGACGTCGACACCTTCCCCGATTACGGGCAGCTCTCGGGCAGGGACAAAGAGGACGCTTTGGACGGCGTGCGCGTTGAAAACGACGACAGCAAGCGCCACCCCTACGACTTTGCGCTCTGGAAGGCGGCAAAGCCCGGGGAGATCTGCTGGGATTCGCCGTGGGGCAAGGGGCGCCCCGGCTGGCACATCGAGTGCTCGGCGATGAACCGCGCCGCCTTCGGCGATCAGATCGACATCCACGGCGGCGGGAGAGACCTCATCTTCCCCCATCACGAGAACGAGATCGCCCAAAGCGAGGCGCTCACGGGCAAGCGGTTCGCGAAGTATTGGACGCACAACGGGCTCATCAAGGTCAACGGGCAGAAGATGAGCAAGTCGCTCGGCAACAGCCTGCTCCTTGAAGACCTTTTGAAGCAGTATTCCAACGAGGCGGTCAAGTTCGCCCTGCTTTCGACGGGTTACCGCGGCGACATCAACATCACGGACAGCCTCTTCCCCGAAGCGGAAGCACACCTGCGCCGCTTTTACGAGCTCATCGCCCGCGCCGAGGAAATGTTCCCCGA
>DXAJ01000103.1 GCA_019117085.1 Candidatus Gallimonas gallistercoris
GGGCGTGGAGCAGTCGCTCATGCAGGAGAAATTCCTTTCGGCGGTGAGGGAGCTTCTGAACGGGCGGGAGAGCGAGATCGTCTGCCTGCGCTACGGTCTGACGGGCGGCGCGCCCCTGCCGCAGCGGGAAGTTGCAAAGAAGCTGAAAATTTCCCGCTCTTACGTCTCCCGCATCGAAAAGCGGGCGCTCCTCAGGTTGCGCGAGGGGCTGAAAAAGGAAGATTTTTTCGGCGAATGAGGGGGCGGCGCGCCCGCTTTGGCGGGCGCGCCGCCCTTCCGCCGTCTCCCCGAAGTCGGGCGGAGAAGGCAAAATTGCCCGCCAAAACACTTTACAAAGGCGGCGTTTTGCTTTATAATTTTTGGTATGATAGCACTTGCCGACAACTGGAAGGACTATTCCGTCATTGCGACGGGCGACGGCTACAAGCTCGAACGCTGGAAGGACGTCGTGCTGCTCCGCCCCGACCCGCAGGTCATCTGGAGCGCGCAGCGCGATCTTTTCTCCTATCCCGGGCTTTGCGCCGTCTACCGCAGGAACAAGGGCAGCGGCGGGGGCGGCGGCTTCTGGGAATATAAGAAGGAGCTCCCTCCCGAGTGGAACATCTCCTACCGCGATCTCACCTTCCGCGTGCATCCCATGAACTTCAAGCACACGGGGCTCTTCCCCGAACAGGCGGTGCATTGGGATAAGACGAGCTCTCTCATCCGCGGGGCAGCCGAAAAGGGGAGGAAGGTCAAAGTCCTCAACCTCTTTGCCTACACGGGCGGGGCGAGCGTTGCAATGGCGAAGGCGGGCGCGGAAGTGACGCACGTCGACGCCGCCAAGAACATGGTGGAGCGTGCGGGCGAGAACGCGCGGCTCTCGGGCATCCAAACGGGCATCCGCTATATCGTGGACGACTGCAAGAAGTTCGTCGCGCGGGAGATACGGCGGGGCAACCGCTACGACGCCGTCGTCATGGATCCTCCCTCCTACGGGCGCGGCCCCGGGGGCGAGCTCTGGAAGATCGAAACCGAGCTCTTTCCCTTTGTGAAACAGTGCCGCGAGCTCCTTTCGGACGAGCCGTTGTTCTTTCTCATCAACAGTTATACGACGGGCCTGCAGCCTGCCGTTCTGAACAATATTTTAACGCTGTGCCTCAAAGGGTTTAAGGGGGGCATCGACTCCTACGAAGTGGGGCTGCCCACCGAAGAGGGCATCGCCCTTCCCTGCGGCGCGGGAGGAATGTACGTCAATGACTGACATCGAAAAGACGGGGGCTCCCGAGGAAGAGCTCACCATCCTCTATGAAGACAATCATATCATCGTGGTCTTGAAGCCGCAGAACCTCGCGTCCTGCCCCGACGAGAGCGGGGATCAAAACCTTCTCGACAAGGTGCGCGAATACATCCGCACGGCATACAACAAGCCCGGCAACGTGTATGTGGGGCTCGTGCACCGTCTCGACCGTCCCACGGGCGGCGTCATGGTCTTTGCCAAGACGAGCAAGGCGGCGGGCCGCCTCGGCGAGCAGATGAAGACGGGCGACTTCGAAAAGAAGTACCTCGCCGTCCTCAACGGCAGCCCGCACTGCGAGCAGGGCACGCTCGTCAACTATCTCAAAAAGAACACCGTCAACAACATGGTGTATCTCTGTACGCAGGGCACGGACGGGGCAAAGCTCGCCTCGCTCGACTATCATATCCTCGAAAAGAAGGAGCCGCTCGCCCTGTGCGACATCACGCTGCATACGGGCAGGAGCCATCAGATCCGCGTGCAGATGGCGGGCATCGCGCACCCCGTCTACGGCGATATGCGCTACGGCGGCGAACGCGCGCAGAAGGGCAAGCTCGCCCTTTGGGCGTACTCTTTGAGCTTCACACACCCCGTCACCAAAGAGCGGATGCGCTTTTTGTGCGAACCGCCCAAGAACGAGACGCCTTGGAACCGCTTCGACATCGCGCGGGCGATGGCGGTGGAGTGAAACAGCGCGCCTTCGGGCTCTATGAAGCTGCGATCGCGGCTGCCTTCCGTGGCGGCAGGGTGAAATTTTAATTTTCTTGCCCAAGACGGCATGTTACCGCTTGACGGGCGAAAAGATTTTGTGTAAAATAGTTAGGTGAATGCGCTTTCGGGCACATTCGGTTGGGGTCTCCCCACGGTAAGAACACTTTGCGGGCATGCGTGTCCGCACGGAGCTGGTTACATGACTAAGAGTAAATTCAGAACGATCACCATTGCGGCGCTCAGCTTTCTTTTGGCGCTGCTTTTGAGCCTGGCGGCGGGCATGATCATGCCACGCGTGTCCGTCTCGGCAGAGGAGTATTCTCCCTCGAACATCTTTTCGGCGGGCTCGGATACCAAGGTCACCGGGACAGAAGAAGGGGAGACGTCCTATCTCGCCTTCGAGCACACGGGCACGGGCGCCACTGCCTACTATCGCCGCGACCTTGCGCTCAAATGGTTCGCTTCCAAGGAGGGAGCAAGCTATCTTTCTTTGACGCTCGCCTTCCCCGAGGCCGCTTTCTCCGAATATACGGTCTCCTTTGAGAGCGCGGAAGAGAACATCACCGAGGATGAGATCGCAAAGAACTCCATCCTTTTTGCAAACGGCGAAGAGGGCGCGACTGCCGTCGTCACCAACGCCGCGGGCGAGAAGGGCGAGGCGATCGAAGTCGATCTTTCGGGCGACGTCGTGCTCTCGCTAGACGAAGAGAACTGCGGCTTCGGCGAGTTCTCCGTCTATGTGAACGGCGTGAAGGCGGGTACCTTCACCAATATCGGCGGCTATTTCATGGAATATCTTTCCTCCGCTTCCGATACGCCCAGAACGCCCATCACCTTTGAGGCGACTAGGCTTCCCGAAGGCAGCCAGACCGTCCTTGTGAAGGAGCTCAACGGCCAGTCCTTCGAGCTCAGCGAAAACGGCTACGTCATCGACGACACGGCTCCCGTGCTCGTCGTCAACAGCGAAGTTTATCCCTTCCGCCTCGGCAAGAAGTTCGCCCTCGACTACGAAGCGATCGACGTATGCGACGCGACCGTGAGCGTCACGCGCGAATACTTCATGGCTTCCTTCAACGAGAACGGCGATGCGCTCATCCCCGAAGACGACGACTATAAGACGCTGACGACTTCCACCTGGTTCATGCCCTCGGGCGACAGCGAGGAGGAAGTGCAGTACGTCTCCATCCGCTTCCTGCTCGACGACGGGCGCGACAACGCGGATGAGACGGATGAGCCCGTCTACCTTGCATGGTACGCGGCAGAGGGCGCATCCGTGACCTTCGGCGCGGGCGAGGGAGCCGTGGACTATGTGATCGTCGACCGCACGGAGGACGGCCCCGTCTACCGCGGGCTCACCGCCACCGAAACGACGGAGGACGGCCGCCCGAGCGGGGAGAACGTGAAGGACGCCGATGCGGACGATGAAGACGGCAACGGCGATACGGAGGAAGCGCTCCTCGACGTGCTCGCCGCCCGCTATCAGAGCGCGGTCGATAAGGCTGCGGAGAACGCCAGCGCGGGCGACGGGGCATACTTCTATCTCCCTTCCCTTCGCGGGCTCATCGTGAGCGAGAGCTGCGATTACCGCGATCTCACGTTCAGCGTCTATTACTATTCGCAGAGCCAGACAGAATCCGATACGGCATCTTCCGCAACCTCTCTTGCCTATAACCGTCTCCGTTTCGAGATCGACGAGCCCGGCCGCTACGTCTTCCGCGTGCTCGCGAGCGACAATGCGGGCAACGGCATGATGTATTATGTCGACGGCAAGCTCGTCAAGGTCACTTCGAGCAACATTTGGGACATCGAGGAGATCCCCGAGTTCTCCTTCACCGTCGGTTACGACGGCGCGCGTGTGACCGATCCCGAGGAACAGTCGCTCGGCTACCGCGATACGACGTACGATGTGGAGGACTTCGAGATCATCGCCGTTCCCGGCTATGAAACGAAGTACGAGCTCTTCCGCATCGATGAAGACAGCCTTCCTCAGGAACTTCAGGGCACGTCCTATACCTCCCTCGTGCAGAATGCGAAGGAATACTTCGAGGGTGACTGGGCGGAATACCTCATCCGCATCGATCCCTTCAACAGCGAGATCGACGAGGACGATGTGCTTTGGGACCGTACGGACAACCGCTATGAATGGGACGACGAAGGCCTCACCTTCGTGCCCAACGAGGCAGGCTATTATATCGTCAAACTCACCGTGACCGAGCCTTCCATGCCCGGCCGCACCGTGACGGCTTATCAGGTCATCGACGTGCGCAACCCCATCGATACGCTTCCCGACGCCACCTACTGGCTGGAAAACAATGTGGCGGCAGTCGTGCTGTTCTGCATCTCGGGCGTGCTGCTCATCATCCTTGTGGCGCTGTTCGTCGTCAAGCCCAAAAAGAGCGTCGACGAAGTGGACATGAAGTCGCTCAAAGGCTCCAAGAAGGCAGATAAGAACGAAGAAAAGAAGGACTAACTCAGTTCGGACTCATCAATTGTAGATAGCAAAGAGGCACCGCGTCAATGCGGTGCCTCTTTGCATCGCTCCGCCGCAGAAAAGGCGCATGAAGAGAATGCGAGCGCCGTATAAAAAGCGCCCCTTCGCGCATACTGCATGGCAGGAGGTATCCGATGGTCATTGCAAACTTGATCTCTTATATTCTGGTGCTCGTGGGAGCGCTCAACTGGGGCATCTTCGGGCTGTTCGACTTCAATCTTGTCTCGGCAGTCTTCCAAGGACCCCGCACGATCGGTTCCATCATCGTGTATTCGCTCATCGCGCTTGCCGCGATCTGGTTGATCATCTCGCCCATCATCACGAACGGGATGCTCAAATTGCAGGGCGACCGCGTGGCGCGCGAACAGCACAGTCACTAAAAAAACGGGCACGAAAAGTGCGGGGAGGGCATAAAAATTGCCTTTCCCGCATTTTTTATTTTTGAGAAAGCATCCATCGGCTGAATACTTTGTCGCCTTTGCGCACGGCTTCGTCGGAATGTGGCGCATTTGGCGGATGTCTGCCCCTTGGGCAAACACCACGCTTACAACGCCAATTCCTCCTCTTTCCAAAAAATCTTTGCCAAAGCAAATTTTTTTGGGAAGGGGAAGAGGTTTAGCTCCCTTGCCGTTTACGCAGGCAGACAGGGCTCCCACAAAGATTTTGTGTAAACAAAAGATTTGCGGGAAGAGGAGCGGCAGGCGCAACGGGTCATGCGGGAAACGAAGGGCGCCGCAGACTAAGGCGCCTTGCTGCGACGAGGCCGCGTCTGCTTCCTCAAAACGGGTCGTAGCGTTTTTTTGTTTCTGAATTTGGTTCCGTCGGAGGTGGCTTATGTCAATTTGCCCGATCACTTCGCTGCCCAAGGGGATGCGCGCCAAAGTCGCCGAAGTGGAAGGGGAGGGCGCGCTCCGCTCCCGTCTTGCGGCGCTCGGCGTGCGCCCCGGGGAAGAGGTGACGCTCCTTCGCGTCTCGCCCCTCAGGCGCACCTATCTTCTCGGAACGGAGGAGAGCGTCTTTGCGCTCGGAAAGGAGGCGGCGTCGTGCGTGAAAGTGGAACGGTGAAAGAGGCGCCTTTCAAGCTTCTCCTCATCGGCAATCCCAATGCGGGCAAGAGCACGCTTTATAACGCGCTCACGGGCGGACACGCGCGCGTCGGGAACTGGCACGGCGTCACGGTGAGCGCGCTCGAAGGGGAAGCAATGCTGTCGGGGAACAGGGTGCGGATAGCCGACCTTCCCGGTGTCTATTCCGCCGACGGCCTCAGCATGGAGGAGCGCGCCGCCTGCGCCTATCTTGAAGCGTGCCCCGAGGGCGTCGTGTGCCTCGTCACGGAGTGCGCGGCGCTCCCCCGCAGTCTTGCGCTCCTTTCCGCGCTTGCAAAAGGAAGGCGCGCCATTTTGGTGCTCACGAAAAAGCGGCAGTTCGTTCGGCAGGGGGGAAAGCTCGAAGAGCGCGAACTCGAACGCATTTTGGGCATCCCCGTCGTGAGTGCGGAGGGCGTTCCTCCCCGCGAACTGCGCGAAAGGGTGGGGGAGGCGCTGCTGCGGGCAGGGCTGATGCGCGGGGCTTCGGAAGAAGGGCGCTCGCTCCCGAAAGAAGTCTACATGCGCGCCCGCATGCGCCTTACGAAATTCGACCGCTTTCTATTGCACCCCGCAGCGGCGTGCGCGGTGTTTGCATTCCTGCTTGCGGCGGCGTTCTTTCTCACCTTTTCGCCCGTGGGGCCGGGCGGGCTTTTGAAGGGGCTCATCGAGGCGCTGATCGCTCAGATCAAAGAGGCGTTTCAAACGCATATCTCGTCGCTCGTGCTTTGCTCCTTCGTGGGGGAGGGGCTCGTCGGGAGCGTGGGCGGCGTTCTGTGCTTTTTGCCGCAGATCGGCATGCTCTTTTTCTTTTTGTCGCTCCTTGAAGAGAGCGGGCTTCTGTCCCGCCTCGCCTTCTTTACGGACGGCACTCTCTCGCGCGTTGGGCTGAGCGGACGGGCGGTCTTTTCCCTGCTGATGGGATTCGGCTGTACGGCGGCTGCCATCCTCTCGACGCGCGGCCTCGACGACAAAAGGATGCAGCGCCGCGTCATTTTGTGCCTTCCCTATCTCTCGTGCAGCGCAAAGCTCCCCGTCTATCTCACGCTCGCCTCGTCCTTCTTCCGGGACCAGTTTTTGGCGGCGCTCCTTCTGTATGTGCTCGGCGCGGGGCTGAGCTTTGCCGTGCTCCTTTTTATGGGCGGGGAGAAGGGCGCGCCCTTCGTGCTCGAATTTGCGCCGCTCCGCCTTCCCGAAGCGAAGACCGTTGCAAAAGCCTTGTGTTTTCAGCTCAAACAGTTTATAATAAAGCTTGGGACGGTCATTTTGGCGTTCTTCATCGCCTCGTGGCTGCTCTCTTCCTTCGACTTCGCTTTCCGCTTCGTTCCCGTCGAAGAGAGCATGCTCGCGCATCTGTGCGGCGGGCTCAAATGGCTGTTCGCGCCCGTCGGCATGGAAGATTGGCGCATCGCCTATGCGGCGCTCTCGGGGCTCGTCGCCAAAGAGAACGTCGCGGCAAGCTTGGAGCTCTTCTTTCCCGCCTTCCCTTACGGCGCGCGGAGCGCGTTCGCCCTCGCTGTGTTCGTGCTCGCTTCCTCGCCCTGCGTCTCTGCCGTGGCGGCAGCCGCGCGGGAAGTGGGAATAAAGCTCGCCCTTCTCTATGCCGTTGCAGAGACGGCGGGCGCTCTTCTCCTTTGCTATCTCGTCTATTTTCTGACGGGCCTCGGCGCTTCGGCAGTCCTGCCGCTCATCGCCGCCGTCATTCTCATCTTTTCCTTTGGGAGGACCTTCCGTGCGGGAATACACCGTCAGCGAGGAAACTTCGCTCAAAAACTTCACCGACGCGCATGACGCCCAGGCGTCCTTTTCCTTCCGCGCCCTCTTGAAGCGCCGCGACGTGCGCGTCAACGGCGGCAAAGTGGGGGAGGACGTGCCCCTTCATGCGGGAGACAGCGTGCAGTACTTCCTGACGCCCGTCGAGGAAGGCAAGAAGGCGTTTTCCGTCCTTTACGAGGATGAAAACGTTATCGTCTGCGATAAGGAGAGCGGCGTGCAGTCGGAGGCCGTCTTTTCGGCGCTTCTTCGGAAAGGGGAGTGCTTCTTTTTGCACCGCCTCGACCGCAACACGGAAGGGCTTCTCATCTTCGCCAAAAAAGAGGCTGCCGCCGACGAGCTTTTGAAAGCCTTTCGCGAGCGACGCGCCGAAAAGCGCTATCTCGCCCTCGTCAAGGGGAGCTTTCAAGAAAAGCACGCCGTCCTCAGAGCCTATCTTCAAAAGGATGCCGCCTCTTCCCGCGTGCGCATCTTCGACCGCCCCCGAGGGGAGCCCATCGTCACCGAATACCGCGTCCTCAAAGAAAAGGAGGGGCTGAGCCTTCTCGAAGTCACCCTGCACACGGGCAAGACGCATCAGATCCGCGCCCACCTTGCGCACATCGGGCATCCCGTCCTCGGCGACACCAAGTACGGCGACGGCGCCCTCAACCGCGAAAAGCACCTCACGCGGCAAAAGCTCATCGCAAAGGAGCTGTGCTTTACGGGGCTTCAATGCCTTCCCGCCATCGAAGGCGTGCGATTTTTTTCGGAAAAGTCCATTTATTTTTGAAAAAGCGCTTGACGGCGCTCTTTCTTTGTGCTATTATATGAATAGTTGTTCAAATATTAGTTTGACGGGCGTTTTTCGTCCGAAGGAGTTTTTTATGCGGCGTGTCATTCGCATCAAAAATCTGGATTGCGCTGCCTGTGCGGCGGAACTCAAAGAGGAGCTCGAAGAGCTCAAAGACATCGAGGAGGCGGCGGTCGACTTCATCAACCAGCGCGTGACGCTCTCCTACAATACGCCCGAGGCGTTCTCGAGCGCCGTCGAAGTGATCGCGGGCTTCGAAGAGGTGGAGATCGTCGACGGCAACGCTCCCCGCAAGAAGGAGAGCCATTTGAAGGAGATCGTCTCCATTGCCCTTTCGGCGCTCTTCTTTGTGCCGGGGCTTGTTTTGCATTTCGTGGGCGGCGTGCCCGAATGGCTGCCGCTTGCGCTCTTTCTCGCTTCCTTTGCGGCGGCGGGGTGGGAAGTCGTTCTCACCGTCTGCAAGAATTTTGCAAAGCTCTTCCGCTCCTTCCGCCTGAGCCTTCTCTTTGACGAAAACTTTTTGATGCTCATCGCGGCGGTGGGGGCGTTCGCCCTCGGCGAGGGCATGGAAGGCGCCGCCGTCATGCTGCTCTATGAGATCGGCGAGCTCTTGCAGGCGATCGCCGTCGGCTCGTCGCGCGGGGCGATCGCAAAGCTCATGGAGCTCAAGAGCGACAGCGCCATCCTCCTCGAAGGGGAGGAGCAGCGCGAAGTCGCGCCCGAGGAATTAAAGAAGGGGGACGTCATCCTCCTGCGCAAGGGGGATAAGGTCCCCGCCGACTGCACGCTGCTTTCGGGCGAGAGCGCCTTCGATACCAAGTCCATCACGGGGGAGAGCTATCTCCGCGAGTGCGGCGAGGGGGCGGAGCTTTTGGCGGGCTTCCTCAACGCGGGCAATGCCGTGACGGCGCGCGTCGAACGCCCCTCCGAGGAGAGCGCCGTCGCCAAAATTTTGGAGATGGTGGAGAACGCCTCCTCGCAAAAGGCAAAGCCCGAGAAATTCATCACCAAGTTCGCGCGCATCTACACGCCCGTCGTCGTGGGACTCGCCGTCCTGCTCGCCGTGGTGCCGCCGCTCTTTACGGGCTTCGATTTTGCCCCGTGGATCATGCGGGCGCTCAACTTCCTTGTCATCTCCTGCCCGTGCGCGCTCATCATTTCGGTGCCGCTCACCTATTTCTCGGGCGTGGGTGTGCTCGCAAAGCACGGCGTGCTCTGCAAAGGGGCGGTGTGCCTCGATACGCTCTCCAAAGTGCAGACGGCAGCCTTCGATAAGACGGGTACCCTCACCGAGGGCAAATTCACGCTCGCGGGCTGCTCTTCGGAGCGCGCATTGTCGCTCATCGCCGCCGTGGAGCGCGCTTCTTCCCATCCCTTTG
This sequence comes from Candidatus Gallimonas gallistercoris, assembly GCA_019117085.1. Taxonomy (GTDB): domain Bacteria; phylum Bacillota; class Clostridia; order Christensenellales; family Borkfalkiaceae; genus Gallimonas; species Gallimonas gallistercoris. The sequence continues at coordinate 9,509 of DXAJ01000103.1, forward strand.
CCGAAGCCTTCCGCAGTGCGGAAACGCCCTTCCACGCGAAGAACGTTCAAGAGATCGCAGGCATGGGGCTTGCCGCCGACATCGAAGGAAGAGAGGTGCTCGTGGGGAGCAGACGGCTGATGGAAGAGCACGCTGTCTCCCTTCCCGAACTTCAAAGCCCGCACGCCGTCGTGTTCTGTGCGGAGGACGGGGCGTTCGTCGGTTATGCCGAGCTCGAAGATAAGCTGCGCCCGGACGCAGAAGAGGCGCTCAAAGGGCTCAAAGGGGCGGGCGTCAAGAAGATCGCCGTGCTTTCGGGCGATACCGAAGCGCGGGCGAAGGCTGCCCTTTCGGGGCTCCCCGTGGACGAGCTCAAAGCGGGGCTCCTGCCCGAAGAAAAGCCGCTCGCCGCGCGGGCGCTCAAGGGGGAGGGTGCGCTCCTCTACGTTGGCGACGGCATCAACGATACGCCCGTGATGGCGGAAAGCGACATCGCTGCGGCGATGGGCGGGCTCGGGAGCGACGCCGCCATCGAGGCGAGCGATATGGTGCTCGCGTCCGATTCCCTCAAAGGGCTGCCCAAAGCCATGCGGACGGCGAAAAAGACGCGGCGCATCGTTATGCAGAACATCGTCGGTTCCATCGCCATCAAGGCGGCGCTCATGGTCTTGTCCATCATGGGGCTCATTCCGCTGTGGGCGGCGGTGTTCGGCGACGTCGGCGTCATGCTCCTCGCCGTCCTCAACTCCCTGCGGATGCGCGGGCGTATCTGAAATTGACATCCGAAGAAAAGCGGCGCAAAGCCGCTTTTTTTGTGCCTTTTTATTAGTACACTATTGACAGAATGTATTTTGTGTGCTATATTATAGATAGTACAAGAATTGCGGGAGGGGAATATGAAAGCAACGCTGCCTTTTCGGATGGGTCTGCGCCTTGGTTTGCAGGGGAAGTGGGTGACGAAGTTCTTCACCGTGCTGCTTTCCTCGGCGGCATTCATGCTGTTTGCCATCGCTTCGACGGCATATACCTTTGACGAGGGTTCCTTTCATGTCAGAGGGTACCGCAATTATATGGCGGATAAGGAGTATTATCTATTCCGCAACAGCAGCGAAGGGACGGGATATTCCCCGGGGAGCGCGGAGTTGTTGCTGACGGGGGAGGAAGTTGCTTTGATCGAAGACGGGGTGGACCTCAACTTTCTTTTTGCCTGCCGCGATCAGATCGATATGGGGTATTTTTTGGACAAGAGCTATTTCCGCGGCGAAAAATACAAGTACGACGAAGACGGGGAGATCGCGGGCGAGACAGAGGAATATAAGGCGTATTTGCAGGAGACGGAAGGGAAGTACTTCGCCGATCCGGGTGCCAAAGTTTCGGTCGGCTCGGAAGCTTGTTACAAGGAGCTGAACTATCGGCTGCTGGCGGGGCGGTATCCCGAAGGGGTGAACGAGATCGCCGTCTCGGAAGAAATTTACGAGCACTTTGTGTGGGGCGGGTATGTCGATGCCATCGCGGAAGGCTGTTACACGCTGCAAGAGTTCTCCTTTGTCGGGGAGACGTATGAAGCCTATGCGTGGGACGAGTCCGTCATCCCGCCGAAGGAGGCGGGGGTGAAGATCGACTCTTACGAAGATCTTTTTGGCAAGTCATTTGCGAACTATGAATTGAAGGAAGAGAACCGCCGGGACGAGCATGAAACGCTGCCCGAGGAAGTTGTCGTCGTGGGGATCGTGGATATGAGCGATCGGCCCGCCTGGCCGCGGAACTATCCGAATATCCGTCCGTTCGGCTCTGTCCTGCGCTCGGAGGCATGGCTTTACGCACAGCGCGGGGCGGGGAAACTGTATGCAGAGTCGATGGTCGCGCGCAACTTCAACAATAGCGACAAGGCCGTGCGGGACGCACTCACTGTCACGCTCGCGCTTTCGGAAGCGGCAAGACCCCGCTTCGAGGAGCCTTCTCCGCATGCGGACGTCAACGTCGGCGCCTATCTCGTCAATTCTCTGACCGACGATCTGTCCGCCACCAACCTGGACGACGCGATCCTGCTCGTCTGCGGCATCGGCGTGGCATTTCTCATTTTTTCCGTGCTGCTCAATGCGCACCTCATGACGGCGATGACCGAGCTCAAACGCAGACAGGTGGGTATTCTGCGGGCGCTGGGGGCGAAAGAAGGGCAGATCGAATGTATTTTTCTCACAGGCGCCGCTTTGCTTTCCGCCGTCATCTTTCTCTTTTCGCTGGCGGCGACGATCGCCGTCTATTACGGTTTTTGGCAGCCTTTGACGCTGTGGAGCGAGTTCGGCGTCAGCCCGTTCGTCTTCAACGGGTGGACGGTGCTCATTCTGGCGGCCCTCTCTTTCACGGTGCCGCTTTTGAGCACGCTCGTGCCGCTCAAACGCTTCTTAAAAAAGCCCGTCGTGGAAAATATCACGGGGAATTTCTCGAAATGACAGGGGGGGGATATGAAAGCAAAGCTGCCGTTTTCCATCGCTCTTCGGTTCGCGCTGCCCCGAAAATGGGGCGTCTCAAAGTTATTTGCGGTGCTCCTTTCCGCGTTTTCGTTTGTGCTGTTGGCTGTCGCGGGCATGGGGTATCTGTTCGATCGCAGAGACTATATCGCCCGCGCCTGTTTCGATCAAGCCAAAGAGCAGGGCTATGTCGCTTTTGCGGGGAACGGCAATTACGCGCCCGGCAATACGATGGACGAAAAAGAGCTCGCCGCTTTTCAAGAGACGGGGATAGCGCTCGTTTTCGAGGCGGATGCGGGCGTATTGGGCTGGACGCATTTTGTAGAAGGCGGAGTTCCCGCTTCCTTGCTGCAATTGGGCGGGATGGTCGGCTCCCTCGGGCTTGCGGGCGGGGCGGAGGACTACGCCGCCATCGGCTTTTCCTTGATCGCGGGCAAATATCCTTCCGCCGCCGATGAAGTGGCGATCGAAAAATTCATTTTGAAGCGTTTCGTTCGGGCGGCTATGTCGATGCCTCCAAGCAGTTCGTTTGGACGGAAGGTGAGGGCGGCGGTTTTGAATTTGACGGAACTCTGGCGGCGGGGGAACGTGTCGCCGTTTCTTCCTATGAGGATATCCTCGGGAAGAGACTGGGGAACGGCGACCCCGCGGCGGACAGCCGCGCGCGCGTTTATACCATCGTCGGCGTTGTGGATACGCATGCCGAGGAAGACGCGCTCGACGATATGACGCTCGTCTCGCTCCGTACCGACCCTTCGCGGCACCTTCTTTTTTCCGAAGAACATAGGGCAAACGAGCAGACCATCGTCTTCGGCGGCGTCAAAAACAAGCGCATGATGCGCTGTGCCGTCGAACTTGTTTTGGATGCGCGGGAAAAGGAGGGGAGCGGAAACCCCGCGCCGCTCGGCTATACGTCTCTGCTTCCCGATGAGAGCCGCACGGATGAGTGGGATGTCGGCGTCTTCGGCGGCGCGGCGGGCGGGGTGCTCCTGCTCTTTTCCGTGCTGCTGTGTTGGCATCAGATGGCGGCTATGCTGCGCCTGAAAGAGAGGTCGATCGGCATCCTGCGCTCTTTGGGAGCGACGGAGAAGTTTGTTTTCCGTCTGCTGACGGGCGAAACGCTCTTTCTGTGCGGCGCGATCTTTTGTGCGGCGCTCCTCGGTACCGTTCTTCTGTATGATCTATGGCTTGCTCCCGCGACGGCGGTCGGAAGTTTCGGCGTGAGTTTCTTGGTCTTCAACGGGTGGACGGCGCTCATTTTGGCGGGGCTTTCTTTCACGGTGCCGCTTTTGAGCACGCTCGTGCCGCTCAAGCGCTTCTTAAAAAAGCCCGTTGTGGAAAATATCACGGGGAAATGACGTTTTGCGGCGGGGCGCCGCCCG
>DXAJ01000104.1 GCA_019117085.1 Candidatus Gallimonas gallistercoris
CGCTTGCGGTGGCGTATATCCTCGAAGGATTTTTATCAAGACGCAAAAATGAGAAAACGGCAATGAGCTTCAAGGAAGAGAACAACGATTACGAGGACGGCGACAACATCGTCGAACTCATCGACGAGGACGGCAACACGCTGCGCTACGAGCACGTCGGCACCATCGAGTACAAGGGCGAATGGTACTGCTTCTTCACGCCCGTTCTCAGCGTGGAGGAAGCGGACGAGGACGAGGGCGAGGAAGTCGCCGTCTTCCGCCTGGTGGGCGACGAGGACGACGAGCGCCTCGAGACCATCGACGACGACGCGCTCCTCGACGAGGTGTTCGCGGAATTCTGCAACCAGTACGAGGACTTTGAGGACGCCGACGAAGCGGCGATGCTCGAGCCCGACGAGAACTAAGGCGGTCGGGAACTCTGCGGGGAAGAGGGAAGCAAGATGACGTCTCAGCGCCGCACAGCGCAAAAACAGGCGGTTTACGACGCGCTCCGTGCGCTCGACCATCCGTCGGCGACGGAAGTGTATGCGTATTTGCAGGGCAAAGAGCCCGCGGTCAGCCGCGGGACGGTCTTCCGCGTCCTTTCTGCCTTTTCGGAGAGCGGCAGGGTGAAAAAGCTCCGCCTCCTCGGCGACGAGGCGCACTACGACTTCAATACTTCCCCCCACGCGCACGCGCGCTGCCGCCTCTGCGGCAGGGTGTGGGATCTTGAAAGCGTTCCCGCGCCCCTCGTGCTGCCCGAAGGCTTTCTTTTGGAAGAGAGCGAGCTCGAAGTTTCGGGCGTGTGCGCTTCCTGCGCCGCCAAGGGGTGAGAAAATTTCAAAATTCCCCGAAAATTGCTTGCTTTTTTCGTATCTTCATGATATGATAAGACAAATATAACGCGAAGACGCGGAGCAGTACCCCCTTTTTCCTGCTTTCAGAGAGCCGCCGGAAGGTGCGAGGCGGCAGAGGGGAGGGGCGAACTCACCGCCGAGCGGTCCGCCCGAACCAAAGTAAGGCGGAACGGGTTCCCCCGTTACAGGGAGAGGATATGGAAGTATCCGTCAAGCGGCGGGCATGCGCCCGCAATAAGAGTGGTACCGCGCGTGTTCCGCGTCTCTTTTTGGGAGGCGCGGCTTTTTTATTTCAAGTGAGGAGGGACTCATGGAAACCAACAAGTACTGCAAACAATTCATCCTTCCGCCCGAGCGCTGCATGGATTGGGCGGAGAAAGACATGGTGTCAAAAGCGCCCGTCTGGTGCAGCGTCGATTTGCGCGACGGCAACCAGGCGCTCATCGAGCCCATGTCGCTTGAAACCAAGCTTGAATTTTTCAAACTGCTCCTTCGGGTCGGCTTTAAGGAGATCGAGGTGGGCTTCCCCGCCGCGAGCGAGACGGAGTACGCGTTCCTCCGCGCCCTCATCGAACAGGACCTCATCCCCGACGACGTCACCATCCAGGTGCTCACGCAGGCGCGCGAGCACATCATCCGCCGCACCTTCGAGGCGGTCAAGGGCGCAAAAAACGTCATCGTCCACGTCTATAATTCGACCTCCGTCGCCCAGCGCGAGCAGGTCTTCAAAAAGTCTAAGGAAGAGATCAAGAGAATCGCCGTCGACGGCGCGAAGCTTTTGAAGCAGCTCACCGAAGAGGCGGGCGAGAAGTACCGCTTCGAATATTCGCCCGAGAGCTTCACGGGCACCGAGCCCGAGTACGCGCTCGAAGTCGTCAACGCCGTCCTCGATATCTGGCAGCCCACGGCAGAGAGGAAGGCGGTCATCAACCTTCCCTCCACGGTGGAAAACGCCATGCCGCACGTCTACGCGCAGCAGATCGAGTACATGCACAAGCACATGAAGTACCGTGAGAACGTCGTTTTGTCCCTTCATCCCCACAACGACCGCGGCACGGGCGTCGCGACGGCGGAGTTCGGCCTCCTTGCGGGCGCCGACCGCGTCGAAGGCACCCTCTTCGGCAACGGCGAGCGCACGGGCAACTGCGACATCGTCACCCTCGCCATGAACATGTATTCGCAGGGCGTCGATCCCGGGTTGGATTTTTCCGATATGCCCTCCATCGCGGACGCCTACGAGCAGTTCACGACACTCAAAATTTCTCCCCGTCAGCCCTATGCGGGCGAGCTCGTCTTTGCGGCGTTCTCTGGCTCCCATCAGGACGCCATCGCCAAGGGCATGCACTGGCGCGCCGAGCACGGCGGCGGCGTGTGGGATGTTCCCTATCTTCCCATCGACCCGCGCGACGTCGGCCGCATCTACGATTCGGACGTCATCCGCATCAATTCGCAGTCGGGCAAGGGCGGCGTGGGGTACGTCCTCGAACAGTGCTACGACATCAAGCTCCCCTCCAAGATGCGCGAGTCGATGAGCGCCCTTGCAAAGCACGTCTCGGACGAGCAGCACAAGGAACTCAAACCGCAGGAGCTCTTCAAACTCTTCTGCGACCAATTTTTGAGCGCCCGCGGCCGCTTCGACGTCGGCGAGGTGCACTACAAGCAGGAGAACGGCATCACCGCCATCGTGGAAGTGAAGGACGGCAAGGACGTTGTCACCGTCACCGCGACGGGCAACGGCCGCCTCGACGCCGTTTCCAACGCCCTCAAACAGTACTTCGGCATCGATTATGTTTTGACGGGCTACGAACAGCACGCCCTCGCTTCGGGCTCCTTCGCGCAGGCGCTTTCCTACGTCGCCGTCGAAAAGGACGGAAAGCTCTTCTGGGGCGCGGGCGAGAACAGCGACATCATCCGCTCGTCGGTGTATGCGCTCGTTTCGGCGCTCAACAACTACTTTGCAAGCCGCAGCTGAGCTGCTTTCCACGTTATCCGCGGCACCGCGCGTCCCTTGCGGTGCCGAATTTTATAAAATTTTTCCCCGACCCCTTGACAGAACGGCTGTATCGTGATACAATTATGACAGAGGTCACAGATACAACAAAATTGGTGCGCACAATGGAAATTCATCTGACCGGTAAAAAAAGCATCTATGAGGAGATCATGGAGACGGTCGAGCGGTATATCTCGCTCGGCGTCTTGAAGGACGGAGACCGTCTGCCCAGCGTCCGCAATCTGGCGCTCAAACTGGGCGTCAACCCCAACACCGTCGCACGGGCGTACTATGCGCTCGAAGCGGAGGGCGTCATCCGCTCCATCCCCAAGAAGGGGGTGTTCGCGTGCGGGGCGGAAAAGCGCGATCCCGTCAAGGCGGAGGCGCGCTCCCGTCTCATCGTGTTCCGCGAGGCGGGTCTCTCCAAAGAGGACGCGCTCGCCCTCGTCGAAGAGGTATACGGCGGCTGATGCCGCACGGAGTAAGTTATGATCGAGATCAAGGGATTAGGGAAAAGTTACGGGCCGAAGAAGGTCCTCGAAAAGGTCAATTTAACGGTGCCCGACGCTTCGGTGTTCGGGCTTGTCGGCATCAACGGCGCGGGCAAGACGACGCTCCTGCGCATGATGGCAGACGTCTTGCGCCCCGACGAAGGCACGGTCGAATACGACGGGGAAAACATCGCGGGCAACGCAAAAAAGCGCAAAGAGCTCTTCTTTTTGCCCGACGATCCCTACTACGCGGCGGGGACGACGGTGGAAAAGCTCGTCGAGCTCTACAAGAGCTTCTATTCGTTTGACGACGAGCTCTTTTCCCGTTACGAAAAACTCTTTTCGCTCGAACGCCGCACGCCCGTCCGCAATTTCTCCAAGGGCATGAAGCGGCAGGCGTTCGCGGCGCTCGCGATCGCGTGCAGGCCCAAATATCTTCTCTTAGACGAGGCGTTCGACGGGCTCGACCCTTTGGCGCGCCTCGAACTCAAACGCGGCATCATCTCTTTGGAGGGGACGACCGCCGTCATCTCCAGTCATTCTCTGCGCGAGCTCGAAGACATCTGCTCGGGCTTTGCGCTCCTCGACGGCGGCGCCGTCGCCGACGCGGGCGACCTTTCGGAAACGCTCGAAAGGGTGCATAAGTTCCAGGCGGCGTTCGAAGAGCCCGTCCCGCGCGAACGCTTCCCCTTCGAATGCCTCTCCTTTGAGAGCGAGGGGCGCGTGGTGCGCTTCGTCGTCCGCGGCGGGCGCGAAGAGATCGTCTCGGCGCTCAAAGCGCTTTCGCCCATCTTTGTGGAAGAGATCAAAGTCGACTTTGAAGAGCTTTTCCTCTGCGAAGTCAAGAGCAGGGGGTACTTGTCATGAAAAAGGCTCTTTTGTACGAACTCAAACGCAATCTTCTGCCCCTTGTCATTTTCACCGCCATCGCCGTCGTCATCGCCGTCGGCTATACCATGATGGCGGATCTCGAGTATGTCAACGGGTTCGGAGAGGTCAAGTGCCGCAATTCCTGTATCGGCTGCTATGCCGTCATCCTTTGCATCCTCTGCACGGTGATCCCCGTGCTGCAATTTTCCTACCGCATGAAGCAGCGCAGCGTCGATCTTTGGTACTCGCTGCCCATCACGCGGAAGCAGCTCACCCTCGTGCGCACGGCGGGCGGGCTCGTCCTCACTCTCGCGCCCTTCACGCTCGCCTATTGGCTGGGCGTCGTCACCGTGGCATCCCTCGGCGCACACTTCCACTACATTTTTTATCTCGCGGCATACGGCCTTCTGCTCCTTTTGGGAGCGGGGCTCTTCGGGGTCAACGCCTTCCTCTTCACGCGCGGGAATTCGGTGTTCGACGGCATCGTCTTTGTCGCCGCCTGGGCGTGCGCGTTGCCGCTTGCCTGTGCTTGCCTCGATGCAGCGCTTGGGGTGGAGCTCGCGCACTACGGCGCAGACAACGCCCTTACCTTCGGCGGGCTCGCTTCTCTGCTCTTTACTTACAGCCCGATCGCCGTCGTTTCCGTCATTTTCAACGACCTCATCCTGTGGAAGGGCTGGGGGATGATAAGATTCTCTTCTCTGACGTCGAGTTCCGAGGTCCCGATGCACGATGCCTTGGCGTATGTGCTCGCGATCGCGGTGCTGATGGCTGCCGCCGCCTATTGCTGCCTCTTCCTCCTCGCCGATCGTGACAAGGCGGAAAACGCCGCGCAGGTCTCCTCCTCGCGGTGGGGCTATCAAGTGCTCATCCCCGTTTACGGCATTACCGTCTATGCGATCCTCGTCGGGAGTTTTGTGGTGGGCGGCTGGTATCCCGATGCGCTGTTCTATACCATCCTCGTTGCCGTCGTCGCCTTTGTGCTCTATTTTGCTTACCGCCGCTCCTTCCGTTTGAAGAAGCGGGATATCATCATGGTCGCCGTCATCCTTGCGGCGGGGTTCCTGCTTGCCTATCTTCTGTACGGGATCGACGTTCTCATCCTGCGCCTCTCGGGGGGGATCGACCTTCTCTCCGTCCTTTCGGAAGCCGTTTAAAACCGATCATCCCATCCGCTATGGGCGCCGCCGCGGCAGAGCCGCGGCGGCGCCGCTTTTCTCTTTCCGCAGTGCAATTGGGCGCAATTTTCACACAACTTTCCCGTTCAGGGGTTGACAACGCTCTAAAAAATGTGTTATGATGGGTCAAAATACCCCTTGCGGCGGCGGGCTTTTGTGCCCTTCGTGCGCAAAAAAAGGAGGCAAACTATGGCTTTGAACGCGGAATACATCCAAAGAGAAGTGGAAGAACTTTCTGAAAAGTGCGCCACCTCCAGCCGCATCGACCCCGCCCTCTACACGAAGTACGACGTCAAAAAGGGCTTGCGCGATCTCAACGGCAAGGGCGTTTTGGCAGGGCTTACGGAAATTTCCGAAGTCAACGCGACGAAGGAAGTGGACGGCGTCACGGTGCCTGCGGACGGCGAGCTCTTCTACCGCGGCTACAACGTGAAGGACCTCGTGCGCGGCTCCTTCCGCGAGGGGCGCTTCGGCTTCGAAGAGGCGGCGTATCTCCTCATCATGGGCGAACTCCCCACCGAAAAGGAGCTCAACGATTTCTGCGAGCTGCTCGCGGAATTCCACACGCTGCCCAAGAATTTCGTGCGCGACGTCATCATGAAGACGCCTTCCGAGGACATGATGAACACCCTCATGCGCTGCGTTTTGTCCCTCTTCCCGTACGACCCCGCGCCCAACGACACGTCGCTTCCCAACGTCATGCGGCAGTGTTTGCAGCTTCTCGCCGAATTCCCCATCTTCTCGGTGTATAGCTATGCGGCGTCTAGCTTCTACAACAACGACGATTCCCTCGTCATCCACCGCCCGCGCGCCGATTATTCGACGGCGGAAAACATCCTGCACATGCTGCGGCAGGATACGAATTTTTCCCGCCTCGAAGCAAAGGTGCTCGATATGGCGCTCGTCCTGCACGCCGAGCACGGCGGCGGCAACAACTCGTCCTTTACGATGCACGTCGTCACTTCGTCGGGCACCGATACCTATTCCGCGATGGCGGCGGCACTCGCCTCGCTGAAGGGCCCCCGCCACGGCGGCGCCAACATCCGCGTCGATCAGATGTTCGCCGACATGAAGAAGAACATCGACGTTTCGAGCGACAAGGCGATCGCCCGGTACCTTGAAGACCTCTTGGAAGGCAAAGCGTTCGACGGCGCGGGGCTCATCTACGGCATGGGCCACGCTGTATACAGCATCTCCGACCCGCGCGCCCGCATCTTCAAGGGCTCGGTCGAACAGCTCGCCCGCGAGAAGGGGCTCGAAAAGGAGTACGCCCTCTATGCGAAGGTCGAAGAGCTCGCGCCCGAGATCATCGCGAAGCGCCGCAAGATCTACAAGGGCGTTTCGGCGAACGTCGACTTTTACAGCGGCTTTGCCTACCGCATGTTGGGCATCCCGACCGAACTCTTCACGCCCATCTTTGCGATCGCGCGCGTCGCGGGCTGGAGCGCCCACCGCATGGAAGAGCTCGTGAGCGCGGGCAAGATCATCCGCCCCGCCTACAAGTCCGTCGCTCCCCGCCGCGAGTACGTCCCCATGAAGGACCGCGGCTGAGCGGCATGATTTTGTAAAACATGATAAGAAGCGCCGCGGGGCTGCCATCCGGCAGCCCCGCGGCGCGGTTTTTTATTTGACCTCTTCCGTTTTGAACTGCCTCGTCATGTTGCGCTTCGCATAGACGACCCGCGCCACCGTGACGAGTTTTGCGCGCTCGTCCACGCGGTAAAAGAGCAGATAATTTTCGACGGGTACCTTGCGGTATTCGTATTTCAACGGCTTGACGGGCAGATAAACGGGGTGAGCGTAAGGGAATTCGCCCAGCTTTTCCGCCTCACTAAAAAGACGCTCGGCAAGCAGCTGTGCCGCCTGCGGGTTCAGAAGTTCATCCGTTATGTAGCGCACTGCCTCTGCAATGTCGTTTAGGGCAGACTGTAACAGCTCGACGCGGTAATTATCCACGGAGCATCTCCCCGAGTTTTTCTCTCGCTTCGGAAAGCGTATAGCGCTTTTGTTCGCTCTCGCTGCGCTCCGTCTCGGCAAGCTTTAAATAGATCTCGCTGTCGAGCCGCAGCTCGTCATAACATTCCATGCTCAGAACGACCATATCCCCGAAGCCGTTCTTGGTCAGGAACACGGGCTGCTGCGTCTCGTGCACGGTGCGCGAAATATCGGCAAAATTGTTTCTGAGGTCGGATACCGGCCGTATCATCCGGTGCGTCTGTTTCATGGGTCACCTCCTGTCGCTTTGCATTTTAGCATAATTATGCTAATTTGTCAAGGGGGTATTTCTCACATCATTTGTTTTGCAAAGCAAAAGAAATGCGTGAACGAAAAATATCTTCCGCGAGCAGGGTTTCCCGCCTGTTTCTAAAATTGATTCCGCGAGGAGGGTCCCCCTCCGCTGCGGGACACAATTTGTCTCATACTTGAGGCTTACTGTTCTTAGAATGACATGTAAGCGCGTGGGCGATAGCGCAATTTAGATGTCATCCGTTCGTTCCTCACGGCATTTGTTTTGCGGAGCAAAAGAAATGCGTGAACTTTTTTCGTATGCGATCCGTTCCGTGCCGTCGTCGACGATGACGGTGCCGCACGGCACAAAGCCAAGTCTTTCGAGCGCTCCGCGCATGGGGGCGTTGTCGCGGTGGGTGTCGATGCGAAGGTCGTCCGTCCGTGCCTCGCAGAATTCGACGACGCGCCGCATAAAGCCGCCCTTCCCCGCGGACGCCACGCGGTGGATGACGCCGTACTGCGTGTTGTCCGTCAGCCATTTGCCGTCGATGGCGCGGTAGGCGGGCTCTTCGCCCACGAAAAAGACGAAGGCGCCCAAAAGCTCGTCTCCGTCCTTAATAAGGTGCATCCGCGCCTTTTTGATATCTTCCCAAAGGAGGGCGCGGGGAGGGTAATGTTCGCCCCACTGCCCGCCGTTGCCGTGCTCCCGCATGAACGCCCGCGCCTTTGCATACAGCGCCTCCAACGCTTCCAAGTCTTCCTCTTTCGCCAAAATTACTTCCATAGCCGCTATTGTACGCGCTTTTGCCGAATAAGTCAAGCGCGGCGGCGGTTTCTGCGGCACATTCGGCGCGGCGGCGGCACTCACGAGCGCACCGAGCGCGGCTCGAACCCGAGACTGATGAGGATGGCGTTGTCGACGCGCGACATGGTGGCGGGCGGCAGCTCGCCGATGCGCGACATCAGCCGCTTCTTGTCGATGGTGCGGATCTGTTCGAGCAGGATGACGGAGTCCTTTGCAAGCCCGAAGGCGTGGGGGAGCTCGATGTGCGTCGGCAGCCGCGCCTTGTGGATGCGGCTCGTGACGGCGGCGGCGATGATGGTGGGGGAGTAGCGGTTGCCCGTGTCGTTCTGCACGACGAGCACGGGCCGTACGCCCCCCTGTTCGCTGCCCACCACGGGCGAAAGATCGGCATAGTAAAGTTCACCGCGTTTTACGTTCATCATGGCGTCCCTCTTTTGCGTCGGACTTCTTGCTATCATTGTATGTAGCGCGCTTGGCTCTTGGTCCGCCGCCAAGGGATGATTGCCCGCCGCCGCCCAAATTATACGGGGAAGCGCGATTTTTCCTTGTCCCCGCGTGACAGAACGCTTTTTCCGTGTTATAATATGAGATATGGAACTTACTTCAAAGAGTGCCGCACGGGCAAAACGGGGAACGCTGGCGAGCGTCGTCGGCATGGGGCTCAACCTGCTCCTTGCGGGCGCGAAGATCGCCGTCGGGCTTTTGTTCGGGCTCGTCTCCGTGCTCGCGGACGGCATCAACAATTTAAGCGACTGCGGCAGCAGCGCGGTGTCGCTCGTCTCCTTCCGCATCGCGGCAAAACCCGCCGATAAGGAGCACCCCTTCGGCCATCAGCGGGCGGAGTACGTCGCCTCCATGATCATCGGCTGCATCATCTTGGCGCTCGCCGTCGAACTCCTGCGCGAATCGGTCGAACGCGTCGCGGCGGGCAGCCCCGCCTCGGCAGAGCCCCTCGTCTTTGTCGTCCTCGGCGTGTCCGTCCTTGTCAAGGGGGGCATGTTCTTCTTTTACCGCTTCATGTCCCGCTCGATGGGCGGTTCCGACCCGCTCCTTGGCGCCGCGAAAGACAGCGCCTGCGACTGCCTTGCAACGCTCGCCGCCATTATCGGTACTCTCGTCTCGATGTATGCGAACGTCCCTTCGGCGGACGGCTGGGCAGGCATCTTCGTCGCCCTCTTCATCCTGTGGCAGGGCGTCGGCGTGCTGCGCGAGGCGGGCTCCAAACTCTTGGGTCAGGCGCCCGAAGGAGAACAGCTCGATGCGCTCCGCGCCTGCATCTTAAAGGGCGAGGGCGTCCTGGGCGTGCACGACGTGCGCCTCTTCAGCTACGGCCCCGAGCACCTCTTTGCGACCGCCCACGTCGAACGCGACGCGAGCGAGCCCGCGATGCTCTCCCATGAGGCGCTCGACCGCCTCGAACGGGAGGTGCGCGAACAGCTTGGCATCGATCTTACAAGCCATCTCGACCCCGTCGATCTCAACGACGAGGAGGCGCAGCGGCTCGAAGCCGAGGTGTGCGTCAAGACGCAGGGGCTCTTCGAAGGGCTCGACCTGCACGATTTCCGCCTCGTGCGCGGCGCAAAAAAGACGCTCGTCTTCGAAGCCGCCGTCCCCTTCGACTGCAAAGCAAAGGACAAGGAGATCGCTTCCGCCCTCAAAGCGAAGGCGCTCGAACTTGGCGATCTCGACTGTTCCGTTTGGGTAGAGCGGCAGTAAACCCGTCCGCCGCCGCACGGCTCTTCCCCGAAAACATCTTCTCAACGCGAAAAAGCGCGCCGACTCCACGGAAGCGGCGCGTTTTGTTTGTCTTTTTCAAAAATAAATGGTATAATCATTTTGTATGACTTTCGCCGCTTTGGCGAGGGAAAAGGAGAAGGATATGGTAAAGATCGTCGTAGACGCGATGGGTGGAGACAACGCCCCCGAAGAGATCGTAAAAGGCGCGCTTTTGGCGCTTCGGGAACGGGAAAATTTTTCCGTCCTCTTCACGGGGGACGAGGCGCGCATCCGCGCCGAGCTTGCAAAGACCCCGCACGATGCTTCCCGCGTGGAAGTAAGACACTGCACAGAGGAGATCACCAACGACGACGTGCCCACGCACGCCATCCGTTCTAAGCGCGATTCCTCCCTCGTCGTGGGCATGACGCTCTTAAAGGAAGACCCCGAGGCGGCGGCGTTCGTTTCGGCGGGTTCGACGGGCGCCGTGCTCACGGGCGGCATCATGCTCATCGGGCGCATCAAGGGGGTCTTACGCCCCGCGCTCTGCCCGGGCATCCCCAACGTGCGCGGTTCGCGGACGCTCCTTTGCGACTGCGGCGCCAACGCCGAGTGCAAGCCGCAGTACCTCGAACAGTTCGCCATCATGGCGTCTGCCTACGGCAAGGCAGCCTTCCATATGGAGCATCCCCGCGTGGGCTTGCTCACCAACGGCACCGAAGAGCACAAAGGCGACACGCTGCATCAGGAGGCGCATCAGCTCTTAAAAGCCAACCCCAACATCGAGTTCGCGGGCAACATCGAAGGGCGCGACATCATGTTCGGCGATGTGGACGTCGCCGTTGCCGACGGCTTCTCGGGCAACATCGCCCTAAAATCGGTGGAAGGCTGCGGCAAGACGGTCTCCGCCATCTTGAAGCGCGAGTTCAAGAAAAATCTTGCCTCCAAGCTCGCATACCTCTGCGCGAGGAAGCAGATCAAGGGACTTGCGGATATGCTCGATTACGCCAAGCTCGGCGGCTCCGTCTTTTTGGGGCTCAAAAAGGTGGTCGTCAAATCGCACGGCTCCTCCAAGGCAAATGCGATCTGCCCCTCCGTCATCCAGGCGCTCGACGCCTACAACAACCGCCTCGTCGAGACCATCGAGGAGATGCTCACCTCGGGTGCGCTCGAAAAACAGGATGCGTAACGGCGAAGATCTGAGCGCGGGCGAGCTTGAAGCGGCTCAGGAAGCGATCGGCTATCCCTTCCACAACCTCGAGCTTCTGAAGGCGTGCTTCACGCACCGCTCCTATTCCAACGTCTTCGGCGGGAAGGACAACGAGCGGCTGGAATTTTTGGGCGACGCCGTTTTGGAGCTTGCCGTCACCGAAGAGCTCTTCCGCTCCGACGAAAACCGCGAAGGGGTGCTCACCGAACGGCGGCAGCAGCTCGTCTCGCAGTCCGCGTTGGAGGCGGCGTGCGACAGGGCGGGGCTCATGCGCTTTCTGCGCCATTCGGGCGGGGAAAAGAACCTCGGCGGCAAGACACGCTCCAACCTCTTCGAAGCGGTCATCGGGGGCATCTACCTCGACGGCGGCATGGAATGCGTCCGCCCCTTCTTAAAGCGCTATCTCATGGTCTGCCCGACGGGGAACTATAAGACGCTACTGCAGGAATATGTGCAGGAGCGCGAAAAGCGGACGCCCGTCTATTTCACGGAGGAGCGGGGAGAGGGCTATCGGAGCACCGTCACGGCGCTCGGCGAACGCGCCGAAGGCTTCGGCGAGAGCAAGAAATCGGCCGAGACCGCCGCCGCCCAAAAACTCTATCAAATTCTCACTGCGAGGGACAGCATTGAATTTTAAGGAAATACAGCTCGTGGGGTTCAAGTCGTTTGCCGACAAGACCTCCATCAAATTCGACGACGGCGTCACCTGCATCGTCGGTCCGAATGGCTGCGGCAAGAGCAACGTCGCAGACGCCGTCCGCTGGGTGCTCGGCGAGCAGTCGGCAAAGTCGCTGCGCGGCTCCTCCATGCAGGACGTCATCTTCAACGGCACCGAATCCCGCCGCGCCCTTTCTTACTGCGAAGTGACGCTCGTCTTCGACAACGCTTCGAGGATGTTCGATATCGACTACGAGGAAGTCGCCATGACGAGGCGGCTGTATCGCTCGGGCGAGAGCGAATACCTCCTCAACAAGCAGCCCTGCCGCCTCAAAGACATCGTCGCCCTGCTGCACGGCGTCGGCATCGGCAAGGAAGGCTATTCCATCATCGGGCAGGGCAAGGTCGAACAGATCATGAACGCCAAGCCCGAAGACCGCCGCGCCATCTTCGAAGAGGCGACGGGCGTCATGAAGTTCAAGGCGCAGAAGGGGGAGATCGAGCGGAAGCTCGAGAGCGCGAAGGACAACCTCACCGTCTTCGTCCAGCGCATGGACGAGGCGGAAAAGCAACTCCGCCCCCTCGAAAAGCAGGCGGAGACGGCGAAAAAATATCGCGCCTATTCCGATCAGCTCAAATACGAAGAGGTCAACACCTATCTTCTCCGCTGCGATAACTTCGCTTACGAGACGGGCAAACACCGCGACCGCATCCAAAAGGCGGAAGCCCGCCTTTCCGCTATCCGCCGGGAGACGGACACCCTCGACGAAGAGGAGCGCCTTGCCCGCGAAGAGATCGCCCGCGCCGACGAGACGCTGCGCGCCCTCAACGAAAAGCTGCGCGCCTTCGAAGTGGGGCTCGAACACAAGAGCGGCGAAGCGCGGCTCATCGGCGAGCGCATCGCCTCCGTCCGCCGCCGCGCCGAACAGGCAAAGCTCGACGAAGAGGCGTCCTCGGGGCGCATCCAAGAGATCGCCCGCCTTCTCGAAACGGGGAAGAAAAAGACGCAGGAAGGCGCTTCGCGCATGAAAGAGCTCGAACGCCGCCGCGAAGAACTGCTCCTTAAAGTGCGGGAAGCGGAAGCGCATCTCGAAGCTTACGAAAAGATCTCCGACGAAAAGCGCGCCAGCGAGCTTTCTTCCGTCGAAAACTTGGCGGACGTCCGCGCCAGCGCGGGGAGCCTTTCCGCGCAGAAGACGGCGGCGAGCGAACGCATCGAAGAGGTGCGCACCGCCCTCGAACGCGCGGGCGCGAGAAAGCGCGATTTTTCCGAACAGCTCTCCCTCTGCCGTGCGGAGAAGGAGAAAGCGGACGCCTTCTTTGCGTCGCAGCAGGAAGAGGAGGAAGAGCTCACCGAAAACTTGCGCGAGCTCGCCCGCTCTGGGCAGAAGCTCTCGCAGGAGTACATCGACTGCAACACCTCCATCGCCAACTACACCAACAACCTCGAATTTTATAAAAACCTCAAAAACCGCTTCGACGGCTACCGCGATTCCGTCCGCAACCTGCAATTGAAGGCACAGAAGGATCCCGAGCTCGGGCAGCGCATCAAGGGCGCCATTGCCGATATCGTCTCCACCGAGCAGAAGTTCGAAGTCGCCATCGAGACGGCGTTCGGCGGGGCGATGCAGAACCTCGTCACCGCCACGGCGGACGACGCGCGCTATCTCATCGAATACTTGAAGCGCACGGGCGGCGGCGTCGTCACCTTCCTGCCCGTCGCCGCCATCCGTCCCCGCGCCAACAGCGGGGAGATCCGCCGCGCCCTCCGCGAAGAGGGGGCGCTGGGCCTTGCCGACGAGCTCGTCAAATACAACCCCTACTACGGCAACGTCATCGGTAATTTGCTCGGCAACACCCTCGTGTGCGATACCATCGCGAGCGCGACCGAGATCGCCAAAAAATACCCGCGCGCCTTCCGTATCGTCACGTTGGACGGCGACATTATCGCAACGAGCGGCGCCATGACGGGCGGCTCCAAACGCAAGGAAAGCGGCAACCTGCTTGCGGGCGAACGCCGCATCAAGGAATGCGAAGACGCCATCGCGCGCAAGCGCCTCACGGCGGAAAAGCTCAAAGCGGCGGCAGACGCCTGCGAACAGGAACGCGCCAAAGCGGAAGCCGCCATCGCCGCCTTCCGCGAACGGGTGCAGAAGGAGACCGCCTCCCGCGCCGCCCTTGCGCAGAAGGAGCTCGCGCTTTCCGACCTCGTTTCGGATGCCGAGCGCGACATCGCCGAATACAGCGCGCTGCTTCAACAGCTCGAACAGAAAGTGGCGGGATTGGAGAGCGAAGCGCTCTCCGCCGCCGAGAGCGAAGACGTTTTAAACCGCATCCGCACGGAAGCTGCCGCCGAAGCCGCCGCCCGCCAACAGGAGAGCGGGAAACTCAGGCAGGAGCGCGATAAGCTCAACGAAGAGATCGCCGCCCTCCGCGAAGAGAGCGCTTCCCTTCTTTCCGCCCGCGCGGCGGAGGAAGAAAATTCCAAGCGCCTTCAAGACGAGCGCGAAACGCTGCTCGCCCGCATCACTGCCGACCGCGAGGAGACGGAGCGCACCGCGTCCGAACTTGCCGCTTTAAAAGAGCAGGCGGAAAAGGTGGCGCTTTCCGACGAAGACCGCGCCGCCATCAACGCCGTCCGCGCCGACATTTCCCGTTCGGAGGAGGAAAAGCGCAAAAAGGGCGCCGAACAGGAAGCACGTTCGGAGCGCAAGCGCGCCCTCCTCGAGGAGCAGCAGCAGGAGGACGAGAAGCGGCACAGAAGCGAGCTCGAGATCGGCAAGGCGGAAGCCGCGCTCGAAAACATGAAACAGCGCATCGACGAGGCGTACGGCCTCTCTTACGAGAGCGCGCAGGACATGCGCGACGAAAATTACGACGTCTCGCAGTCCTACAACAACATCAATTCCTTGAAGCGCAAAATTTCCGCGCTCGGGCCCGTCAACATGAATGCGGAGGAGGATTACGAGCTCCTTTTCGGCCGCTATTCCGAGATGCAATCGCAGAAGGAAGACCTCGAAAAGGGCATCTTCGACCTCACCACCGTCTTAAACGACCTGCGCGACGCCATGCAGAAGCAGTTCGACGAAGGCTTCAACGAGATCAATCAGAACTTCACCGTCATCTTCAAGGAGCTCTTCGGCGGCGGCAAGGCGGAGATGCAGCTCGACTACACCGACTGCGACGACCCCTTGAACGCGGGCATCGAGATCGTCGCCTGCCCGCCCGGCAAGAAGCTGACGAAAATTTCCCTGCTCTCGGGCGGCGAGCGCGCCTTCACCGCGATCGCCATCCTCTTCGCCATCTTAAAGTCCCGCCCCATGCCCTTCTGTATCCTCGACGAGATCGAGGCGGCGCTCGACGAAGCCAACGTCGACCGCTTCGCAAAATATTTGCAGAAGTTCTCCAAAGAGACGCAGTTCATCGTCATCACCCACCGCAAGCCTACCATGAACCGCGCCGATACCCTCTTCGGCGTCACGATGGAGGAAAAGGGCGTTTCTAAGATCGTCTCCGTCAAGCTGTCGGAGGTGGAGGAGCGCCTCGGCGGCGACACCGTGATCGCCTGAACAGCGCTTGCGCCCTTTGGCGCTCATCGTCTTTGCAATGTAGCGCCCCGGCGGCGACACCGTCATAGCATAACAGGAGCCAACCATGAGTTTATTCGGAAAGATCAAAGACGCCCTGAAAAAGACGCGCGAAGGCGTCTCGACCAAGCTGCGCCTGCTGTTTGCAAAAAATAAGCTGGGCGAGGAATTTTACGACGAGCTCGAAGAGATCTTGATCTCTGCCGACGTCTCCGTGCGCACGGCGGAAGAGGTCGTCGAGGAAGTCAAAGAGGAGGCGATCGGCGGCAAGGTCAAAGACCAGGCGTACGTCACCGACCTTTTGAAGGACATCCTCGAAGAAAAGCTCGAAGAAGCCCCCGTGCCCGAAATAAAGTATCCCTGCGTCATCATGTTCGTGGGGGTCAACGGCGTGGGCAAAACGACGACCATCGGCAAAGTCGCAAACTATTTCGTCTCGCAGAGAAAGAGCGTCACCGTGGCGGCGGCGGATACCTTCCGCGCGGCGGCGAGCGATCAGCTCTCCGTCTGGGCGGAGCGCGCCAACGTGCGCATCGTCAAGCACGAGGAGGGGAGCGATCCTTCCGCGGTCATCTTCGACGCGCTCTCGTCTGCCAAAGCGCGGGGGACGGACGTCGTCCTCGTCGATACGGCGGGGCGGCTGCACGTCAAGGAAAATCTCATGAAGGAGCTTCAGAAGATGGACCGCGTGGTGACGCGCGAATTCCCCGAGGCGCAGTTTTTGAAATTTTTGGTGCTCGATGCGACGACGGGCCAGAACGCCGTCTCGCAGGCGCGCGTCTTCGATGAGGCGGTGGAGCTCGACGGCATCGTCCTCACCAAGCTCGACGGCACCGCAAAGGGCGGGTTCGTGTTCTCCTTGTGCAGCGAGCTCAATATCCCCGTCGTCTTCACGGGCGTGGGCGAGAAGATGGAAGACCTCGTCCCCTTCGATGCCGAGCAGTTTGTAGAGGGATTTATATAAGTTCACACTTTTTTGTGCGAGCACAAAAAAGTCGTGAGGGGTGAGCTGCCGTGATTTTAAGGAACTTTTTCTGCCCGCGCACTCCTCTGTCATTCTAAGAACAGTAAGTACCCGTAGGGTACAAATTGGGTCCCGCAGCGGAGGGCAACCCTCCTCGCGGAAGTATTTTGGGAAACTGTTTCGCCGCAAATCTTTCCCTTCGGGAAATCTTCGCGGCGAGGAACGAGCGGATATGATTTTAATTTGCTTTATCGCCCACGAATTCGTCTGTCCTTATTATACAACAAGCGCCAAGTATGGCGCAAATTGAGTCCCGCAGCGCAAAAGCGTGGTTTTGCTCGCGGAAGTATTTTGGAAGCAAGGGAAAGGCAAGCTTCCTCGGCTCCTTCCTTGAGGGAGCTGGCTCATCATTCGGCGAACGCCGATGATGAGACTGAGGGAGTCGCCTTATTTTTGCAGGTTCGCTTCCGATAGCGGCAGTTCTCTCTCCCGCCGCCGCATTCATCCGAACGCTATCCGCAAAAAAACATTTGCCTGTCAAGTAAAAATGCTTGACAGGCAATTTCATCTCTGCTATAATATCCCGCGTTTGGAGGGCGCGTATGGATCTTACCATTTCCCGTCTCCTCGACGTCTACGGACCCTTGCTCACCGAGAACAAGCGCGAAGTCGCCGCGCTCTACTTCAATTTCGACCTCTCCCTTGCGGAGATCGCCGAAGAAAAGGGCTGTTCGCGCCAGAGCATTTCCGATACGCTCGCAAAAGTGCGGCGTCAGCTCGAAGAGTACGAAGAAAAGCTGCATCTTTACTCGCTCCTTTCCGAGCGGGCGAAGGAGCACGAAGCGCTCGAAGCGTTCGCGCAAACGCTCCCTTCGGAGCATGCCGCCGCCCTTTTATCCATCCTCTCGGGCGAAGCGCCCGATCGTTAAGGAGGAGCCATGGCACTCTTTGGTTCGCTCTCGGAGCGGCTCAATCATATCTTTTCCAAGCTCACCAAGCGGGGCAAACTCACCGAGCTCGAGATCCGTTCGGCGATGCGCGAAGTGCGCGTCGCGCTTTTGGAAGCCGACGTCAACTTGAAAGTCGCCAAGCAGTTCATCGCGAACGTCTCGGAAAAGGCGGTGGGGCAGGAGGTGCTCGCCTCTTTGAACCCCGCTCAGCAGGTCATCAAGATCGTCAACGAAGAGCTCATCGCCCTCATGGGGCCTTCGAACGCCAAGCTCGAAGTTTCCCCCAAGCCGCCGACCGTCATTCTGATGTGCGGGCTTCAGGGCGCGGGCAAGACGACGCTGTGCGGCAAGCTCGCTTTGCAGCTCAAAAAACAGGGCAAGAAGCCTCTCCTCGTCGCGTGCGACATCTACCGCCCCGCCGCCATCCACCAGCTGCAAGTCGTGGGCGGGCAGGCGCAGACGGAAGTCTTCGAAAAGGGGACGCAGGCTCCCCCCAAAACCGCAAAACAGGCGGTCGAGTACGCCCTCAAAATGGGGTACGATACCGTCGTCATCGATACGGCGGGCCGCCTTCACATCGACGACGCCCTCATGCAGGAGCTCGAAGAGATCGAAAAGGCAGTTTCCGTCACCGAAGTGCTCTTAACGGTGGACGCCATGACGGGTCAGGACGCCGTCAACGTCGCCCAGACGTTCAACGAACGCGTGGGCATCACGGGCGTCATCCTCACCAAGCTCGACGGCGACACCCGCGGCGGCGCGTGCCTCTCCATCAAGGCGGTCACGGGCAAACCCATCAAGTTCATCGGTGTGGGCGAAAAGCTCACCGACCTCGAACCCTTCTATCCCGACCGCATGGCGAGCCGCATCCTCGGCATGGGCGACGTCCTCTCCCTCATCGAAAAGGCGCAGGAGGCAGTCACCGAGCAGCAGATGAAGGATATGGAGCGCAAGATGCGCGAAATGTCCTTTACGCTCACCGACTATCTCGCCCAGTTCGAAACGCTCAAAAAGATGGGCGGCGCGGGCGCGCTCATGAACATGCTCCCGGGCGCGGGAAAGTTCAAGATGAACGAAGCGGACATCGACGAGAAAAAGCTCGAGCACACCAAGGCGATCATCCTTTCCATGACGCCCAAGGAGCGCGATAACCCGCAGATCATCAATTCCCCCAGGAAGCGCCGCATCGCAGAGGGCTCGGGCACGAGCGTGCAGGAAGTCAACCAGCTATTAAAGCAGTTCGACCAGGCCAAGCAGCTCATGAAGCAGCTCAAAGGCGGCAAGGGCAAATTCCGCCTTCCCTTTTAAGGGCACAAAACAAGTAAAAAAATCGATCATTTTTTCGGAGGTCAAATACTATGGTCAAAATGAGATTGGTGAGAATGGGCGACAAGAAGTCCCCCGTCTACCGTATCGTCGTCGTGGACGCGCGCAAGGCAGCCACGGGCGAGTATCTGGATAAGGTCGGCTTCTACGATCCCAGATCCAACCCCGTCACGCTCACCGTGGACGTCGAGAAGGCAAAAGATTGGCTCTCGAAGGGCGTTCAGCCCACCGAGACGGTCAAGTCCCTGCTCGTCGCTTCGGGCGCGATGGAAAAGAGCGATAAGCTCTCTCCCGCCAAGACGAAGACGAAGAAAAAGAAGTAAGCTGCGCTGCGGCTGCAGCCTTTGCGCATAAGGAGGAGGCACCATGCTGGAACTCATCAAGTACATCGTCGAACAGTTCGCCGAAGAAAAGGACGCCATCTCGTACGACGTCGAAGAGACGGAAGATACGATCACCGTCACCGTGCTCCTTGCCGAGTCCGATATGGGCAAAGTCATCGGCAAACAGGGCAAGATCGCCAAGGCGCTCCGCACGCTCGTGCGCGCGGCAACGCCCAAGGGCAGCAAGAAGTACAACGTGGAGATCAAGGAACGCCCTCAGGCGTAACCTTGTTTTCCACGGGCGCTCTGCGGAAAAAAACCGCAGAGCGCCTTTTTGCTTTTTTTTGCGCATTCGGCGTCTTTCAAGAACGAAAAAAGGAAAAATGCATGCGAGATCGACGGCAAAATGCCGTTTTTTTGTGCAAACTGCGTTTCGGGGAGAGCAGAATGTCCACAAAGTGCACGAAAAAAATTCCCCCGTCTGCCCTTTTATTTTGGGGGAAAGGGTTGCAAAACCCTCCGATATGTGGTATAATTCTAAAAAAATGAAGGGCGGCGGGCACAAGATAACGTGCCCTCGGCCTTCACGCATATCCCGTGCGGATGTGCTTTCGGGCGCGCGGTCTGCGCCCCGGGAAGCGAAACATCTTTGCGGGACACAAAGGAGGGATCATGGCAGAAGAAGAAAACATGCCTCGGAAAGAAATTTCCGAAGAAGTGCCTCAAAGCGAGCCTGCTCCCGAAACGGAACAGGTCCCCGAAGGGGAAGCCCCCGAAGCGGAAGGGGCGGAAGGGGCTCAAATGCCCGCGGAAGACGTATCCTCGGAAGACGAGGAAGCTTCCGAACGCAGCAGCAACAGGAAGAAAGTCATCATCGGCGTCTCTGTCGTCGTCGCGCTCATCGTCATATTTATCATCATCCTGCTTCTCTTGCTCGGCTCGTGCACGCACCGCCATTCGATGGAGCACGTCGAAGGCGTTGCCGCGACGTGCGAAACGCCGGGCGTCATCGACCATTGGCATTGCGACGAGTGCGATAAAGATTATCTCGATGAAGACGGCAAGGAGCTCATTACCGACATCGTCATCCCCGCATACGGCCATGTGCTGGCGACGATCGAGGGGGAGCCGCCGACTTGCACCGAACCGGGCTTGACCGAAGGCAAGAGGTGTGTCTCCTGCAACGAGATCGTGGAAGAGCAGGAAGTCATCCCCGCGCTCGGGCATGCATATCGCGAAGGGGAGTACGAAGTCACCCAAGAGCCGACTTGCACCGAAGAAGGCGTAAAAGAGTACGTCTGCATGCGCTGCGGAGAGCCGCAAAAGGAAAGCATCCCCGCTCTCGATCACGACCCCGTAGAGACCGTAGCGGCGGTGGAGCCCACCTGCATGGAAGCGGGGTATACCAGTGAGATCGTCTGCGCGCGCTGCGGTGAAGTGCTGCAAGAGCAGGAAAAGATCGACGCGCTCGGGCACGACCCCGTAGAGACCAAGCCCGAGGTGAAGCCCACCTGCACGGAAGCGGGGTATACAAGTGAGATCGTCTGTACGCGTTGCAAGGAAGTGCTGCAAGAGCGGGAAAAGATCCCCGCTCTCGATCACGACCCCGTAGAGACCAAGCCCAAGGTGGAGCCCGCCTGCGAACAGACAGGTCTTACGAGCGAGATCGTCTGCGCGCGCTGCGGTGAAGTGCTGCAAGAGCAGGAAGTCATTCCCGCTCTCGATCACGACCCCGTAGAGACCAAGCCCGAGGTGAAGCCCACCTGCACGGAAGCGGGGTATACAAGGGAGATCGTCTGTTCGCGTTGCGATAAGGTGTTCCAAGCGTCGGAGGTGATCCCCGCCCTCGGCCATGCTTGGGGCAGCCCCGTCGTCACACGCAATCCCGGTTGCATATATGCGGGCGAAAAACTCTATACCTGTATGCGTTGCAGCGAGACGAAGACGGAAAGCATCGACGCGCTCGGTCATGACGACGTACCGGTGCCGGATGTCGAACCGGAGTGCGAAACTGCGGGGGTTCGCGGAAGAGTCGTCTGCGACCGTTGCGGCATGGTATTGGAGGAAGGCGAGATCATCCCGCCCCTCGGGCACAACATCAAAGGCAACGAGTGCATCAACGAAGGTTGCGACGCAACGGCGTGTACCGACTTGGAGTTTGAGATCAGCTTAGAGCATGATTGTTACATCTTGATCGGCCTCGGTGACTGCGAACATACCCATATTCTGGTGCCGGATCAGCACATGGAGCCAAAATACAGCCAATATGGTGAGCTTCCTGTTACAAAGGTCGGGAACGCGGCATTTGCAGCGGACGGATTGGACGGAGAACAGAATGTTGCTCAAATTCAGTCCATTAGTTTTCCTGATACCATTACAGATATAGGTGGCTCTGCCTTTGACGGATGTTCTAATTTGAGCAGCGTAACGTTTGGTAAGGGATTGAGACGCATCGGGCTGCGTGCATTTCATGATTGTAATAGTTTAACCTATGTTCGCTTCCTTGGTCCAACAACAGGTTGGCTTGCAACGACAGAACCAGGCGCTACTACCGGATTAGAGATACCGAGCGAGCAATTGAGTTCCCCTGTGCAAGCAGCTAAGTTTTTTGTTGACACATATAAGAACTTTAATTGGTGGCATGAAAAAGTGACATATGGTTTTGATCGTTTTTAGTTGATGCTTAACCGCAAGGCGGAGGGGAAATCCCTCCGCCTCTGCTTTTGCAAGCGCCCGCGGGGCGCCCATTGGGGGCGCCCCGCGGGCGTTAACTATTCTTATATGTATCGATCAGAACGAAGACGGGAAGACATACATGGGCGTTACGATGAGATAGACGGCGGCAAACAGGGCGGCAAAGAGCACCGCAGAAAGGGCGATGAGTCCGATCTCAAGGAAGAGGCACAGCTTGCTTTTGGCTCTCAGTCCGGGCAGGGCAAGGGCGAGCACGGAAAACACCGCCGTCCCCGCCCATACTGCGGCGGAAAGGCAGAACGCGATCAGTACGCCTTTCATCTCGGGGAAAAATAGGGACGGTGGATTGGGTCCCGCCCCGCAGATCATCGCAAACAGCGAGCGCGGGGGAAGGAAGAGCGCGGCGGTCATGTCGCCCGTGAAGGTGAGGCAGAGCCCGAGGACCACGCAGAGCGCGGGGACGAGGATGCCGCTCGCGCACAGTAAGATGTGCCCCAACTGCTTTTTGTCGATACGGAGCTGTTTTTTCAAGTCTTCGCGTTCCATCAGCCATTCCTCCTTTACATTGAAATAATCACAAAGCGCCAACAGGTTGCCGTCGTCGGGGAGCCCGAGCCCGTTTTCCCATTTGGCGACAGCGCTTCGGCTCACATAGATCTGCTTGGCGAGCGCCGCCTGCGAGAGCCCGTGTTCTTCGCGCAGCTGTTTGAGTTTGTCCGAAAAAGCCATCGTGTTCCCTCCCGTGCCTCTATCGCACCTCTATTATACGGGGAAGGCGGTCTTTCTGTCAAGAGGGGAGGCTGTTACTCTTGCGCGGAGGGCTGTTACTTTGAAGACCGCGCCCGCGGGGCGCCCGTTCGGGGCGCCCCGCGGGCGCTTCTCTCTATTTATTTTGCATCAAAAAAGGCGCGCGGCCCAAAAGCCGCGCGCCCCGTCATGTTATTTTTGCTCAGACGATATAAGCCTCGTCGCTTGCCGCCTGGTCGAGCTCCTTCTTCTGCTCCTGATAACCGGGCTTGCCGAGGAGCGCGAACGTCGCCTTCTTGCCCGCTTCGACGCCGGGCTGGTTGAAGGTGTTGATATCGAACATCGCGCCCGCATAAGCGGTCTGCAGCTCGAAGAGGAAGAGAAGCTGGCCGAGGGTGAACTCGTTGACTTCGGGCAGGGTGATGGTGTAGTTGAGCCTTCCCGCCTTGGTGAGGGCGTACGCCGTCGCCTTGTTCTCCGCCTGGATGAGCTCTTCCATCGTGTGCCCGCCGAGGAAGCTGACGTCGGGGATATCCTCGCAGCCGTGGGGGATGGGGAACTTCTCCTTATAGCTGCCGACGGAGAGGAAGGTCACGACTTTGTCGTAAGGGCCTTCGGTGTAGAGCTGCACCTGCGAGTGCTGGTCGGTGACGCCGAGCGCCTTGACGGGCGTCTGTCCGACGTTGCAGGGCTCGCCCTGAAGCGTCACGTTCTTGCCGAGCGATTCCGCCCACAGCTGCGCGTACCAGTCGGAGACGGTGCGCAGATTATCGGAGTACGGCATCAAAACGCCGATGTTCTTGCCGTCGTTCATCGCAATGTATTGGAGCGTCGCGCAAAGGAGAGCAGGGTTCTTTTTGAGGTCCGCCGTCTTGCACAGCTTGTCCATATAGGCGGCGCCCTTCAAAAGCAGCTTGATGTCGATGCCGAGCACCGCCGCGGGCAGAAGCCCCACGGGGGAAAGTTCGGAAAATCTCCCGCCCACGCCGTCGGGGAGCACATAGCTCTTGACGCCGCCGAGCTCTTTGGAAATTTTCACGAGGTTGCCTCTCGCTGCGTCCGTCGTGAACACGACGTGATCCTTGACGTTTTCGCCCGCCTTTTCAAGCAGGTCTGCAATGATGAGGTACTGCGTCATCGTCTCGCTCGTCGCGCCCGACTTGGAGATGACGTTGAAGCACGTCTTCTTGACGTCGATGACGTCCAAAAGCTCCTTCATGCGCACGGGATCGACGTTGTCTTCCACATAGAATTTCGGTCCCTTTCTCTTGGACTTGGGCAGGTCGTTGTAGTGCAGGTGGCAGAGCGCGTTGAACGCCATGATGGGCCCGAGCGCCGAACCGCCGATGCCGAGCACCACGAAGTTTTCAAAGTTCCTGCGGATCTTCTTGGCCTCTTCCAGGATATCCGCCACGATCTCGTCCTGATTGTATGGAAGTTCCGTCCAGCCCATGAAGAGCTCGTCGCGGCCCCGGTTGTTCGCCACGAAGGCGTGCGCCGCTTTGGCGAGTTTCTTGTGCGCATCCAGCGTCTTCTGCGAGATGCCCTTGTCGCCGAGATACTTATCTGTCATGTTGGTGTAGTCCACTCTCACGCGGAGCGCCTTGCGCAGTTCGTCCGTCAGTCTCATAATACATCCTCCATTTTTTCGGCAGATTTGCCTTACCTTTCTATTGTAAGCTACTTTTTCCTCCTTGTCAATAGCACGCCCGAAAAAATACCTCGCGAAGGCAAAATTTTTCTCGCATTTTCCGCTTTGGCGGCGCGGTCCCGGGGCGGAGACAAGCGGCGGAGAAGCGCCCGAAGGTCCGCAAGCCCGAACAGCGCGAAGAGGACGGCCTCTCCTATCGGCAGGAACACAAACAGGCAGACGAGCGCGGGCAGGAAGCTCAGATGCAGCAGGAAGAACTTCCTGAGGGCAAGCCCGAAGGCGATCGCAATGCAGGAAGAGGCAAGCACTTTGAAAAGCAGCTTTTTCTCCCCCGCCGTCCCCGTCTTTCTTTTGAGGACGGCAAGGGAGAGCACGGCGGAAAGCGTGTGTTCCGCCGCCATGCCGCAAAGGAGCGCCCCGCTCCCGAGCTTGCCCGCAAGGCAGACGACGCAGAGGATCATCGCCCCCGCGCCCGCAAGGAAGATAAAAAGCGTGTGCTTTTCGCAGCGGAGGGAATTCAAAAGGCTCCCCGCGATCATGGAAACGCTCATGGGAAGGAGCAGCAGGGAACCGAACGCGATGAGCACGCCGCTTTCGGGGCTGTCAAAGAGCAAAATGCCGATATCCCGCCCCAATACGGCATAGAGGGGCAGAAGCGCCCCCGCGATGAGAAGGGCGGCGGAGACCGCCTTTTTTGTGAGAGAAGCAAGCTTCTCCTTCTCCCCGCGCGCGGCGCATTCGGAAAATTCGGGAACGAGCACGAGCGCCGCCGAACTCAAAAAGGCGGAGGGGATGAGCATGACGGGCATCACCATGCCGTAGACGACGCCGTATTCCGCCATTGCCTCCTGCGAAGTCGCCCCCGCCGCCGTAAGGCAGAGCGGGAAGAGGAAGGAGACGAGCATCCCCGTGAGCGAGGAGGCGGCGCGCATGGCGGTGAGGGGAAGGGCGGAGGCAAGCAGGGGCTTTATCGCCCGTTTGGGCGAAGCGAACGCCCCTCCGCGCGCAAGAAAGCAGCTGAAGGCGAGCGAGAAGGAGAAGAGGCGCGATAACAGCACGGCGCCCGCGGCGAGCGTCTCCTTTGCAAGGGCGAGCGGGCAGAAGACGAGAAGGCAGGACCCTGCGGCGATCATCACCGCCTCCTCCGAAAGCTCCGTAAAGGAGTAGAGGAAGAAGCGCTTCTCTCCCCAGAAATACCCCCTCAGCACGGCGTAGACGGCGGTGGGCGGCAGGCCGAGGAGCAGGATGTAAAAGAGCCGTTCCGCTCCCTCGTCCGAAAATACGCCCGCAAACAGGGGGCGAAGGGCAAAGAGCAGCGCCTCGAAAAAGAGCGAAACGCAAAAGGAGAGCAGGAGCGCGGCGGTCACGGCGGAGCGTTCGGCGCGCTTGTCCCCCCGCGTGCGGTGGGCGGCGACGGTGCGCGAGAGCGTCGCGGGCAGCCCGCTCGCAGAGAGCATCAAAAGCACGGAAAAGACGGTGAGCGCCATCTGATAGCGCCCCAGCCCCTCCGCGCCGAGCGTGCGCGAAAGCAAAATGCGGTACAAAAAGCCGAGGCAGTGCTCTGCGGCGGAAAAGGCGGTCACAAGGGCGGATGTGCGGAGAAGGTCCATGTTCCCTATTGTATTCTCCCCGCCCCGCCCGTTATGAAAAAACCCCGCCTGCTATGGGAAAACCCTTCCGCGCGGGCAGAAAAGAAGGACGCGTTCGCAAAGGGAAGGCACCTTTCCCGTCCCTTTGGCATAAGATGGCGTATGGGATACGAACTCTCTCTTTCCCGTCCGCGCTTTCTTCGCGTGCGGCGGGGCATGACGCTCGAAACGATCGCCCGCGCTTACTGTTTGCCGCCCCGCGTGCTCGCCGCGTTCAACGGCCTTAAACAAGAGCCCGAAAGGGGGGAGGTGCTTTTGCTTCCCGAGGGCGGGAATTTATACGAAGTGCGCGGCGGGGAGACAAAGGCGCTCCTTTCGGGGAGCGAGCAAACTTTCGAAGAAAAAAACTGCACAAAGCGGCTGTATCCCACGCAGAAAGTACTGCTCTGAGGGCGCGGGATCGGGCAAAAAACATGCAGGATACGGGCGTATTTGTGCAAAAGTGCGCCATTTTTTGCCGCCGTGCGGGCGGCAAAAGTTTTTTTGGGCAATCTATACACTCTCACGGACAATCTTTGTTACGATTGCCTATTGCAAAATCGGGCATTTTCGTGTAAAATATCCTCAAAACATGATTTGGAGGAAACTATGTCCGGTCTTTTACTCAAAGGCATCAACAAGATCTATCCCGGCGGCAACCAGGCAGTGTTCAACTTCTGCCTCGACATCAGGGATAAGGAATTCATCGTCTTAGTCGGTCCCTCGGGCTGCGGCAAGTCCACGACGCTCCGTATGATCGCCGGCCTCGAAGAAATTTCTTCGGGCGAACTTTATATCGACGGCAAGCTCGTCAACGACGTCGTCCCTAAGGACAGAGACATCGCGATGGTCTTCCAGAACTACGCACTCTATCCTCATATGTCCGTCTACGACAACATGGCATTCGGTCTCAAGCTCCGCAAGGTGCCCAAGGAAGTCATCGACGAAAAGGTCAAGGCCGCGGCAGAGATCCTCGGCATCACCGATTACCTTTCGCGTAAGCCCAAGGCTCTTTCGGGTGGTCAGCGCCAGCGTGTCGCGCTCGGCCGTACCATCGTCCGTGAGCCCAAGGTCTTCCTTCTCGACGAGCCTTTGTCCAACCTCGACGCAAAGCTCCGCGCGCAGATGAGAACGGAAATTTCCAAGCTGCACGCCCGCCTTGCGACTACGTTCATCTACGTCACGCACGACCAGATCGAGGCGATGACGATGGGTACGCGTATCGTCGTCATGAAGGACGGCTTCATGCAGCAGGTCGATACCCCTCAGAACCTCTACGACTATCCCATCAACCTCTTCGTCGCGGGCTTCATCGGCACCCCTCAGATGAACTTCTTCAAGAACTCCACGCTCACGCAGGAGGACGGGAAGGTCTATGTCAACTTCATCGGCGGCAACAAGATCGCGCTGCCCCGTTCGGTCGTTTCCAAGATCAAGAACGTTGACGAGTATATCAACACCGGCAAGACGGTGACGCTCGGCGTCCGTCCCGAAGATATCCACGAAGACGATCTCTTCATCTCCAACTCGCCCGAGACCATCGTCAAGGCGAGGATCGACGTCATCGAAAAACTCGGCGCCGAGACGCAGATCTACTGCGACCTCGAATACGAGAACGATAAGAACACCATCGTCGACAACGCCGCTCAGATGATCGCAAGGATCAGCTCCCGTGCCGTCGTCAACCTCGGCGAGATCGTCGAGCTTGCCTTCGACGCAAAGCACATCCACCTCTTCGACGGCTACACCGAAGCGACGATGCTCGAGCGCGACGAGCACTACGACGTCATCCCCGAGAACGCAGAGGGCGCGGCATTCGTGCCTCCTACACCTCAGGAGATGCAGGCTCAGATCGACGCTGCAAGAGTCGTCACCAAAGAGATGAAGAAGCTCGAAAAGCAGAACGCCAAGATGGAAAAGAAGAAGGCGGCTGCCGCTGCTGCTTCCGAAGAAAAGAAAGACGAAGAGTGACCTCTCGTTTTCATAAGTTCCCAAAGAACGCCCGTTTTTCGGGCGTTCTTTTTGCATTTTTATGCAGACCGCGGGTCGGCGCTCTTTCCGCTCGCTTCTTCTGCATTTTTTTGTTTTATTTGAATATTTTATTCCGCAGTCTTGACGAAATAAGACAATTATGATAAAATACAATCAAATATACATGTGCCGTACATCATGTCCGGCAGAAGAGAGCAAAGGAGGGGCGCCCCGTGCTGTTCGAGATATTATTCTGGGCCGTATGGCTGTTGATCGGTCTAATGCTTGCGGCAGTCTTTTCGGGTACGGTATTTCCGCGTTTGCTGCTGGAAATGAGAGCGTCTCGTTATCCGATCGCCGACCGCGGGATCGGAAAGTTCAACTTAAAAAACGGCATTTCCGTTTTATATGAACCTTCGCGCTCCGAGCGGGAATAATTGTGCAGCTATCAGGTCTGCCGCCGCAACGACCGCACCGTCTGCTTTTTGGGCTGTTGGCAGAAAGCCGTCTTCACCGCCCGCTATACGCTCTTGTGCTTCAATTCGCTCGGGAGGCCGATCGCCTTTTACCGCATCTCGGAAAAATTCATCGGCGGAAGACGGTATACGCGCACCGTCCCGCTTCCCTATGCGACCGCTTACGTCGGGTTTTCCCTCGAACGGGCAGACGGGAAAAGGATCGGGCGCGCCTTTTCGCCCTCCCCGTTTTATTTGATCTGGCTGAGCCTCTTTCTCGTCGGTTTGGCGGGGCTCGTCGGCTATTTATTCTTTCTTGCCGTTCATTTTTCCGAGGCGGTCTTTCATACCGCATCGGATCTTCCGCTCGGAAGCATTTTGACGGCGATCTCCTGCGCTATCGTTTTCTTGCCGCTCGCCGTCGAGGGGGCGCGGATGCTTTTCGGGCTGCTCCAAGACCGTTTGCCGCTCCAAAGGTATCTGAGCGTGGGCGCGGCCTTTTGCCGTAAGACGAAGGAGAGGGCGCAAACCTTGTTCGTGCCCGTTCGAGCCGTGTTCGAAGGCGCCCGGAATTGGGCACGGGGGATACTTTATCGCTGCATGAACTTATGGTCTCTCGTCAAGCAGACGTGCGGCCGCATCCCCCGCGGCATGAAAGGGCAAAGGAGGGGAGCATGATGAGCGATCGTCCGAACACTGCCGCTTGTCCGCCGGACGGACGGTATATCGAAGTGCTCGCATGCAATACGGGCATCGCGGATCAAAACGGGAACGCATCCGTCACGCTGCGGAACAATTCTCCGTATACCGTGACGGGCGTCACGCTGGCGCTTTTCGGGACCGACGCGAGCAAGACGGACTCCATGATCCCGCCCGTCGAAGCGGTCTCTCCGCCCGTTCCCCCGGACGCGGAATTCCGTATTGCGATCCGTGTGCCGGAGCGATGGAGCTCGTTTCGGGCGGAGGTGAGCGCCTTTCGCTCGGGGGATCTTGTCTTCACGCGGGCGCGGGATGCAACGGACGTTCGCAAGCGGTTCGAAGCATTTCTGCCCGAATTTACAACGAACATCCCGTCGGAAAAGGCCGACAGGGAAATTGCGCTCGTCCCGCGCTGGCGCAAGGCAGCCGTCTGGCTGACATTGGCGGGCGCCGCGCTCGTAACGCTTTTGACCGTCTTCCTCTGATACGAGACCGCATGCCTTTCGGGCATGTTCACTGCGAGAAACACCATGAACGAATATCAGACAATTTTGGAAAGACTCGACCGCCGTCAAAAGATCGCGCTTTTGACCGATCTTGCAAGCCTTTCCGACTCCAACATCGATCGGGCAGGCGTGCCCGCCGTGCGTATGGCCTCTCTTGACGAGCTCAACCGTGAACGGGGGCTCTTTCCCGCATACCGCGAATTGGCGGTCTCCTGGGATGAAAGCCTTGTCGGGGCGGTGACGCAGGAGCTGGCAGTTCCCGCCCGCGGCACGGGCCGTAATTTGCTGGAGACGCCCGATCTCAAATGCGCGTCCTGTTCTGCGGCGGACGGGCTTTCCGAGGACGCCGTGCTCAATGCCGCATTGGGGACCGCCATGGCGCGGGCTGCGCATCGTTCGGGCTGCGCGTGCGCCCTTTCCCGCCTCGCGGTCTCCGAAAACGACATCTCCCCGTTGGACGTGCGGGAAGATCCCCGCGCGGTACACGAGCTGTTTTTAAAGCCTTTTTTGGGGGTGATGGAAGAAGAACGGTGCGAGGCGGTCGTTTCCTCTCTGAAACGGGAGGGAGGCGGATATGCAGACTGCAACACCAAGCTGTTCGGCGCGGCGGCGGGAGGCATCCGTGAATGGGATGCCTTCCCCATTGCCGACGGCATCTCGTCCGACGTCGATTATCACGGGATGCTTGCTCACGGGCTCTGTTTGAAGGGCGCGGCTGTCTTTTTAGATCGTGCCGCGGGAAGATACGAACGGCTTTCCCGTTCCCTCAAAGCGGGCAGCGTCAGCGAAAGAGAACTGCGCGGTGCCATCGAGGACGGCACCGCCGTCGATCCCGCTCTGATCGATGCCGCTGCGGATCGGACGATCGCATTCGCACATCGCGTCGCGGGGAGGAAGGCAGAGCCGCTTCGCACGGAGAACGCGGGAGCGCTTGCGCGCCGTGCCGCCGAAGAGAGTTTTGTTTTGCTCAAAAACGAAGGACTGCTCCCGCTTGCCCAAACGGCGAAACTCGCCGTCATCGGGGAAGCGTATGAGTTGTTCCCCGCCGG
>DXAJ01000105.1 GCA_019117085.1 Candidatus Gallimonas gallistercoris
GCCTGCTCATTGAAGACCTTCTGAAACAGTATTCCAACGAGGCGGTCAAGTTCGCTTTGCTTTCGACGGGCTACCGCGGCGACATCAACATCACGGACAGCCTCTTCCCCGAGGCGGAAGCGCACCTGCGCCGCTTCTACGAGCTCATCGCCCGCGCCGAGGAAGCCTTCCCCGACGAGAAGGGCGGGGAGGAGAGCATCGACAAGCGCTTCGACGAGGCGATGAGCGACGACTTCAACACCGCGCTCGCCCTTTCCGACCTCTTCGGCTATTTCAAGGAAGTCTCCCGCCTGCTTGCAGAGCACGACCCTCGGGCGCGCCGCATCGTCAACCAAATTCGCGCGACGTATTCCCTTTTGGGGCTTTTCAAGAAGGACGCAAAGGAATATCTTGCAGCATACGGCGAAAAGCAGGAAGAAGTGCCCGAAGAAGTGAAGGCGGTCGCAGAAGAACGGAAGGCGGCGCGCGCAAACAAAGATTGGGCGAAGTCGGACGAGCTCAGAGAAAAGCTCAAAGCGCTCGGCTATGCCGTCAAGGACAGCAAGGACGGCTATACGCTCACAAAGCTTTGAGGGTATTCCTGTGGAAAATACGAAACGCAAAGTGCCCGTCTGGGCTATCATTCTCTACGCCGTCACGGGGCTCCTGCTGCTCGCGGGCGTCGCGCTCATCATCTTCTCCGCCATCGATTCGGCGACGCTCCTTCCCTACAAGCGGCAGAACATTTCGGAGTACTTCTCGGACGGGACGCATTACTACACCGTTGCGGGCACAGTGGAGGAACGCTCCGTGGGTACCCTCGCAGACGGCGCGTATCCCCTCACGCTGATACTCGACGGCGTCGTCTCGGACGAGGAGAGCATCAACGAGCGCGGGCGCGTCACATTCACCGTTCCCGCGGAGACGTACAGCGCGCTTGCGGAGCGCGGCTTCTTCGACGCCCTGAAGGTGGGCGCGGCCGTTGAGTTCTATATGGCGTGGAACGTGTGGGGGAAGACCGAGATCGCGGTTTTCACCGAGGTCTCCGTCGAGGGCACGTCCTTCCTCGACGCGGCCCCGGCTTTAGCGGCGCTTGAAGACTGGATCCGGAACGACCTCAACTGACGGGCGGCGTCCGGCGGCCTCCCCCGGGGAGAGGGCGGCGGCGAAAAGGACGTTTTCGCGCGCAAAACCGCCCCAAAACTTGTTGACAAACGGGGGCGCGCCGATTAAAATTAGCGATTGAAAAGACAGCGGGGCATCCCCCCGGGAGAATATACCATGAAGATCACATCCAAACAACTCAGGCAAAAGTGGCTCTCCTTCTACGAGAGCAAGGGACACACCGATATCGGCGCCGTCTCCCTCATCGGCGACGGCTCGACGGGCGTCATGTTCAACGTGGCGGGCATGCAGCCTTTGATGCCCTATCTTTTGGGCAAAACGCACCCCGCGGGCAAGCGGCTGTGCAACGTGCAGGGCTGCGTGCGCACCGTCGACATCGATTCCGTGGGCGACGCTTCCCACTTCACCTTCTTCGAGATGATGGGCAACTGGTCGCTCGGCGACTATTTCAAGAAGGAAAAGACGGCGTGGACGTTCGAACTCCTCACCAAAGAGTTCGGGCTGGATAAGGACAAGCTGTGCTCCACCGTCTTCGAGGGCAACGAGAGTACCCCCCGCGACGAGGAGACGGCAGAGCTTTTGAAGGGGCTCGGCATCAAGCCCGAGCACATCTTCTTCCTTCCCAAGAGCGACAACTGGTGGGAGCTCGAAGGCACCGTCGGCACCCCCTGCGGCCCCGACAACGAGTGGTTCTATCCCATCGACGAGGAGAAGGAAGACCCCGTCTTCCCCGACGACTATGTGGAGATCGGCAACGACGTCTATATGCAGTACCGCAAGACGGAGACGGGTTATGTGCCGCTCGAAAACAAGAACGTCGATACGGGCTTCGGGCTCGATCGGATGCTGCTCTTCCTCAATGGGCTTTCGGACGGGTATAAGACCGACCTCTTTTTACCCGTTATCGAAAAGCTCGAAGAAATTTCGGGCAAGAAGTACGATGAGGACGAAGAGGCGCGCAAGGCGATGCGCATCATCGCCGACCACACGCGCACGACGGTCATGCTCATCGGCGATAAGGACGGCATTTTACCCTCCAACACGGGCGCGGGTTATATCCTGCGCCGCATCATGCGCCGCGCCATCCGCTACTGCCGCCAGCTCGGCGTGGAGACGAGTGCCCTTTTAGCGTGCGCCGCCATCTTCATCGACGAAGTGTACGGCGAGGCATACCCCAATTTGCACGAAAAGAGGGAGTATATCCTCTCCGAGATCAAGAACGAGGCAGACCGCTTCGAAGCCACCCTCGCGCAGGGCATCAAGGAATTCGAAAAGTGCGTGCAGGGCCTCGAGCGCAAGAACGCCTTCATGGCGCAGAAGGACCCTGCCTACGTGAAAGAGACGGTCATCGGCGGCAAGCAGGCGTTCCGCCTCTACGATACCTACGGCTTCCCCCTCGAACTCACCGAAGAGCTCGCCTTAGAGCGCGGGCTGACGGTGGACAGGGAGGGCTTCGACGCCGCCTTTAAAGAGCACCAGGAAAAGAGCCGCGTCCTTGCGGGCGGGCAGTTCAAGGGCGGGCTTGAGAGCCATTCCGAAATGGCGACCAAGTACCACACCGCGACTCACCTTCTCAACGCCGCGCTCAAAGCGGTGTGCTCGCCCGACTGCAACCAGAAGGGCAGCAACATCACCGACGAGCGGATGCGCTTCGACTTCAACTTCGAGCGTCCCATGACGAAGGAGGAGATCGAAAAGGTCGAAGACCTCGTCAACGAGAAGATCAAGGAAGATATCCCCGTCGTCTACAAGGAGATGAGCCTCGACGAGGCGCGGGCGGAGCACTTCGTGGGCGTCTTCGACAGCAAGTACGGCGACGTCGTGAAGACGTACTCCATCGGCGACTTCTCGAAGGAGATGTGCGGCGGGCCTCACGTCGCGAGCACGGGCGTTTTGGGACACTTCAAGATCGTCAAGGAGCAGTCCTCCTCGGCGGGCGTGAGAAGGATCAAGGCGATATTAGAGTAAGTTCACGAAATTGCTTTTGAACCGACAAAAGCAATTTCCGTGAGGGGAGGAAAACCCAACGTTCGCCTTCGGCTCGGAGGCAATTTCCGAGAGCGAGGCGAAAAACAAAGTCATTTTATGAAAATATGCGGAGCGCGATCGCAGCTCCGCTTTTTCGAGGAGCAAAGAGATGAAAAGCGAATTGCAGAAACTCAAAGACGGCGAACTTTACGACTACACCGACCCCGAAGTGCGGGCGGCGCACATCCGCGCGGTGGAGCTGTGCGACGAGTATAACGAGACAAAGCGCACCGAGACGGAGAAGCGCGAACGCATCCTGCGCGAATTGTTCGGATCGCTGGGCAAAGATCCGCTCGTCGAGAAGAACATCCGCATCGACTACGGGTTCAACGTGCATGCGGGCGATAACTTCTTTGCAAACTACGACTGCGTGTTTTTGGACTGCGCGCCCATCACGTTCGGCAACAACGTCTTTATCGCGCCCCAGTGCGGCTTTTATGCCGTCAATCATCCTTTGGAGGCAGATCTTCGCAACAGCGGCGTCGAAACGGGCGTTCCCATCACGGTGGGCGACGACGTGTGGATCGGCGGCGGCGTCAAGGTGATGCCGGGCGTCACCATCGGCAGCAACGTCGTCATCGGCGGCGGCAGCGTCGTCGTCAAAGATATTCCGTCCAACTCTCTTGCCGTCGGCAACCCCGCAAGAGTGGTCAAGAGCATCCCGCCGAGGAAGTGAGATACAGAATAAGTTCCGCGAGGAGGGAGACCTTCGGCAACGCGACGGAAGGAGCCTTGCCCGAAGTCCCAAAATGGTAAGTGAGAAAACAAAAAATGCGTGAAAAAAGGGGATTTCGCGCAAAAAAATCTACCGTTTGCAGATCATTTAGTAGCGAACAAAAAATTTGCCCTTTTCGGGAAAAAAATAAAAATCGCAACTCAAAACAGCTTGACGGAACTTTTTTTCTTGCCTATAATGAAGGAGTAAATCGTTTCTCGAGGCACAGCCCCTGCTAAACAGCAACGATAACGGAATGATTCAGGCAAATCAAGGAGTACACAAATATGAAAACCTATATGGCAAATGCTCAGACGGTTGAGAGAAAGTGGTACGTTGTCGATGCAGCGGGGATCCCCCTTGGCCGCCTCGCTTCCAAGGTGGCGGCGATCCTTCGCGGCAAGAACAAGCCCACGTTCACTCCCAATGTCGATACGGGCGACTTTGTGATCGTCATCAACAGCGATAAGGTGGTGCTCACGGGCAAGAAACTCGAAAATAAGTTCTACCGCTATCATACGGGATATATCGGCGGCCTCAAAGAGATCGCTTACGGGAAGATGATGGCAGACCGTTCCGACCTCGTCGTCTACGAGGCCGTCCGCGGTATGCTTCCCAAGAATTCCCTCGGCAGGCAGATGATCAAGAAACTTCGCGTCTACAAGGGTGCGGAGCACAACCACGCGGCACAGAAGCCCGAAGAACTGAAATTATTTTAACGAGGTATCGACATGGCTAAGGCAAATTTGAAAAAGAAATTGCAGTTTTGGGGCACCGGCCGCAGAAAGAAGGCCATTGCCCGCGTTCGCCTCATCCCTTCGGGCAGCGGCGCCATCGTCATCAACGATCGCTCTCTCGAAGACTACTTCCCCATGGGCACGCTTCAATACATCGTTAAGCAGCCCCTCGTTGAAGTGGCGGCAGAAGGCAAGTACGATATCTTCGTGAACGTCATCGGCGGCGGCTATACGGGCCAGGCAGGTGCGATCCGCCTCGGCATCGCAAGGGCGCTTTTGCAGAGCGAGCCCGAAGTTCGCCCCGCCCTCAAAAAGGCAGGCTTCCTCACCCGCGACCCCCGCGTCAAGGAGCGCAAGAAGTACGGCCTCAAAAAGGCGCGCAGAGCACCTCAGTTCTCCAAGAGATAATTTCAGAAAAGAAGACGGACGACCCGAGAGGCCGTCCGTTTTTTGTTGTGCGCGGCATCTTTTTTGAGTGAGGTGCGAGGGTATGCGCTTTTTGCAAAAAGCCCGAGGAATTCTCTTTCTTCGTCTTGCTTTTTTGTTTTTCCTGTGGTATACTGAATGCGGCACAAAATTCTATAATGCACATGAAAGTGGAGACGAAAGGGCATTTCGTATCTCTTTTTTCCGCTTTCATGGGAATTTTGTGCCAACAAACGGAGATACCGATGCAGCGTGTCTCCTTTGGAGGCACGCTTTATTTTTTACAAGGAGGAAACACCAATGGCAGAAAAGATCGTTCGGCGCGTGCGCCGAGTGGCAAGCCAGCTCCCTCAGGAGGGCGCCTTAAATAAGGTGACTCCTTCCGCCGCGCGCCCGCGGGAGCGGGCGCGCGGCACCGCCCTTTTATATAGGGCTCCCGCAAAGATTTTGCGAAGCAAAAGATTTGTGGGGAGAGGAGCCGCAAGCCGAGCGGTCAAGCAGCAAGGAACGCAGCGGCGGACCTGCGGGCTTTGCGGCGACGAGGAGACGAGGGTCACTTTTTTTCCGCTTTTTTGGCGAGGGCGTCGTGGCGCTTCAAAAAACTTTCGAGCGCCTTGGGCGCAGGGTCGTGCGCCGCTCTGCCGTCGGGCGCGTTGGGGGCAGACGAGCGCAAAGCGCTCTTCTCTTCGGGCGGGGAGGCTCCCTTTTCGTTCCGTCCGTCAAACGGGGCGGGCTCCCGCGTCTTCCCGCCGCGCGTGGGCGCGGGCTCTTCCGCCCTTCCGTTAAAAGGCGCGGACGGCGGAGAGAATTCCTCATTTGCGGTCTCGCGCGCGTGGAAGGGCTCTTCCGCGCGGGGGAGGGCGGAGAGCGCGTCCAAAAGCTCGAATATGCCGAATCGTTCCATAAAAGCGCACCTCGTGGCTTAAAATTTCTCAAAGAAAAGCGACTGCGCCGCGGGTTTTTGATTGCCAAAACCCATGATTTAGTATATAATGGAGAACGTATCGTTAGAACGAGAATTTTACGGTACCTTATAAGGAATCCTTTTATGCGGAACTTTTCGAAAAAACTCATTACCATAATGACGGCGGGCGTGCTTGCCATCGGCGCGGGAGCGCTTTCGGCATGCGAGGCGTCCTTTACGCCCCTTGAAGGAGATTTCTCCTCGGGCGAGGTCGTCTCCAACGGCGGTTTCGTCGTCGAAAAGGGCAACTACGTCTACTTCATCAACGGCGTCGAGGCGTATACTTCGGATAACACCTACGGCACCCCCGTCAAGGGCGCGCTCATGCGCATCGCAAAGAGCGATCTCGAAGCGGGCGTCAACAAAGCCGAGATCGTCATCCCTTCGCTGATGGTCGCCGCCGATTATTCGTCGGGCATCTACATCTACGGCGACAGGGTGTATTACGCGACCCCCAACAACGTGCGCAACACCTCGGGCGTCATCGAGAGCGAATACCTCGATTTCAAGAGCGCCCGCCTCGACGGTTCGGACATTGAAAGCTACTTCAACGTTGCGGACAACGCCACCGTCTACCGCTATGCGGAAGTCGAAGGCACCGTCTATCTCGTGTATGAGAGCGACTCCGAACTGCACTCCTACAACACCTCGAACGAGACGGACACGCTGCTTGCGAAGAACGTTTCGGAATACGTCGTCGATACGGCGGCGAGCGGCAACCCCTACATCTACTATACGATGGGCGTGACGATGGACATCGACGTCGAGGGCGGTTCGCTCGAACGCGAATACAATCAGGTCTACCGCGTGCGCGCGGACGTCACCGAAGAGACGGCGCCCTATGAATACACCTTCTCGGAAGAGTACCTCGAAGAGCATGACGGCGAAGCGCCCTATGTGAACCTCGGCGAGATCGTGCTCGACGGCATCGGCGCAACGTACGCAAATTCCCCCACGCAGTTCACCCACGATTTGAAGGACGGCGTGACGCCCCTTTCCTACGCGGGCTACACCTACACCTTGCAGGCATATTCGAACGGCGGGCTGTACTTCACCCGCACCGACCTCGCGCAGACGGGTTCTTCGGGCGAGGGTGGCTGGCTTTATTACCTCTCCGCGGACGAGCTCGGGAGCGGCTGGAACTCCGTTTCGGGCAACGGCGCGGAATATCTCGACGTCGTGGCACAGAGCACCGATCACGCGGGCACCGCTGCCATCTTCTATCTCGACGAGGCGGGCGCGCACCACTATCTCTATGTGGACGACGGCAACATCTTCCGCGCGGACGTGACGGAAACGGGCACCGAGACGACGCTCATCGCACGCGGTGCGACGGACGCGACGCTCATCTCCATCGACGATACGTCGAGCGACGAATATTCTTACGTCTACTACACGATCTCGGGCGACAGCGGCTCCAACATCTACCGCGCCGTCTACAACGGCACGGAAGAGGATTACCGCATCCTCGGCTACGAAGAGAATGCGCCCTTCGCGCCCGTGCAGCTGCTCGACATCGCGCATGCGGGCAGCTGGTATAACTTCGAGATCGTGGACGGCACCGTCTTCTTTGCGGATGCAGAGACGATCGGCACCACGTCCTACAACTACATCTCCACCCTCTCGCTCAAAAACGAGAGCGGCGCGGTGATGGATAACGCCGAGCTCAAAGCGCTCAACGAAGAGTACGAAAAGATCGTCGGCGAAGACGGTCTCATCGAGACCTCTCAGGACAACGTGGGCGAAAACATGCCGACCGCGCTCCGCTACTACTTCTTCATGGGGCAGGACGACGATTTCTTCTACGCCGCTGCCAAGAAGTATTCCGACTACGAGTACGAGTTTTCAAACGGATATCTTACCTATGATTCGACGGCGTTCGCGCGCAATATCCAAGAAGCGATCGACGAAGGCAAGAAGGCCACCTACCTCTACAATCAGGAAGAGCAGGATTACTTCAAAGATTGGGTGGAAAACGGCGGCGGTCTCGGCGAGGCGCGCACGAGGGGTCACTTCATCACCCGCATCGGCGCGATGAGCGAGAGCGACTTCGACACGATGGAAGCTTATTGGAGCAACACCCTCGAAAATTATTCGGTCACCGAGGAAGAGAGCGGACTTCCCGCCTGGGCGTGGGCGCTCATCGGCGTCGGCATCGGCATCGTGGTGGTCGGCGCAGGCCTTGCGGTGTTCTTTATCCTCCGCGCGAAGAAGAACAAGGAAGGCGGCAGCGACGAGCCCAAGATGTATGTCGATACGACGGACGACCGCTCCGTGGACGTCTATGCGGACGATCCGGCGGACGAGGAAGCTGCAAGCGAGAACGCGCCTGCCGCGCCTGCCGAGGAGGCAGCTGTTGGCGAGAACGCTTTTGCCGAGACTCCCGCAGAAGCCGAGGAAATTCCCGCTGCCCCCACCGGCGAGGCGGCCGCTGAGAGCGAAGAAGAAAAGAACTGATCAAAAAAACATAAGATCCCGCCCTTTTTGGGACGGGATTTTTTAATATATTATGTGCCGAAAGAAAAATTTTCGAAAAATAAGCGACTTTTTTCCGAAAGGAATAAAAAAACGGTTTACAAGAAAAATAAAAATAAATATAATCTACTAGCTTGATGCCCGAGACGGGCGGATACGGGGAGAAAATTTATGGTACGTTACATGAAATGCCCGCGCTGCGAGCTCAACTACATCGATGCGGAGAAGCAGGAATACTGCGACGTCTGCCTCAAAGAGATGAAGGGCATCCGTACGGACGCAGACGAGATCGAAGAGGAAGAGGAGAACGAGATCCCCACCGAACTCTGCCCCGTCTGCGGCGAGAACATGATGATGCCGGGCGAGAAGATGTGCGAAGAATGCCGCAAGAAGGCCGAGATGGAGGAGGCGGAGCCCGACCCCGAAGAGGACGACGAGTGGCGCGAATACCTCGACGACGACACGGACGACCTCGATGCCGAAATGGACGGCATGAAGGAAGAGTTTGCCGAGCTCGACGAAGAGAACGCCGAGGACGAGGAAGAAGACTTCGAGGAAGAGGACGAAGAAGAGGACTTCGACTACGTTACGGGCGACGAGATCTATACCCTCGGCGACGACGATGAGGACGACGAGGAAGAGGACGAGGAAGACTTTTAATACTTTTCGCCGCAAATCTTTTCCTTCGGAAAATCTTCGCGGCGAGGGGTAAGGTTTGTTGATTTTAACGGGCGGTGACGCCCGCGAGCGCATCTGTCCTTATTAGACAATAAGTGCCAAGTATGGCACAAATTGGGGGAGCCAGCGCAGGGGAACCCTGCTCGGCTCAGTGATTTTTAGTTTCCCACAAATCTTTTGCTTCGCAAAATCTTTGCGGGAGCCCTATGTCATCCTAAGAACAATAAGCCATAAGCATAGGGTATATGCCCTATGGGTGCAAATTGAGTCCCGCAGCGGAGGGGAACCCTCCTCGCGGGATTTGATTTTAGAAGCGAGGGGAAACAGCAACTTCCTTGCCTCCCTCCGAGAGGGCGAGAAAGCGTTTTCTTGGCAAAGCCCCGGTGGGGCTTTGTCCGCTTTCGAGCTTGGAAACGGCACATGGAGCGTGCCGTTTCCTGACCGAGCGCGGTCTCTACCGCGCGAGAAGGTGGCGCGGCATCCGAAGCTTGCTTCGGATGCCGCGACGGAAGGAGTTAGGGGCTGTTTTCACATTGTTTGTGTTTTATCTTGCTTTTTCCAAAGGGCTGTGCTATACTATAAGAGCGCTACAATATAAAAAAGTCAAAGTGGATCACCAAGGCATTGGTGTATCCTTTTCCACTTTGACTGGAATTGTAGCGCAAACAATTAAGGGTACAGCTTTGCGGGCGTCCCTTAATTGGGGCGCTCTATTTTTTTATAAGGAGGAAGCACGAAATGGCAGAAAAGATCGGTTGGGAAGACGGTGCAGTT
Organism: Candidatus Gallimonas gallistercoris; assembly: GCA_019117085.1. Classification (GTDB taxonomy): domain Bacteria; phylum Bacillota; class Clostridia; order Christensenellales; family Borkfalkiaceae; genus Gallimonas; species Gallimonas gallistercoris. Next base: position 9,902 of record DXAJ01000105.1, read on the forward strand.
GTGACGGAGGAAGATATCATCGCCGCGCTGAAACCGCTCGTCGACGAGTACTTTTTCGGGGAAGCGGAAGAAAGGGGGAACGTCCTTATTTATACGCTCCCCGATGGCAGGAAGTTTTCTCTTACGGCAGAGAAAATTTCGTCAGATATTCGATAGGGAGGAGCGCCGTTATCGGAAGCATGCTTACGAAAATGCGGCGACTCCCTCAGTCTTGCCGCCGATGTTCCATCGGACGACAAGCCGGCTCCCTCTTGTCTTGGGCTCCCGAAAAAGATTTTGCGAAGCAAAAGATTTTTTGGGAAAAGGGCGAGAAAGCGCTTTCTTGGCAAAGCCACGGTGTGGCTTTGACCGCTTTCAAGCTTGGAAACGGCGCATTGTGCGCGCTGTTTCCTGACCGAGCGCGGGCACTACCGCGCGAGAAAAGCAGGCGTAAAAAGCGCAGCGGCTGCCGTAAGGCGACCGCTCGCATATGCGCCTTGCGGCGACGCGGAGCCAAGATTTGATAGAAGCGGCGCGCCGCGGGAATGTTCCCGCGGCGCGCCGCGTTTTTATTTTATCTCGCAGGGCGCATGCCGCCTTTTTTGACGGCACCCTCCCCATGCCGCTTTTCGCGCAAAAAAGGTGATAAACACTCCGCACTGTGCATACGTTGAAAGGGAGAGCGGGGGACAGGCGTATTCCGGCGGCGCAAACAGGCACATTCGACCCGAAAGCGCGCGGCTCGACAAAACTCCCCAAATTCTCCGTGCAAAAATATAGTATCATAACCGAGGTGACAGGGACAAATGATCTTACGGCTGCGTTCGCTCGTACTTAGCTTTGCCTTGACGGCGGCTGTCGCCCTTTCCGCACTTGCGGCGGGAGCGGCGGGGGCGGAGGAAGTCTTTTGGAGCGGGGCGCGCTCCCTGCCCGTTTACAGCGTGGAGCGGGAGGACAACGCCCTTGCCATCACCTTTGACTGCGCGTGGGGTACCGAGCACACCGATGCCATTTTGAAAGCGCTCGAAGAGGCGAACGTCAAGGCGACCTTCTTCACCGTGCAGTTCTGGGCGGAGGAGCACCCCGATTATCTCAAAAAGATCGACGAGGCGGGGCACGAGATCGGCACGCACAGCGCGACGCACCCCAAAATGTCTCAGCTCTCCGAAGAGGCGGTAAAAACCGAGCTTACGACCTCTTCCCGCGCCATCACGGAAGTGACGGGAAAGCAGGTGACTCTCTTCCGCCCGCCCTTCGGCGATTACGACAACGCCGTCATCGATACGTCGCTCTCCTTGGGGCTCATGCCCATCCAATGGGACGTCGATTCTCTCGATTGGAAGGATCTCTCCGCAAAGGAGATCGCAGAGCGCGTTGTCTCCAAAGCGAAGAGCGGGTCCATCATCCTCTGCCACAACAACGGGCTGCATACGGCGGAGGCGCTTCCCGTCATTTTGGATACGCTGCGCGCCCGCGGATTTACGTTCGTGCCCGTCGGCGAGCTCATCTACCGCGAAAATTACACCATCGACCACACGGGCAGGCAGTTCTCCGCCGCAAAGGGCTGACGCGGCTTTTTTTCAGGGAAATACTCATGGAGGTACTCGAAGGATATGGATCACATCACGGAAAAAAACAACAAGGTCTACTTGAGAGGAAGCATCGTGTCGGAAGCCGTCTTTTCGCACGAGGTGTACGGGGAAGGGTTTTACGAACTCTTTGTGCGCGTGCCGCGCCTTTCGGGGCAGGCGGATATTCTGCCCGTCACCATCTCCGAGCGCATCATCCGCAGCAACGATCTCAAAGAGGGGAGCATCCTCTGCGCCGAGGGGCAGTTTAGAAGCTACAATAAGCTCGAGAACGGGCGTTCGCGGCTCATGCTCACCGTGTTCGTGCGCGACATCGTCGAGGACGTCCCCGGGCGCAACCCCAACAGCATTTTGCTCGGCGGGTATCTGTGCAAGCCGCCCGTCTACCGCACCACGCCCTTCAACCGCGAGATCTCCGATCTCCTCGTCGCCGTCAACCGCGCTTACAACAAGTCCGATTACATCCCCTGTATCGCCTGGGGGCGCAACGCCCGCTTCGTGCAGGATCTTGCCGTCGGCTCGCGCATCATGCTCTCGGGGCGCATCCAGAGCCGCGAGTACCAAAAACGCCTCTCCGAGGACGAGGTCGTCACCATGACGGCGTACGAAGTCTCCGTTTCCAAGCTCGCCACCGTCGACGAGGGCGCCGTGCTCGATCTGGAACAGGAATTCGAATACTACACCTCGCCTCAGGTATAATATGTGCGGAAAGCTGTCTTGATAGGGGGAACAAAAAGGGCCGAAGCGTTGTGCTTCGGTCCTTTTTCAGTCGTCCTTTTCATGGTCGGGTAGGGGGTCGGCGTGGAACACCTTTTCCGCGATGCGGCAGAAAGTGCGCGCGTCCTCTTCGCCGATGAGCCCGATGATGCGGCGGGCGAGCGCAAGCGAGCGTTCGTGCTCTTCCAAAAATTCGGGGAGCTTCTTCTTGACGGGCACGACGTAGGTGGTGCGCTTGTCCTCCCCCGTCCTGCGCTCCAAAAACCCGCGGGAAGCGAGCGTGCCGATCGTGCGGTTGACGAGCGATTTGAGCATCCGCGTGCGGCGGCAGATCTCCCCGAAGGTGACCGCGCCCACGCCGTCCTCGCGGTAGCGCTCATAGACGATGGACATGACCACCGCCTCGTTGTAGATCATCTTCTGCGTGATGCGCGTGTTTTTGAGAACGCCCGTGGCGTGGATCCATGCGAGGATGAGGTCTTCCTCGAGCTGCATATCGTCCTTCTTTTGTTCGTGTTCCGCCATGCGTCCCCTCCTCTTCACTTTGTAAACATTTGTATTATACCCTTTGGCGGGGAGAATGTCAAGGCGGGCGGGCAAAATAATGTTTGCATTTTTGCGCGCGGGGTATTATAATGGTGCCGATACGATCGGGCGGCGCGGGCAGCGCGTCCCTCGGAAGGAGAATATTTATGAAACTGCCGTCTGATGGCGCAATGCTGTTGAGCTTTCTCAACACGAAGCTGCGCGACGAATATTCCTCGCTGGACGAGCTTTTGGAGGACTGCGGGGCGGACAGGGGCGAAGTCGAAGAAAAACTGCGCGCGTTGGGGTATGAGTACGACCCTTCGCGCAACGCCTTTCGCTGAGCCGTGGGAGGCTTATGCCCCATTGTGGAAATGTGGGCGGGTTATCCACACCGTTTTGTTGAAATGTGGATAAGTCGGCAGGCGGCCGCTTTGCGCGCGCCGACCGAACAGGAGGGGATATGATCTCGAAACTCGATCTCATGAAGTTATTTTCGCAGTACGAAGGGGAGATCTCGATGTCGGACTTCACGCCCGAGGAGCTCGAAGAGTACCTGCGCGAGGCGGAAGGGGCGGATGCGCCGCTCTCCCCCGCCGAGTGGAAGGCGCGCTACTTCGAATACTACGACGACGTCAAAGATAAGTCTTTGAAAAAACAGGACTGGTGAGCGGCATTGTGGAGCTGCGCCGCTCTTGACGAAGCCTGCGGGGAGGACTCCCTCAGTCACGACACCGAAGCAAGCTTCGGATGTCGCGACAGCTCCCTCATGAAGGCGCTTATAATAAGGAATTTCCATATTTTGACCTCCTCTTCGGGGAGGTGGCTCGCTGTCCGAAGGGTTACCGAGGCAGCGAGACGGAGGGAGTAAAAGGGGGGATGCGATGCCGTTGCGGTACAACGGAAAAAACATAAAATTTGCCCGCTCTCTGCGAAAGAACGCTACGCCGCAGGAAAACCGCCTGTGGTACCGTTTTTTGCGCGGCTATCGGGTCAGGTTTCAGCGGCAGCGGCCGATCGGCGAATTTATCGCCGATTTTTATTGCCATCGTGCAAGGCTCGTGATCGAGGTGGACGGTTCCCAACATTTTTCAGAAGAAGGAGAGAAGTACGACGCGTTCCGCACAGAGCGGTTGGCGGAGTACGATCTGCAAGTCATCCGCTTTACCAACCGTCAGATCGACGAAAATTTTTACGGCGTCTGTGAATACATCGATCTTGTGGTGAAGAATATCCTTTCTGCTGCCGAAGAATAAGGATGTTTCGGTTTTTTGCAGAGCTTATGCTCCCGCAAGGGAACAAATGCGCGGTAAAATCGCTTGACGGGAGAGGGGCGGATGCGGTATCATGGGGGCGACAGAAGGTTTTCGGGTAACACTTCTGAATAAAAAAACCGAGGTACAACTTCATGAAGCAATTTTTTACCACCAAACGCATCTGCCGCGCCGGCATCATCGCCGCGCTGTATGTTGCGTTTACTTATGCCTTCGGGGCGATCGCCTATGAGGGATATCTGGAGATCAGGCCCGCAGAGGCGCTCACCATCCTCCCGCTCTTCTTCCCCGAGGCAGTCCCCGCCCTCTATATCGGCTGCATGCTGGCAAATTTGGGCTCGCCCTTCCTCGTCTACGACGTGTTCATCGGCTCGCTCGCAACGCTCCTTGCCGCGCTTGCGACGTGGGGCGTCGGGAAGCTCATCCGCAATCACGCGGCGCGGGTGGCGGTCGGGGGCGTCTTCCCCGTCCTCTTCAACGCCTTCTGCATCCCGCTCATCATCGTCTTTTTGTGTCATACTTTGGTTGCGGAGACGGCGGCAGCAAGTTATTGGTTCTTCGTCGGCTCGTTTGCGGCGACGCAGGTGCTGTGGGTGTATGCCCTCGGCGTGCCGCTCTACTATTTTGTGTATAAGATGAGGAAGAAGGGCGTTTCCGCCTTCCTCGACGGCAAGAAGCAAAAGCCCGCCGAAGCCGTGCATACCGCGTAAAAATAAAACGCCGCGCCCGAACGCGGCTGAAAGATAGAAGCGCCGCGCGCCGTCCGCAAAATGCGGACGGCGCGCGGCGCGTTTTGATAAGTTTACAATATATTTTCCAGCACGAGTTTGGTGAAGGGGACTTCCTCCATGAAATCGGCGGGGCGGAAGACGACGTGATTGAATTTGGCGTACTGGAAAAGGTGCGGCTTCAAAAGGACGGGCGTGGGCACGTCCAGCTCGTCGCAGATGTCTGCAAGATAGCGGAAAAATTCCGAATAGGTGAAGCGCTCTTCCCGTGCGTACACCGTCTGTTTTTCGATGTGGTCGCCTTGATAGACCTTTCCCCAGATGCGAAACATACTGCCATTATAGCCGATTTTTTGCAAAAAAGCAAATGTGTTTGACTTTTTCTTCCGATTTCTCTATAATGAGAAAATAAAAGCGTAAGGGAGGAAGCTATGAACAAGCTGGAACGCGAGATCCTCGACGTCTTGACGGCGGACTGCCGCTGCCCCGCGGAGAAAGTCGCCGTGATGGTCGGGGAAGAGAAGGAACAGGTGGAAAGCGCCATCCGCGCGATGGAACAGCGCGGCACCATCGTAAAATACGCGGCGCTCGTCAACCTCGACGAGGAAGAGGACGAGTGCGTGGAAGCGCTCATCGAAGTCAAGGTCACCCCGCAGAGCGGTTCGGGCTTTGACGGCATCGCCGAAGAGATCGCCCAGCACGACGAAGTCAAGACGCTCTACCTCATGAGCGGCGCTTACGACTTCCTCGTCATCGTGGAGTCCAAGTCCATCAAGGGCGTTTCGCGCTTTATTTCCGAGTGCATCTCCACCTTCGACTGCGTCATCTCCACGGCGACGCACTTCATCCTCAAAAAGTATAAGATCGAGGGAGCCATGACGAAGAAACAGCCGCGCGGCAGGCTCTCCATCCAGCCATGAGGGACTTTCTCAATTCCCGCTCCAAGGCCTTAAAGCCCAGCGGCATCCGCAAATATTTCGACATCGTCGAGCACATGCCCGACGCCATCTCCCTCGGCGTCGGCGAGCCCGACTTTGTCACCCCGTGGGAGGTGCGTTCGGCGGGCATCCGCTCGCTGCAGCGCGGCTTCACGCAGTACACGGGCAACCGCGGGCTTCAAGAGCTGCGCACCCTCATCGCGCGGTATCTGAAAGAGCGCTTTTCGGTGGAATATTCCCCCGAGCACGTCATCGTCACGGTGGGGGCGAGCGAGGGCATCGATCTTGCCCTCCGCGCGGTGTGCGATATCGGCGATGAGATCCTGATCCCCGATCCTGCCTACGTCTCGTATGCGCCCATCGTGGAGCTGTGCGGCGGCACGCCCGTTTCCGTCCGGTGCAGCGCGGAGAACGGCTTCATCTTCACGCCCGAAGCGCTCGAAGAGGCGGTCTCCCCCCGCACCAAGGCGGTCATCTTCGCCTATCCCAACAACCCCACGGGCGGCATCATGACGAAGGAGCAGCTTGAAGCCGTCATCCCGTTCGTCGAAAAGCACGATCTTCTCGTCATCTCCGACGAAATTTACGCCGAACTCACCTACGGCGGCAGGCACACGTCTGTCGCCGCGCTCCCCGGGATGAAGGAGCGCACCGTGCTCCTCGGCGGGTTCAGCAAGGCGTTCGCCATGACGGGCTGGCGCGTGGGCTTCACCTGCGCCCCGCCCGAGATCGACGCCGCCATGCTGAAGATACACCAATACACCATCCTGTGCGCGCCGCGCGTTTCGCAGCACGCCGCCGCCTCCGCCCTTTCGGGGGGCTTCGAGGACGGCTTTTCTTCGGTGGAGAAGATGCGTTCGGAGTACGACAAGCGCCGCCGCTTCCTCGTGAAGGCGATGAACGATCTCGGCCTCACCTGCTTTGAAC
>DXAJ01000106.1 GCA_019117085.1 Candidatus Gallimonas gallistercoris
CCTGCGCGTGGGGTACTACAAGACCTGCCGTGAGGGCGGGAAACTCTGCCTTTCGGAGATCGTCTCTTTAAAAGACAATTTCAATAAGTAACTTTGTGCGGCGGGGCGGGCGATCGCCCCGTTTTCGCCCCCTTCCCGAGGGAGATGCGCGCATTTTCTTGACATTGTTTTCCGGCTGTGGTATAGTAAAGCAAACGTTCGTTTGTATCTTGTGAGGAGCGACATGGAACACCGCGAATTCAAACTGCATGCGCCCTTTTCGCCGACGGGCGATCAGCCCGAAGCCATCGAAAAGCTGACGGAAGGGGTCTTAGACGGCATCCGCACGCAGGTGCTCGTCGGCGTGACGGGCAGCGGCAAGACGTTCACGATGGCAAACGTCATCAAAAACGTGGGGCGGCCCACGCTCGTCATCGCGCACAACAAGACGCTTGCGGCGCAGCTGTGCAACGAATTCCGCGAATTTTTCCCCGAAAACGCCGTCGAATACTTCGTCTCCTACTACGATTACTATCAGCCCGAGAGCTATATCCCTTCCACCGATACCTATATCGAGAAGGACCTTTCGATGAACGACGAGATCGATAAGCTGCGCAACGCGGCGACGTGCGCGCTGGGCGAGCGGGACGACGTCATCGTCGTCTCTTCCGTCTCGTGCATCTACGGTCTGGGCGCGCCCGAGGAGTTCTTCCGCCTCGGCATCTCGCTGCGCCCCGGGCAGGAGATGGCGCGCGACGAGCTGTTGCGCCGCCTCGTCGAGATCCACTATTCCCGCAACGACGTCGATTTCAAGCGCTCCACCTTCCGCGTGCGCGGGGACGTCGTGGAAATTTTCCCCGCTTCCAATTCCGAAGTCGCCGTTCGCGTCGAATTTTTCGGCGACGAGATCGATTCGCTCGGCGAGGAGGACGTCGTCACGGGCAAGGTCGTCTCTTCCTTGAAGCACGCCGTCATCTTCCCAGCGAGCCACTATGCGGTGGGTTCCGAACGCCTGCAAAGCGCCCTCACGATGATCGAGGAAGACCTCAAAGGGGAAGTCAAGGCGTTCGAGGACGAGGGGAAGCTCTTGGAGGCGCAGCGCCTTTCCCAGCGCACCGAGCACGATCTTGAAATGCTCAAAGAGATCGGGTACTGTTCGGGCGTGGAGAATTATTCGCGCTACTTCGACGGGCGGGAGCCCGGGCAGCCCTCCTTCACGCTGCTCGATTACTTCCCGCAGAATTTCCTCGTCTTCATCGACGAGAGCCACATGACCATCCCGCAGATCCGCGCCATGTATCACGGCGACCTCGCGCGCAAGACCAACCTCGTCGACTACGGCTTCCGCATGCGCTCTGCCTACGACAACCGCCCGCTCACCTTCGAGGAATTCGACGAGCGCGTGCCGCAGCTCATCTGCGTTTCGGCGACGCCCGCGCCCTACGAGCTCGAACAGGCAGGCCAGGTCGTCGAACAGCTCATCCGCCCGACGGGGCTTCTCGATCCCCCCGTCTCGGTGCGCCCCACCAAGGGGCAGATCGACGACCTTCTCTCGGAGATCCGTACCGTCACGAAGGCGGGCGGCAGGGTGCTCGTGACGACGCTCACCAAGCGCATGGCGGAATCGCTCACCGACTATTTGAAGGAAAACAACGTCAAAGTGCGCTATATGCATTCGGATATCGATACGTTGGAGCGCATCGACATCGTCAACGGGCTGCGTTCGGGCGAATTCGACGTCTTGTGCGGCATCAACCTGCTGCGCGAAGGGCTCGATCTGCCCGAAGTGCGCCTCGTCGCCATTCTGGACGCCGACAAAGAGGGGTTCTTGCGGAGCGAGACTTCCCTCGTGCAGACCATCGGCAGAGCCGCGCGCAATGCGGAAGGGCGGGTCATCATGTATGCCGACGAAATGACGGGCAGCATGCAGCGCGCCATCGGCGAGACGGAGCGCCGCCGCGCCATCCAGCAGAAGTACAACGAAGAGCACCACATCACGCCCAAGACCATCGTCAAAGAGGTCAAGTCCTCGCTCATGATCACGGGCAAGGCAAAGCCCGAAAAGGACATTGCGATGAAGGACATCCCCGAAGAGATCGAAAAGCTCAAAGCGCTCATGAAGGTGGCGTCTTCGCAGCTCGATTTCGAGCGCGCCATCGAACTGAGGGAGCGCATCGCGGAGCTGAAGAAAAAACTGCGCAAGTGAGGGAGCCGCTTTGAAGATCGCAATCGACATCGACGATACGCTGAACGTCATCGAACGGGCGCGCTATGCCGCCGCCTACATTCAAAAAGAGGGGCTGCCCTTCCGCGTTGTAGACCCCTTCGCCAACGCTTTCGTGCGCGTGTGCGATTGGAGGGAGGAGGACGTCATCCGCTTCATTGGGGCAGGCGGGGCGGCGGCTTTTATGGAAGCGCTCCCCCGCGAAGGCGCGCAGAAGACGCTCTGCCGCTGGAAAGAGGCGGGGCATACGATCGTCATCCTGACGGCGCGGCTTAAAAGCTGGTTCGGCGACCCGTATGCCATTTCTTACGAGTGGCTGAAAAGATACGACTTTCCCTTCGACGAGCTCGTCGCCGACTGCGAAGAGAAGGGGAAGTACTGCAAGGAGCACAAAGTTGACGTGCTCATCGACGATAATCTCACCCACTGCCGCTCGGCAAAAGAGCACGGCGTGACGCCCGTCCTTGCCGTGTGCAAAGCGACGGAGGCCTTTCGCGGGGAGTTCGAATACGTCGGCGAAGATTGGGAAGGCATCGCGGCGTGCGTTGCAAAAATCGCCGAACGAAAGGGAGAACGGGCATGAAGCGCACGGAAGAAGCCCAGCTCACCGTCATGGTGATGATAAGAAAGAAGGGCACCCAACTTGTCGCCGTTGAAGAGCGCAGGAAGGGGCATTGGGACGGGCTCATCTTCCCGGGCGGGCACGTCGAAGAGGGCGAAAGCTTTTTGGAAGCCGCCAAAAGAGAGGCGGAGGAAGAGACGGGGCTTTCGGTTTCCGACGTTACTTTCTGCGGGCTCGTCCATTGGGCGCACCGCACGAAGAAGGAGCGCTATCTCGCCTTTCTTTACACTGCCGAGGGGGAAGGGGAGCTCTTGCCCGAGACGCACGAGGGGCGCAACTTCTGGATGCCGCTTGAAGAGTTTTTGGCGGCGGAAGGCAAGTCCCCCGCGATGGACGAATATATGGCGTGCTTCTTGGGCGAAGCGCGCGAACTGTTTGCGAAATACGATGAGGAGGGCACCGACCCGCTCATCGTGCTGAAATAAGTTATGAAAGAAGAAATTTACGTCAAGGGCGCCAAAGAAAACAATTTAAAGAACGTCGATGTGCATATCCCGCGCGGCACGCTCACCGTGTTTACGGGCGTTTCGGGCAGCGGGAAGAGTACGCTCGCCTTCGACACCATCTTTGCAGAAGGGCAGAGGCGGTATATGGAGAGCCTTTCGTCCTACGCCCGCCAGTTCCTCGGCATGATGGAAAAGCCGGACGTGGAGAGCATCGACGGGCTTTCGCCCGCCATCTACATCGACCAGAAGACGACCTCGCACAATCCCCGCTCCACGGTGGGCACGGTGACGGAGATCTACGACTATCTCCGCCTCTTGTTCGCGCGCGTGGGCGTGCCGCACTGCCCCAAGTGCGGCAGGGAGATCCGCCGTCAGACGGTGGACGAGATCGCCGACCGCGTGATGGAACTGCCCGCGGGCAGCAAAATTTTGCTCGAAGCGCCCGTCGTGCGCGGGCGGAAGGGCGAATACGTCAAGGAGATGGCGGACTTCCGCAAGAGCGGCTTTGCGCGCGTCAAGATCGACGGCATCGTCTACGATCTTCAGGAAGATATCAAGCTCGAAAAGAACATCAAACACAACATTTCGGTGGTCGTCGACCGCCTCGTCGTCAAGGAAGGCATTCTAAAACGCCTTACGGAGAGTCTGGAGACCGCTCTAAAGCTTGCCGACGGGCTCGTCGTCGTCGACAGGGAGGGGGAGGAGACCCTCTATTCCTCGCGCTACTCCTGCCCCGACTGCAACATCTCCATTGAAGAGATCGAGCCCCGCCTCTTCTCCTTCAACACGCCGTGGGGCGCCTGCCCGACGTGCACGGGCCTCGGCTTCCGCCAGCTCGTCGACCCCGACCTCATCTGCCCCGATAAGACGAAGACGCTGCGCGAGGG
>DXAJ01000107.1 GCA_019117085.1 Candidatus Gallimonas gallistercoris
CGGGAGCGCCGTCAACACCTTCCTGCGCGGGCTCTTTGCGGGCGGCGAGGCGGAGACTGCCGATACGCGCGTCTACACCGATTTTGCGCTCTCTCCCCTCGTCAACGACAGCGTAGAGGCGGAGATCGCCGTCTCGGATACGGGCGTCCTTTCCTTCACGGCGCAGGCGAGCGTCTATCCTCCCGCGGACGGCACGCTTCTCTCCGTCAACGGCGACGCGGAGACGGGCTACACCGTGGAAGTGGGGCATTCCGACTCCTTTTCCACCATCGTGAGCGGGCTCGACACCGTGTATTTTGCGGAAGGCGACGAGTTGAAGGCGACCATCCCCATGGGCTTTTCGGACGGCGAAGGGGAAGTGCGCGTCATGTTCTATTCGGACGGTTCGCTCATCAACGGCTGCACCGTGAGCGAAGACGGGCTTGCTTGGAGCTGATCCCGCCGCGCTGCGTGAGGCTGCGGCTTCGACGGGGCGGGCGGCGTCTTCGGCGCTCCGCTCTGCCTCCTCCGCGTCCTTCGCGCCTCAGGCAGACGGGGGCTGGCGCGCAGGCGGGGGGAAGCGCATCGGCGCCTTCCGCGTGCGCGTGCATCCGCTCTTTTTGGCGGCGGGGGTACTCTCCGCCTTCACGGGGCAGCTTTTGTTGTTCCTTTCGGCGGTGCTGGCGGCGCTCGAACACGAATTTGCGCATTCCATCGCCGCGCGGAGCGAAGGGTACTGCCTCGATAAAATTTTGCTCATGCCGTACGGGGCGGTCATCTCGGGCGACCTTTCGGGCATCCCGCCCAAGGCGGAAGCCAAGGTGCTGCTCGCGGGGCCGCTTGCGAACGCCTTCACGACGCTCGCGTTCGCGGCGCTTTGGTGGCTGTTCCCCGAAACATACCCCTACACCGAGGCGGCGGCGGAAGTTTCGCTCTCGCTCTTCCTCGTCAACCTGTTGCCTGCCTATCCCTTAGACGGCGGGCGGCTGCTCCTGCTGCTCCTTGCCCCGTTGGGGGAGCCGCGCGCACGGCTTTTTTCGCGCATCGCCGCTTGTTTGACGGCGGGCGGTATCTTCGCGCTCTTTGTTTTCAGCTTGTTTTCTTCGCCCAACTTTTCGGCGCTCCTGTTTGCGCTCTTGCTCTTTGCGGGCAATTTCGGCGGCGGGAGCTATCGGCGCATCTCCTTTTCGCGCGGGCGCACCTTTTCGCGCGGGGTGGAAGAAAAGCGCGTCGTGCTCTCTTCCGAGCGCACGGCGGGCGAGTGCGTGAGATACCTGCGCGAGGATAAGTACCTCGTCCTCATCGTCTATGAAGAGGGGGAGTATTTGGGCGAACTGACGGAAGGGGAGCTCTTTGCAGTCCTCGAAGAGGGCGGGTATTCGCTGACGCTCAAAGAAGCGCTCGAAAGGCCCCTTCCCGAAAGCGGGGAGCACGGGCAGCCCCAAGTGTTTCAGCCACAGTTGAAGGAGTGATAAATATCGCTTTTCTGCTTGAAAATTGCAAGAAAATGTGATAAAATAGGGCAAATACGCTTCAAAAAAGGATCATACTTTCGAGGAAAGATGAGCGGAAGTACAGTGAAGAAGGAATGGTTTTTTGACCGCGTCTGCGGGGAACAGATCGTCGTCTATGCAGAGGACGGCAAGATCGTGGAGCTCGAGGGCGAAAACGAACAGAGCGGCGCGGTGCTCGGCAACATCTATAAGGGCAAAGTCGCCAACGTGGTGCCCGGCATGCAGGCGGCGTTCATCAACTGCGGCATGGCGCGCAATTGCTATCTCCCGCTCGACGAGGGCGCGGCGCGCTTTGCAAGCTACGATGGCTCTTTCAGCAGCTCGGTGCGCGATCTCAAAGAGGGCGACGAAGTTTTGGTGCAGGTCGTCAAGGCCCCGCGCGGGAACAAGGGCGCCAAAGTGTCGCTCGATCTTTCCCTCGTCGGCAAGACGCTCATCTACCTTCCGCGCACGGACTTTTTGGGCATCTCCCGCAAGATCGAAGACCCCGATATCCGCACCGCGCTTTTAAAGGAGGCGGAACGTCAGCGGCTCCCCGGGGAAGGCTTCATCCTGCGCACGGCTGCCGCCAATGCGACGCGGCGGCACTTAAAGACGGAGTGCGAATTTCTGCGGCGCATCTACCGTTCGGCGATGGAGGCGGCGCGCACGGCGCCCGTCGGCACCGCCGTCTACCGCGAGGCAGACCTTCCCTTCAAGGTGCTGCGCGATTCTTTGGGCGACGGCGTCACCAAGCTGTATGTCGCCGACAAAGAACTCTATGAGCGCATCCTGACGATCGCCCGCATGCGGCCCGACCTCGGCGAAAAGCGCGTCGTCCACTATACGGGCGCGGAGAGCATGTATAAGCACTTTGGGCTTTCCGAACAGATCTTTTCGCTCTCGCAGTCCATGGTGCGCCTCGAAAACGGCGCGTATCTCATCTTCGACAGGACGGAGGCGATGACGGTCGTCGACGTCAACACGGGAAAATTTACGGGCGAGAACGACTTAGAGAGTACCGTTTTCGAGACCAACCTTTTGGCGGCGCGCGAGATCGCCCGCCAGGTACGGCTGCGCAACGCGGGCGGGATCGTCGCCGTCGACTTCATCGACATGGCGGAAGAGGCGCACCGCACGGCGGTGACGGAGGAGCTCGAACGGGCGCTTTCCTCCGACCGCTCCAAGTGCCGCGTTTTGCCCATGAACGATCTTTGCGTGACCCTGTTCACGCGCAAGCGCACGAGCCGCGAGATCGCTTCCATGCTGCTGCAGCCCTGCCGCCATTGCGGCGGGCGGGGCGAGGAGCTTTCCGATCTTTACATGGCGCTGCTCATCCGAAGCGCCCTTTTAGACTGCTTTGCGGAAGGGTACCGTTCGGCGATCGTCGAGCTCAACGACGAGCTCTTGAAGAACATTTTGTTCGGCCGCTTTTTCCGCGCCGACGTCATGGGCGTGTGGAAAGATAAGCGCATCTACCTCATCCCGAACAAAGAATTTTTGCAGGAGAAGTTCACTGTCCGCGGCGACAATTCGGACGCCCTGACCCTGCCCGATACGGCGCAGATACTCTACTGAGAAGTTCACGAATTTCTTTTGCTACGCAAAACAAATTCCGTGAGGGGTGAGCGTTTTTCATCTAACAGGCATGATCGCCCGCGAGCTTGGTTGTCTTTGTTGGACAATAAGCCCTAAGCATAGGGCAAATTGAGTCCTGCTGCGCAAGGCAACCTTGCTTGCAGAAAGATTTCAAGGAAAGGGTTCCCGAAAAATCGCGCAGCGAGTTTTTCGGGAAGAAGCGCAAAAGCGTGGTTTTGCTCGCGGAAATTATTTTGGGAAGCAAATGAAACGTAAATCTTCTTGGCTCCTCCCTGAGGGCGCCGGGAGAAAGAATATCATTACAAAGGAAAAAGAGATGAGAAAATACGGCGCAAAAGAGGGGGCTTTCATGGCGGCGGCGTTTCTTGCGCTTGCCGTGCTCGGGGCGATGACGTCGTGCTCGTTGGGGGAGGCCGTTTATTTTCTTGCCGTGTTGGCGCTCCTCTTTTCTGCCGCCCTTTACGACGGCGTGCACGGGCGCATCCCCACGATAGTTCCCGTCGCGCTTTCGGCGCTGTCCTTCGGGGCGGCGCTTTTTGCTTGCGGGCCGCTGCCCTCGGAGCGCGTTTTCGGCTTTTGCTTCGGCCTCTTTGTGCCCCTTCTCGTGCGGGTGCTTTGGCTGCATTCCCGCCGCGAAGAGGGGCTGGGGATGGGTGATATCAAATTGCTTGCTGCCCTCGGGCTGCTGTGCGGCGTTGGGGTGGTCGCCGTGCTCATTTTGGGAAGCGTCTTTTTTGCCGTCGAGAGCCTTGTTTTGCGCCAAAGAGAGCTCCCCTTTGCGCCCGCGCTCTGCCTTGCGGCGGCGGGCGTGCTGCTCCTGTGAACGAGCGCTCAAATTTATTGACGGGGATAAGGCGCACGATAAAATTTGTTGACCGTTTTCTTGGAAGGTGATATAATTGGTTTCGCCGCAAATCTTTTGCTACGCAAAATCTTCGCGGCGAGAAGTGTGATTTTGAGAATTTCCACTCCCAAGGAGGATATGATATGAACAACGAACGTTTCGAACTCAACAAGGGTCTTGCCCAGATGCTCAAAGGCGGCGTCATCATGGACGTCACCACGCCCGAACAGGCCAAGATCGCAGAGGAAGCGGGCGCGTGCGCCGTCATGGCGCTCGAACGCATCACCGCCGACATCCGCGCGGCGGGCGGCGTTTCCCGTATGTCCGACCCCAAGATGATCAAGGGCATCCAGGATGCCGTTTCCATCCCCGTCATGGCGAAGTGCCGCATCGGGCACTTCGTCGAGGCGCAGATCTTGCAGGCCATCGAGATCGACTACATCGACGAGAGCGAGGTGCTCTCTCCCGCCGACGACAAGTATCACATCGATAAGACCAAGTTCTCCGTTCCCTTCGTCTGCGGGGCGAGAGACCTCGGCGAGGCGCTCCGCCGCATTGCGGAGGGCGCTTCCATGATCCGCACCAAGTGCGAGCCCGGCACGGGCGACGTCGTGCAGGCGGTGCGCCATATGCGCATGATGATGAGCGAAATAAGAAAGGTCGTCTCCATGTCCGAAGACGAGCTTTATGAAGAGGCCAAGCAGCTCCAAGTGCCGTACGACCTTGTGAAGTACGTCCACGAGAACGGCAAGCTCCCCGTCGTCAACTTTGCGGCGGGCGGCGTGGCGACCCCTGCGGATGCAGCCCTCATGATGCAGCTCGGCGCCGAGGGCGTGTTCGTCGGCAGCGGCATCTTCAAGAGCGGGAACCCCGCAAAGCGTGCGCGCGCCATCGTGCAGGCCGTCACCAACTACGAGAACCCCGCGATCCTTGCAGAGCTTTCCGAAGACCTCGGCGAGGCGATGGTGGGCATCAACGAGCAGGAGATCGCGCTGCTCATGGCAGAGCGCGGCAAATAAGTCCTCGCGCCGAATTCATCGGCCGAATGCTTTGTCGCCTTTGCGCGCTCCTTGGTCACTTACGTCTTAGTAAGCTCCCGTCGTCGCTTACGCAGGCTCCTCGCCTCGGCCGCGACTTCGGCGCGAGGGGCGCCGCATTCATCGGTCGAATATCGGTTAAGACAAACAAAACTTATGAAAATAGGTGTATTTGCGCTTCAAGGCGCCTTCATCGAACACGAGCACGCGCTCCAAAAGCTGGGCGCGGAGGTCGTGGAGATTCGCCGCCTTGCGCATTTTTCGGAACATTTCGACGGATTGGTGCTCCCCGGCGGGGAGTCCACCGTACAGGGCAAGCTCCTGCGCGAAGAGGGGCTGTTTGCGCCGCTCAAAGCGGCAATCGAGGGCGGGATGCCTGTGCTCGCGACGTGCGCGGGGCTCATTTTGCTTGCAAACAAGATCGAGGGCGGCGAAGCGCCCCATCTTCAAACGCTCAACGTCACCGTGCGCCGCAACGCCTACGGGCGGCAGCTGGGCTCCTTCACGGCGAATACAGAAGTGAAGGGCATCGGCGAATATCCCGCGGTCTTCATCCGCGCGCCCTATGTATCGGAGGCGGGCGAGGGCGTCGACGTCCTCTCCGTCGTCGGGGGCAAGACGGTCGCCGTGCGGCAGGGCAAGATGCTGGCGCTCGCCTTCCACCCCGAATTGACCGACGATCTGAGGGTGCATGAGTATTTCTTGAAGATCGTCCGGGGCGAGGCATGAAAAGCGTGCCGCGAAAGAGGGCTCCCGCAAAAATCGCGTAAGCGAGTTTTGTGGGAAGAGGAGGCATCGCGCAGAGAACAGCACCTTTGACTTGTCAACAGGCGCTGAAGACTGAGGCGAATGCCGACGAGGGCTGTGATATGAACGCCGTCAATTACGACAAACTGATGCAGGAAGAGCTCAGGGGGGCGCGGGATAAGCGCCTCCTTTTGCACAGCTGCTGCGCGCCCTGCTCATCGCACTGTCTGAGCGAGCTCTCCCCGCAGATCGGGGTCACCGTCCTTTACTACAACCCCAATCTCGACTGCGCCGAGGAATACGAAAAGAGAAAGCGCGAGCAGCTCCGCTTTCTGCGGGAGACGGGGCTTGCGGGCTTTCTGGACTGCGACTATGCCCCCGAGGAGTATCTTTTTTCGGTGCGCGGGCTGGAAGAAGAGAAGGAGGGCGGCGCGCGGTGCGCCGTGTGCTTCCGCCTGCGCCTTGAAAGGACGGCGCGGGAGGCAAAGGCGCGCGGCTTCGACTATTTTGCGACGACGCTCACCGTCTCCCCCCTCAAAAACGCCAAGCTCATCAACACGATCGGCTTTGCCGTCGCGGAGGAAGTCGGCGTAAAGTATCTTCCCTCCGATTTCAAGAAGCGGGGCGGGTACCTGCATTCGGTGCGGCTTTCCGAAAAGTACGGGCTCTACCGCCAGGACTACTGCGGCTGCGCCTTTTCCAAAGCCGAACGCGAAAGGCAGAAACAAAAATAAAAGCGACAGCCGTTTCAAGCGGCTGCCGCTTTTTGCGCTATTTGGGGCGTTGTTATTCCTTATTTTCATCTTTGCCGCCCGTGAGCGCACCGTAGACGATGAGCAGGATGAGCACGAGCGCCGAAAGCACGGAGGCGACGAGGGGCAGGGTAAACTGTGCGGAGGCGGTGAGCCCGGATGCTCCGTCCCCGACGGAGAGCGCCGCAAGCGCGCTTGCGGCGAGTGCCGAACAGATGGTCAGCCCCACCGTAAAGAGGATGGCGGGGATCATGTAGCGCAGCGTTTTGGGCTTTTCGTCCGGGGCGGCGATGTTCTTCACGAGCGACGAGGCGAGTACCGCAAGCAGCAGGAAGAGGACGACGAGGAAGACAAACCCGAGTACCGAGCACGCGGCGACCGTCGTTTGGTTCGCCTCATAGACGGCATATTCGGCATCGCTTATGGCGGGGGCATAGGTAGTGACGTTGCCGTTGACGGAAATGACCTGATACGCGATCAGAAGTCCGAATTTGGAGACGATCGAGTATTCGCCGTCCGTCGCGCCGATGCCGACGACGGCGCCCGAAAGCAGGGCAAATACCGCTGTGACGAGCAGAAGGCAGACGCCCGAAAAGCTCAGCTGTAAAATGCGCTCTTTCCCGATCTTTTCTTCACGGGCAATGGCGTTGAGCACGGCAGCGGCGAGAATGCCGACCGCGCCGATGACAATGCCTGCGACAGTCGCTCCGTTGAGGACGGTACGATAGCCGGGAAAGCTGAATTCGCCGGAATAGACCAATTTCGCCGCGTGCAGTGCCAAAAAGAGCAACGCAAAGGCGAGATAGACGAAATACGTCTTGGCTGCCATTGCCGTCACCGAGCCGCCCTTTCCCGAAAAGCTGCGCACGAAGCGCACGAGGGTGAGGATGAAGAGAACGGAGACCGAGACGATCATGCCCGCAGAGAGCAGCGTGCCTGCGATCGCGAAAGTATAACCCGCAGTTCCGACGAGGACGGGAGTCGAGGTCGTAAAGATATTGTAAAGATCGCGGTACACTTCGCCGAAATAATAATAGATATTCCTTCCGCTCAGATCGAGCCACATATCGCCGGTATCCGTGATGCCGTTTTCGCAGCCCAAACAGAAGAGGAAGATGACGGAAGCGAGCGCTGCAAACACGGCGAGCGCGTTGCCGACCGTCACGAGCACTTGCCGCCAAGCCGCAGGGTGCGGTTTCTCCCGTTCCGCTTGTGCGGGCGCATGCGTATTGAGCTTTGCGCCGCACCGGGTGCAGTATTCTCCGTCCGCAGGCGCAGATGCGCCGCAGGCGGGGCAGGTGACGGTCCCGCTCATCTTTCTTCCGCATTTTTTGCAGTAGAGGGAATCGTCGGTGTTTTCCGTTCCACAGAAGGGGCAATTCATCGTTCATATTCTCCTTTTGTATGATCTCAATATAATGATAGCACGCAGTTTCAATTTTGTCAATAGGGGGAAGATAATTTCACCCTAAATCCAAATAAAAATTTAAGGAGGGAAAGCATGACGGTCATGCAATTTTGGCGGGAGATCGGCGTTCAAGCGGCGGTGTCGGCGCGGGCGGAAGAGGTGCTGCGCGAAAACGAGGCGCTGCTTTCGGGGCTGCCGCTCGAAAAGTGGCGCACCGCGCCCTACGAGGAGGGGCTTTCCGCGTTGAAGGAGGCGCTCGGCGAAGACGAGGACGGCATGAAGCTGTTTGCGGCGCAGAGCCAAGAGGCGCTCCTTGCCCTGCGCGAATACGAAAAGCGGGGCATCGGGCGCGACATCTTCCTTGCGACGATGGCGTTCATGGCGCGCTTTTCGGGGGAAGCGCTCGTTCGCAGAGGGCGCGTCGAATGGACGTGGGGTTGGTGGTTCCCCCGTCAGCTCGCGCTCAAAGAATTTCACCTCGGCGCGCTCGAATACGAGATGACGGAAGGGGCGGCGTTCGGCGGCAAGCCGTCGGGCGGAAACACGAGGCGCATCTTTTTGCACATCCCCGCAGATGCCGATCTTTCGGACGGGGCGGTGGACGCCTCGCTCGCTGCGGCAAGGGCGTTCTTTCCCAAGCATTTCCCCGCCTTTGCGGATGCGGAATATGTGTGCGAGTCGTGGATGCTCTCCCCCGCGCTGCGGGAAATGCTGCCCGAAACGAGCCGTGTGCGGCGCTTTTCGGAGCGGTTTTCCGTCGTGTTTTGGGAGGAGGACAGCCCCGCCTTCCGCGATTGGATCTTCCCCTCGGCGGTCGCGGCGCCTGTAAAAGAGCTGCCCGAGGAGACCTCTTTGCAGCGGGCGGTCAAGCGCCGTCTCCTCACGGGCGGCAAAGTGGGCTGGGCAGAGGGCGTTTTGAAAGGATAAAAGGGTTTTCGGCAAACGGCGGGCGCGCCGCGGCATGAGCCGCGGCGCGCCCGTTTCAGGATCGGAGTTTTGCATCTCTCTCTTGCGGCGGAAGACCGGTTTTGGGTTTTACATCCATGTTACATCTTTATGACATCCTGCGGTTGACAGGGCGCAGGGGCATATGATATACTCAAAACAGAGCGCCGCGCCTTGAAGGCTGCGGACAAGAGGAGAGGATATGGACATCATCGAAGCGGAGGGGCTAAAAAAATCATACGGAGGGACGCATGCCGTCAAGGGCATCTCCTTTTGTGTGGAGAAGGGGAGCCTCTTTTCCTTCCTCGGCGTCAACGGCGCGGGCAAGAGTACGACCATCAACATCCTCTGCTCCATTCTGCCCAAGGACGAAGGAAGAGTCACCATCTGCGGCTTCGACCTCGACAAGAGGGCGCAGGACATCAAGCGGCGGGTGGGCGTCGTCTTCCAGAAGACGGTGCTCGACGACAGGCTCACCGTGCGCGAGAACCTTCTGACGCGCGCCGCTTTCTACGGCATGGGCGGCAGAGCGTGGAAAAAGCGGCTTGCGGAGCTCGATGAGATGCTTTCCCTTGCCGACATCCTCGACCGCCCCTTCGGGAAGCTGAGCGGCGGACAGCGGCGGCGGGCGGACATCGCGCGCGGGCTCATCCACACGCCCGAGCTGCTCTTTCTGGACGAACCGACGACGGGTCTCGACCCGCAGACGCGCCGCACGGTGTGGGAGACGGTGCGGCGGCTGCGGCGTGAGGCGCAGATGACCGTCTTCCTCACCACCCACTACATGGAAGAGGCGGACGGGTCCGACCGCGTGATGATCTTAGACCGCGGCCTCATCGCCGCCGACGGAAGCCCGCAGGAGCTCAAAAACAGGTATTCGGAGAGCTCCTTAAAGCTCTATGGCGATCTTCCCGCCCTGCACGATAAGTTGCAGGCGGCGGGCATCGCGGCGGGGGAGGGGGAGAACTGCCTCATCATCTCCTGCGGGAGCGCCGAACGGGCGCGCACCTTTCTTGTAGAATATGCCGAACTCTGCCAAGATTTCGAATACGTCAAGGGGTCGATGGATGATGTGTTCCTGACCGTCACGGGCAGATCGTTAAAAGGAGAGACGGTATGACCACGGCACTCTGTGCGCTCACCATGCGCAACTTAAAAGTATTTTTGCGGGATAAGGCGAATGTCTTCTTCTCGCTGCTTTCTCCGCTCATCGTGCTCGGGCTGTATGTGCTCTTTATCGGGCGGATGCAGTCGGACGGCATCGCGGCGGCGCTCGCGGAGTTCGGAGTGACGGCGGACGACGCCGTGCGCGCTTTCAGCGACAGCTGGATGCTCTCGGGCGTGATGGCGACCACCTGCATCACCGTGCCCCTCTGCGCCTGCGGCACCATGATCCAAGATCGCATCAAGGGTGTTTCCGCAGACTTTCTCGCCTCTCCCGTTCCCTCGTGGGCGGCTCCTGCCGCATACTTCTTATCTGTGCTCATCGCGGGGGCGGTCATCTCGCTCATCGTGCTGGGCGTCTGCTTTGCCTATCTCGCCCTTTCGGGGAGCTGGTTCCTGACTGCCGCCGACGTCTTCGGCGCGATCGGCACGGCGCTTTTGTCTGTTGCGGCCTCCTCGACGATGCTCGTCTTTTTGATGGGCTTTTTGCAATCGGAAGGGGCGTTTACGGGCGTCAACATCATCGTCGGCACGGTGACGGGCTTCCTCATCGGCGCGTATATCCCCATCAGTTCCTTCCCCGAGTGGGTGCAGTACATCACGCTCTTTGTGCCCGGGAGCTACTCCGCGGGGCTCTTTCGCGGCTTTCTGATGCAGGGGACGCTGGGGGAGATGGAGCGCATCGCGGGTAAGCCCTTTGCGGACGCCCTTTCGGGTGAGTTCTCCGTGCACATCGACTTCTTCGGGGTGCAGCTCCCCGGTTGGGGCGCGGCGGTCATTCTGGCGGGCGTCGCGCTGCTGTTTGCGCTCTGTTTCGTATGCGCCGCCTATTTGCGCGCGAAGAGGCATCGGATATAAACAAGAAAAAGCGAGCGCCCGCGGGGCGGCATTGCCGCCCCGCGGGCGCTTAAATTTTCGGGAGCCCGTCCCTTGCGGACGGGCGCGCCGCTTTTCCTTTTCTGCATAATTTAACAAAATTCTCCGCATATTGACGATATACGGAGGAAATGACAATGAAAGCAACGGGGATCGTGCGCAGGATCGATGAATTGGGACGGGTGGTCATCCCCAAAGAGATCCGCCGCACGCTGCGCATCCGCGAGGGCGACCCCCTCGAACTCTTTACCGAGCGCGACGAGCTCATGCTCAAAAAGTATTCGCCCATCGCCTCCATCGAGCAGTTCGCGCGCGGCACCGCCAAATCTCTGAGCGAGCAGAGCGGCTATCTCGCCGTCATCTGCGATACGGACGGCGTGCTGCAAGCGAGCGGGCAGGGCAAAAAGGCGCTCTTCGGCAAAGCCGTCTCCGACCGCATGGCGGAAGTCATGCGCGAACGGCGCAGCTATCTTGCGAGCAAGGCGGAGGGCGGCGATATCCTGCCCGTCGCCAACGAGAGCGAGCTTCCCGTCACGGCGCAGGTCATCGTGCCCGTCGTCGCGGGCGGCGATTGTTTGGGTGCCGTCGTGCTGCTCGCAACGGACGAGGGCGCCGTCATGGAGGCCTCCGCCGTCAAGATGGCGCGGCTGACGTCCGATATCATCGCGGGGCAGTTCGAATAAAAGCGGCGCGCCCTGCCCTAAGTGAGAGGGGCAGGGCGCGCCGCAAAGGCGTTTTCATGCGGTTTTGGGGCGTTACGGAGCGCTCAGAGCGAGAGCAGCATCATCGCAACGGGCAGGGTGATAATGGAGAGCAGCGTGCCCGTCGCGTAAGCCGCGGCGGCGAGCTCCTTTTCCCCGCCCTTCTTTTCGGCAAAGGCGACGACGCTCGCTGCGGGCGGCATCGCCATCGCAATGACGGGCGCGAGCAGCACATAGGGCGCGTCTGCGAACAGCCCCGCAAGCTTGAAGGGGAGAATAAGAAGATGGGTGAGCGCCATCGAAAGGACGAGCCTTGTAAACGCCGCAAGGTAGATATCCTTGTCGCCGAAGAGCTGCTTTAAGGAAAGCTCCGCCATGCGCACGCCCACGACGAGCATAGAAAGGGGTGCCGTCATGCCGCCTGCATAGGTGACGATCTGTTGGAGCTCTTCGACCTCTTCCATGTTAAAGATGTTGATCTTGGGGATAAGGAAGAGGAGAAAGCCGATGACGGAGCCCACCGTGCAGGGGTTGAGGAGCGCCTTTTTGAGGGAGACTTCTTTTTTATCCTGCGTGATGAGGTAGGCGCCGAGCGTCCAGATGAGCAGGTTGAAGGCGACGTTGAAGACGGTGATATACATCATCGCCTCGCTGTCGCCGCCCGTGAACATATCGACGAAGGGGATGCCCACGAACGCGCAGTTGGAGAAGGTGCCGACGAACACGAGGATATCGCGCTTCTTGCGCTCCTTATCGCCTCTCTTATAGAGGAAGACGAGCTTTGCCGCAAAGAAGGTGAGAAAGAGCGCCGCAAACGAAAAGAGGAGCACCCACAAAAAGTTTAAAAGCGTCTCCTTCGTGGGGGCGACGGGGTCGACGGCGAACGCCTCGATGATGAGCATGGGCTGCGCGAAGCACAGAAGGATGTTCGAGACGGAATACAAACTGTCCGAACGGACGAGGTTTGTTTTGCGGAGGAGGAACCCCGGGAGCGCGAAGGCGAAGAGCACCGCCATGATGAGGAGCACTTTTATGATGATGTCGAGCATGATGGTTACCTTGTTTTTTCTTTCTCGGCTCCGCATGATAGCACGCTTTTTGGCGGTTGTCAACTGTCTTTACGGGGGAGGGGGAGAAATTTTGCGGGGAAAATAGAACTGCCTGCGCCGCATAACAAACCTCTTATCATAAGGAGACTCCCTCAGTCGCGTCGGAGCAAGGCAAACTTTGCCAGCCCCTCCTTAGGTCGGGGCAGGGCTTTGATGCCTGCTCCTCCTTTTCCCACAAATCTTTTGCTTCGCAAAATCTTTGCGGGAGCCTTAATACTCCCTCAGTCTCATCATCGGCATTCGCCGAATGATGAGCCAGCTCCCTCAGGAGGGCGCCTAAAATGTGGTGACTCCTTCCGTCTGCTTCGCAGACACCTCCCCCAAACTCACCCCAAAAAAATACTACGTCTTTTTTTGGGGACCCCGTGGGAGGAGGCAAGGGAATAGTTGCTTCTTAAATTATGTCCGCGAGCAAAACCACGCTTTTGCGCTGCGGGACACAATTTGTACCATACTTGGTACTTATTGTGTTTAGAATGACAGAAAGGTGCGTGGGCGAAAAAGCAAGTTAAAATCGCGGCGGCTCGCTCCTCACGGAATTTGTTTTGCGCAGCAAAAGAAATTCGTGAACCCATTACATATGAAACACCTTCGCTTTTTGCGCGGGGCGGCGGCGGTCTCGCTGGGGGCGGTCGTCTCCAAGGGCATCGGCGCCGTGTACCGCATCGCCCTTTCGGCGCTCCTTCCCGCCCTCGGCATGGGGCTGTATCAGATGGCGTGGCCCTTTTTCTGCCTCTTCCTCACGTTGACGTCGGCGGGGGCGGGCTATGCGCTCTCGCGCACCGTCGCGCGGGAGCGGGCTTTGGGGCGGAGCGGCAGGAGCGCGCTCTTGGCGGGGCTCCGCCTCTTTGCGCTGCTCGGGGGCGTCGGGGGAGCGCTCCTCTTTGTCTTCGCGCCCGCCTTCGGCGCGTTGCAGGGGGCTTTTCTTGCGCCTGCATACCGCATCCTCGCGCCCGCGGTCGTGTTGGGCGGCGTGCTCTCCGTGCTGCGCGGCTACTTCCAGGGCGCGCGGCGGATGGGGACTTCCGCCCTCTCCGAAGTGTTCGAAACGCTGATAAAAGCGGGCCTCGGAGTGTTTCTCGTCCTCTGCTTCCGCGGGGAGGCGCACGCCTCCGCCCTTGCGGCGCTTGGCGCCGTCGTGCTGAGCGAGGGCGCGGCGCTTTTGTATCTTGCCCTCTCTTTGCGCGGGGAGCGCAAAGTTCCCGACCTTATGCCGCGGCAGAGCGCTTCCTTTCTCCTTCCCGCCGTGCTGCCCGTGATGGCGTCCGCCTGCATCCTGCCTCTTTCGCAGGCTTTGGACAGCGTGCTCCTGCCCCGTCTTTTAGGCGGAGGAGAGGGCGCCGTGCTTTCGTTCGGGCTGCTCACGGGGGGAGCGTTCGCGCTTGCCGCCCTGCCCGCTTCGGCGGCGCGGGGGCTTGCGGCGGCTGCCGTTCCCTCGCTTGCGGCGCTCTCTGCACGGGGAGAGGTGCGGGCGGCGAAAAAACGCGCGCTCTTTGCGCTCGGGGCGGCGCTCCTTGTCGTACTGCCCTGCACGCTTTGCCTCTTCTTCTTTGCGGGGCGCATCGCAGCCGTGCTCTATCCCGCCCTTGCGGAAGGGGAACGCGCGCTCCTTACCTCCCTCATCCGCGCGACGGCGTTCACGTCGCTTGCCGTTGCGGGCACGGACACCCTCGCCTCCTCCCTCACGGGGCTGGGGAAGGCGAGCCGCGCCGCCTGCGCTATGCTGCTCGCCGCCGCGCTGAAAGTTGTCTTGCAGGCCGTATTGGTGCCGCGCATGGGGGTCATGGGCGGGGCGATCGCGCTCAACGCCTGCTTTTGGGTTGCTTTTTCTCTTGATTTGTTCTATACTGTCCGTAGTCATCATCGGAGGAGGGCACAATATGATCACGATCATCGGTCTGGGAACGCGCGCGGGGGAGCTCTCGCTGCGGGCGGTCAACTGCCTGAAGGAGGCGCGCTGCGTGCTGGTGCGCGCCGCATCGCTCGCGTCGGCTCGGGCGCTGAAAGAGCTTGACGTCGCGTTCGAAAGCCTCGACTTTGTCTACGAAAAGAGCCGCAATTTCGATACGCTTGCAAAAAATCTTGCCGCGGAAGTCCGAAAGCGCGCGGCGGAGGGGGATGTCTGTTACTGCGTGGACGGCGGCGTCACCGAGGACCGCGCGGCGCAGCTCCTTTTAAAGCAGGGCGGCGTCACCGTCTTTGAGGGCGTCTCTAAGGCGGCGTCCGCGGCGGCGCGGGCGGGGCTCTTCGGGGGCTATACGGCGGTCTCTGCCTATGAAGTTGCAGAGCGCAAACTTGCGCTGCCCCTCGTTGTGTACGATCTCGACGATAAGCTGCTTGCGGGCGACGTCAAGCTGCTGCTTTCCGACCGCTTCGGCGACGAGGCGCCCGCGCTTCTTCTCGACGGGGAGAAGGCGGAGCGCATCCCGCTCTATGAGGCCGACCGCGCCGAAAGTTATTCGCCCGAAACGGCGCTCGTTCTCTTTGACATCCCGCTGCTGGATAAGAAGCGGTTCGATCTCGACGATTTCATCGCCGTCATGCGCCGCCTGCGCGCGCCCGACGGCTGCCCGTGGGACAGGGTGCAGACGCATGAGTCCATCCGCATCAACCTCATCGAGGAGGCGTACGAGCTCGTGGACGCCATCGACAGGAAAGACCCCGAGCGCATGCGCGAGGAAGCGGGCGACGTGCTGATGCAGGCGGTCTTCCATACCCTCATGGAGGAAGAGGCGGGCAATTTCAACATGACGGACGTCATTTCCGAAGTCACCGAAAAGCTCATCACCCGCCATACGCATGTCTTCGGGCAGGACAAGGCGGCGGGCGCGGACGGGGCGCTCTCGGTGTGGGAGAAGAACAAAATGACGGAAAAGCATCAGAAGACCTTCTCCGATTCCGTCAACGACGTGCCCGAGGGCTTCCCCGCGCTCCTTCGCGCCGAGAAAGTCGTCAAACGCACGGGCAAGGGCGGCTGGAAGGACACTTACGAGGCGGCGGAAGAGGCGCTCTTTGCCGCCGAAAAGCGCTTGGCTGCCGCCGAGGGCGGGAACACGGACGAAGCGCTCGGCGAGCTTTTGCTTGCCGCCGTGCGGCTCGGTAAACTCAAAGGCGGCGACGCGGAGCAGGCGCTCCTCGACAAAGTCAAAGCGGTGCAACGTGAATACACCGCTTTCGAAGCACTCGTGCTTGCCGACGGGAAGGACGTCAACGCCCTCTCCCCCGAGGAGCGGAAGGAGTACGAACGGAGGGCGCATGAGAGCCTTTGACGGCGCGGGCGCGCTCCCGCCCGAAAAGACCGAGGGCGGCATTTTGCCCGAAGGCGCGCAAGGGGGAGGGGCTCTTTGCGCGGGGAATGGTTCCCCCGAGGTCGCGGCGGGGAACGGCAGCGGGCTGTTCAAACCGCTCTCCTTCGCGGGGCTGACCCTTCCAAACAACGTGCTGCTCGCCCCCATGGCGGGCTATACCGACCTCGCCTACCGCCGCATGTGCATCGGGCTCGGGGCGGGGCTCACCTTCACCGAGATGGTGAGCTCGAAGGGGCTCTTATACGATAATATGGAGACCAAGAAGCTGCTGCGCTGCGGGGAGGAGAGTCCCAAAGCGGCGCAGCTGTTCGGCTCCGACCCCGATATTTTGCGCGCCGCCTGCGAGAGCGAGCTCCTGGCGCCCTACGATCTTATCGACCTCAACATGGGCTGCCACATGCCCAAGATCGTCAGAAACGGCGAGGGGAGCGCTCTCCTCGAAAATATGCCGCTTGCAGAGAAGGTCATCTCGGCGTGCGCAAAGGGCGGCAAGCGCATCTCCGTCAAGTTCCGCATCGGCGTGAATGAGGGGGATAACGTCGCCGCCGAATTCGCCAAATTGTGCGAGGGCGCGGGGGCGTGCCTTGTTACCGTCCACGGGCGGGTGCGCGAGCGCATCTACGCGGGCGAGCCCGACTATTCTGCCATTGCCGAAGCGAAGAACGCGGTCGCGATCCCCGTCATCGCCAACGGCGGCGTGTGGAATAAAAAGGACGCCGAAAAGATGCTGCAAAGAACGGGCGCGGACGGCGTCATGGTGGCGCGTGCCGCGCTCTACCGCCCGCAGACCTTTTCGGATATTTTAGGAACGCCCGCCCCTTCGATGGGGGAGCTCTTCTTCCCGCTCCTCGACGAGGAGAGAAAGCTGAACGGCGAGCGGTTCGCTCTTCTCTTCCTTCGCAAGATGGCGGCGTTCTGGTGCAAGGGCGTGCGCGGTGCCGCCGAGTATAAGCGCCGCCTGTTTGCCGCGGACAGCATCGAAACGCTCCGCCTCATCGCCGAAGAACTGTTCCGCTGACGCCTCAACCAATGGTTGAGGCTCTTTCTATTGCTGTTTGATGGCATTTTGCGGCGCAGGGTGATAGAATGAGGGCAGGAGGCGGAGATGAACAAACAGGAATTTTCGGAAGTTCATGAACAATTTTACGACGTCTACTGCGGCATTTTATTCGGCTTGCAGGTCTGGCAGAAAGGGGAGGACGAGGCGACCGTCTGCCGCTTGGACTGCCCCGAGTTGGAAGAGCTCAAAACGCGTTACCCCATAGAGCGCGCCGCGGGCAGGGGAGGGGCGTTTGCGCGCGCCCTGCGCCTCTGCCGCTATCTCGCGCCGCGCCTCAAACACGAGAGCATGTACGACAACCACGTCCCCTGCAATGCGCTCGCGCTGCTCGACTACTGCTTCGAACGGAAGGATGTGGGCATCAACTGCCTCAATAAGGCGAAGATCTTGGCGGAATGCTGCCTTGCCGTCGGCATCCCCGCGCGGCGGGTGTGGATGTATCCCGCCTCGCCCTATGACACGGACAATCATGTCGTGACGGAAATTTACGACCGCAGGCGGGGCGGGTGGCTGGCGCTCGACCCTACGACGGGCGCCTATTTTACGGGGGAAGAGGGGGAGCCGCTTTCCTTGCTCGCCGTCCGCCGCAGGATGGCGATGAAAGAGACGGTCACCGCCGTTCTGCCCCGTCAGTCCGCAAAGGACATATCGGCGCTCGCCGCCCGCAATATGGCAAACGGCACGAACCCTTACTACGCCAAGAACATGGCGTTTTTCGTTGTGGAGCTCAAAAGCGCGTTCGGCGCGGGCGGGAAGGCGGCTCATCTCGTGCCGTGCGGAGTGGACGTGACGGCGCGGGAACTACAAAATATCCGTTACAGGATGCAGTGGGCGGAAAAGGAAGGGCTCGCGGAATACCTTTCTCAAATGAAGGAGTGGTATGCACGCGCAGAAAAAGAGACGCCGCGGCTGCTCTCCGAAGAGGGGTATCTCGCGCCGCCGAACACGGAGAAGGGGAGAGACTGAACTTTCTTCGCCGAGGCGCTTATGCCGCTTAGGGGCGCAGGAGAGGCAGGAAGGGCGGAAAAAGCGCGGCGTATCCCCCCTCATGCAAAATAAGAAAAGGGCGTGTAAGGCTTCTTACGCGCCTTTTTTCGCGTCTTCAAAAAGTTTTGCCCGAAAGCGCGGCGCAAACACTGTACTTTTTTCGTGCGGTGTGGTATAATCGGAGAGTAACATTATTTGTACGCGCGCACGCACGCGCGCGAAAAACGGGCGATCGGCCCGACGGAGGTTTCTATGCCCGAAAAGGTAGAGGGCGCATACGGCGCGGAACAGATCCAGGTGCTCGACGGTTTGGAGCACATCCGCAAGCGCCCCGGTATGTATATCAGCTCCACGGACGAGAGGGGGCTGCATCATCTCGTGAGCGAGGTCGTCGATAACTCCATCGACGAAGCGCTCGCGGGCTACTGCACGCACATCGAGGTCACCATCAATGTGGACGGTTCGTGCACCGTCGAAGACAACGGCCGCGGCATCCCCACCGAGATCCACCCCAAAGAGGGCGTTTCGACGGTGGAAGTCGTCTTCACCAAAGTCAACGCGGGCGGTAAGTTCGGCGGAGACTCGGGCTACAAAGTTTCGAGCGGTCTGCACGGCGTCGGCGTCAAGGCGGTCAACGCCCTCTCCGAATGGCTGGAAGCGGAAGTCTATCAGCACGGCAACATCTACCGCCAGGTCTACAACCGCGGCGTGCCGCAGCGCGCGCTCGCCGTCGTCGGCAAGACGGAAAAGACGGGCACCAAGGTCACCTTCCTGCCCGACGCCGAGATTTTTGAGACGACGGTCTTCAAGTACGAGCATTTGCGCGTGCGGCTCAAAGAGCTCGCTTTCTTGAACCGCGGGCTCACCATCACACTGACCGACCTGCGCGGCGAAAAGCCCCGCTCGGATACCTTCTGCTACGAGGGCGGCATCCGCGAGCTCGTCGAAGAGCTCAACAGCGGCGCGGAGACGCTCTTTTCCGAGCCGCTCTACTTTGAGGAGCGCGACGGCACCACGGTGTGCGAGATCGCCCTTCAATACAACGAGAGCTACAACGAAGTCATCTATTCCTACGCCAACAACGTCAATACAATCGACGGTGGCACGCACGTCGAAGGGCTCAAGCTCGCCCTCACCAAGGTCATCAACGACGCGGGGCATAAGCTGAATATCTTAAAGGAGAACGACCGCCTCACGGGCGAGGACGTGCGCGAGGGCATCACCGCCGTCGTCTCCGTCAAGCTCGAGAACGCGCAGTTCGAATCGCAGACCAAAGATAAGCTCAACAACAGCTTCGTGCGCACCTTTGTGAGCAAGTGCGTTTCCGATCGCTTCGGCACTTACATCGAGGAGCACCCGCAGGAAGCGCGCGAGCTCGTTTTGCGCTGCATCACGGCGCAGAAGGCGCGCGACGCCGCCCGCTCCGCCCGCGAACTCACGCGGAGAAAGGGCGTTCTGGAAACGAGCGCGCTTCCCGGCAAGCTTGCCGACTGTTCCGACCGCCGCCCCGAATTGTGCGAAATTTATATCGTCGAGGGCGATTCGGCAGGCGGTACGGCGAAGTCGGGCAGAGACAGGCGCTTCCAGGCCATCCTGCCCCTCCGCGGTAAAATTCTGAATGTCGAGAAGGTGCGGCTCAACCGCGTGCTCGAAAACGCGGAGATCAAGGCGATGATCACCGCCTTCGGTTGCGGCATTTTGGACGATTTCGACGAGAGCAAGCTGCGCTACGACCGCATCATCTCCATGACGGATGCCGACGTCGACGGCGCGCATATCCGCATTTTGCTCCTCACCTTCCTCTTCCGCTATATGCGCCCGCTCATCGAGCACGGGCACGTCTATTCGGCGATGCCGCCCCTTTACAAAGCGAGCGTCAAGGGGAAGGAGGACGTCTACCTCTATTCGGAGGAAGAGAAGGCCGCCTACGACGCGGCGAACAACAACAAAGTCACCTATCAGCGCTATAAGGGCCTCGGCGAGATGAGCACCGAACAGCTGTGGGATACGACGATGAACCCCGCGACGAGAACGCTCGTCAAGGTGAGCATGAAGGACGCCGTCGAGGCGGATAAGATGTTCACGATCTTGATGGGCGAAAGCCCCGCCCTCCGCCGCAAGTTCATCGAGGATAACGCGACGCTCGTCAAAGATCTCGACGTCTAGTTCACACATTTTTCCGCGAACTGACGCGGAAAAATGTCGTGAGGGGAGGGAAACCCACGGGCGCGCTGCGCTTGACCGTCGGTTTTCCTGATGGCGCGCGAATAGCAACAGTTAGAATGCGCGCCATCTTACCTTTCCGCAGAAGTCCTAAGCATAGGACAAATTGAGTCCCGCAGCACAAAAGCGTGGTTTTGCTTGCGGCATCTGATTTTAAGAGAGGGCGGGAGGGGAAACTCTGCTCGCAGCACGAAATATTATAAAATCAACGGTCATCCCGAGAGGAAATTATGGCAAAGAAAGAGACGAGCCCGGAGCTCACAGAAGAATTTAAGAAAACGCTGGCAATGACCAAGATCCTCGATGTCGAGGTGGATGACGAGCTCAAACGCTCCTTCATTGCCTATGCGATGGCGGTCAACAAGTCGCGCGCCATTCCAGATGTCCGCGACGGCCTCAAACCCGTCCACCGCCGCATCCTCTACGCGATGCACGAGATGGGTCTTTATAACGACAAAGATTATCGTAAGTGCGCCCGCGTCGTCGGTGACGTCTTGGGTAAATTCCACCCCCACGGCGACAGTTCGGTGTACGACGCCCTCGTGCGCCTCGCGCAGGACTTCTCCATCAACTTCCCCCTTGTGGACGGACACGGCAACTTCGGTTCGGTGGACGGCGACGGAGCTGCCGCCATGCGTTATACCGAGGCGCGCCTTTCTAAGCTCGCCGCCGAGATGCTCCGCGACCTCGACAAGGAGACGGTGGACTTCTTCCCCAACTTCGACGGCAACAAGATGGAGCCCGCCGTGCTCCCCGCGCGCTTCCCCAATCTCCTCGTCAACGGGTCGGACGGCATCGCCGTGGGCATGGCGACCAACATCCCGCCCCATAACCTTGCCGAGGCGATCGACGGCACCGTCGCCCTCATCGACAACCCCGAGATCACCGTCGACGAGCTCATGCAGTATATCCCCGCGCCCGATTTCCCCACGGGCGGCATCATCATGGGCAGGAGCGGCATCCGCAAAGCGTACCGGACGGGTCAGGGCAGCATCATCATCCGCTCCAAGTGCGAGATCGAGGAAGTGGGCTCGGGCGCGAACGTGAGGAGCCGCATCGTCGTCACGGAAATTCCTTATCAGGTCAACAAGGCGCAGCTCGTCAAGACCATTGCCGACATGGTGCGCGATAAGCGCATCGAGGGCATTGCGGACATCCGCGACGAGTCGGGCCGCGACGGCATGCGCATCGTCATCGACTGCAAGCGCGACGCCAACGCGCAGGTCGTGCTCAACTCCCTCTATAAGCACACCAATTTGCAGGTGTCGGACGGCATCATCCTTCTCGCCCTCGTTGAGAACGGTACCGAGCCCAAAGTCCTCAACCTGCGCGAAATTTTAGTTTACTATCTCGAACATCAGAAGGAAGTCATCACCCGCCGCACCCGCTTCGACCTCGCGCGGGCGGAGGAGCGCGCGCATATCGTCGAAGGCCTCGTTTTGGCGCTTGCCAACATCGACGAAGTCATCGCCATCATCAAGAGCTCGCGCGATAAGAACGACGCGACCGCAAAGCTCCTCGAAGCCTTCGCGCTCAGCGAAAAGCAGGCGAACGCCATCCTCGAAATGCGGTTGCAGCGCCTCACTTCTCTCGAAGTGGAAAAGCTCAGAGAAGAGCTCGACGCGCTGCACGCGACCATCGCAGACCTTCGCGACATCCTCGCCAACGAGGCGCGCGTTCTCGCCATCATCCGCGCCGACCTCATGCAGATCAGGGAGAAGTATCCTTCCCCCCGCCGCACGGAGATCTCCGTCGACTACGGTGCGATCGAGGACGAAGACCTCATCGACGAGGAGGACGTCGTCATCTCCATGACGGGCGGCGGCTATATCAAGCGCTTCCCCGTCGCCGAATACCGCGCCCAGAACCGCGGCGGCGTGGGCGTCACGGGGCACCGCCCCAAAGAGGACGATTTCGTCGAGCAGATGTTCGTCTGCTCCACGCACGTTCCCATCCTCTTCTTCTCCAACTTCGGGAAGGTGTATTCGATCAAGGGCTACGAGATCCCCGAAGCCAACAAGACGGCACGCGGCCGCGCCGTCGTCAACATCCTGCCCCTTGCCGCGGGCGAGAAGGTCGCCGCCATGCTGCCCGTTCTGGAAAACGGCACGGGGTATCTTGTGATGGCGACCAAGCGCGGCATCATCAAGAAGACCAAGACGAGCGAATTCGACCATATCCTGCGCAGCGGCAAGATCGCCATCCGCATCAACGAGGACGACGAGCTCATCTCCGTGCAGTTCTCTTCGGGCGAGGACGACATCCTCGTTGCGAGCCGCTTCGGAAAGTGCATCCGCTTTAAGGAGGCGGACGTGCGCCCGATGGGCAGAGATACGACGGGCGTAAGAGCCATCTCCCTTTCGGAAGGGGATGAGGCGGTGGATATGATCGTCCTTCGGGAGGGCGCGGAGATATTGACCGTCACCGAGAACGGCTATGGCAAGCGTTCGCTCCCCGAGGACTACCGCGTCCAGACGCGCGGCGGCAAGGGCATCAAGGCGGGCGTCTTCAACGAAAAGACGGGGCGCCTCGCGGGCATGAAGCTCGTCTCGGACGAGGACGACGTGCTGCTCGTCTCGTCGGCGGGCATCGTCATAAGGATGCATGCGGAAGACATCCTCACCATCGGCAGGAATACGCGCGGCGTCAAACTCATGACGCTCAAAGAGGGCGTCGTCGCGACCGTCGCCACCACCCAGCGCGACGAAGAGGAGGAAGTCACCGCGCCCGAGGAGACGACGGCTTCCGACGAAGCGCTTGTTGAGGCGGGCGAAGAAGGGGAAAACGACGAGGCGTGACGCCCGTTCTTCCCTGAAAATATCAAAAAGAGGGGCGCTGCGTTATGTCGCGGCGCCCTTTCGCGCGTTAACGTGCGTTTTTCTTGCGACTTGCGGGGAAAAATTTTCCGAAAGAGCTTGAAATTTTCACGGGAATGTTGTAGAATAATAGACGGATATTCCGCGAAGGCGGAGCATAAGCTGAAAATTTATTAGGAGGAAGTTTCATGGCAAAAAAGTATTGTTATCTTTTTACCGAAGGTAACGCAACGATGAGAAACCTGCTCGGCGGCAAGGGCGCAAACCTTGCAGAGATGACCAACATCGGTCTTCCCGTGCCTCAGGGCTTCACCATCTCCACCGAAGCATGCACGCAGTACTATGAGGACGGCCGTCAGATCAATCCCGAGATCCAGGCCGAGATCATGGAGTACGTCGACAAGATGGAGAAGATCTGCGGCAAGAAGTTCGGCGATAAGGAGAACCCTCTCCTCGTCTCCGTCCGTTCGGGCGCACGCGCTTCCATGCCCGGCATGATGGATACCATCCTCAACCTCGGCCTCAACGAAGAGGTCGTCGAGACCATCGCAAAGAAGTCGAACAACCCCCGTTGGGCTTGGGACTGCTACAGAAGATTCATCCAGATGTTCTCCGACGTCGTCATGGAAGTCGGCAAGAAGTACTTCGAAAAGCTCATCGACGAGATGAAGGAAAAGAAGGGCGTCACGCAGGA
>DXAJ01000108.1 GCA_019117085.1 Candidatus Gallimonas gallistercoris
CGACGACATGAACGAGTATATCGGCACGCTGAAAGCGACCATCCAATATGTGCGTGCCAAAGTGCGCTCCAAACGGCATTTGAAGATCAGTTTCGACGAGTGGAACATCTGGACGGTGGACGCGCCCCGCACCGAGCCGCTTTGGAAGAAGGCGCCGCACCTTCTCGAAGACGTCTATACCTTCCGCGACGCGCTCGTCTTTGCGGGCCTCATGAATACCCTCCTCAACAACTGCGACGTCGTGAAGATCGGCTGTCTTGCGCAGCTCGTCAACGTCATTGCGCCCATCATGACGCAGAAGGGCGGCGGCACCTTCAAACAGGCGTCCTTCTATCCCTTCCGCTATCTTGCGGGCAACGCGTCGGGCGCGACGGTGCGCACCTTCTCCGACAGCGACACCTTCGAAAACATGTACGGCACGGCGCGCACCATCAACGAAGCCGTCACGCACGATATGGCAAAGCGCGAAGTGTGCGTTTCTCTCTGCAATTACAGCCAAGAGACGCGCGAGGTGGAGCTCGAACTGCGCTCCTTCGGCGATCTCAAAGCCAAGGAATATGTGCGCATGGTAAATCCCGACCTCGACGCCACCAACGGGTTCGAGCACCCCGATACGGTGAAGCCCGAGGAGCTCGATCTGCCGAACGTCAAGGACGGCTCGCTCGTTTCCCTTTCGCTCGCGCCCATGAGCTGGAGCTTTGTGCGCTTTGAGTACTGAGAAAAGATAGGTCACATAAGATAAACTATGGCAAGAAGATCGAAAGCCTCTCAACAACGTCTTTTGCGGGCGGTCGCCGTCCTCCTCGTCATCGTGCTCGTCGCGGCGGCGGTGTTCAGCGTTTACTGGTTTGTCGTCAAAGGCAAGAGCTGGGACGACTTCAAGGCGCTGTTTCAAAAGCCCGATACCCCGCCTGCGACGGGCACCATCGAGACGGGAGAGCTTACAATCAACTTTTTAGAGCTCGGCAACAAGTACACGGGCGACTGCACGCTCATCAAGATCGGCGATACCGAAGTGCTCATCGACGCGGGTTCGCGCAAGGGCTCGGCGGAGACGCTCATCCCCGCCATTTCCGAGTACTGCACGGACGGCGTGCTCGAATACGTCATCGCGACGCACGCCGATCAGGATCATATCGCCGCCTTCGTGGGAACGAATGAGTTCCCGGGCGTCTTTGAAAGCTTTGAGTGCGAAGTCATCATCGACTTTCCGAAGACCAACAAAAACACCGCCATCTACAAGGACTATCTAGAAGAACGCGACAAGGAAGTGGAGGCGGGCGCCGAGCACTACACCGCCCTCGAATGCTGGAACGAGACGGAGGGGGCTTCCCGAAGCTACATCCTTGCCGAGGGCGTGACGATGAACTTCCTCTATCAGAAGTTTTACGAAGAGCACGCCTCGGACGAGAACAACTATTCCGTCTGCATGCTGTTGACGCAGGGGGATTATAACTACCTCTTCACGGGCGACCTCGAAGAGGAAGGAGAGGCTTCGCTCGTCGAGAGCAACGATCTGCCGCAGTGTAAGCTCTTTAAGGGCGGGCATCACGGCAGCAAGACTTCTTCGACGGAAAAATTGCTCTCCGTCATCCGTCCCGAGATCGTGTGCGTGTGCTGCTGCGCGGGCTCGCCCGAGTACACGACGAACAACGACAACACCTTCCCCACGCAGGCGATGATCGACTGCGTTTCTAAGTACACCGATAAGATCTATGTGACGACGCTTGCGACCAATGTCGACTGGGAGGAGGAGAGTTGGGACTATACTTCCATGAACGGCACCATCACCTACAAATCGGACGGCAAAGAGTGGTCGGTGACGGGCAGCAACAATTCGACGATCTTAAAAGATACCGAGTGGTTTCAGGAAAACCGCGTCTGGAACGGCGGCTGACCGCAAAATAGCGCCGCAAAACGTCATGCAAACATGCGCCGCGGCGCATATTCTCTAAAACGAGAGAGTTCCCCCGAAAAAGGGGAGCTCTTTTTTGCTAATTCGACAAAACGTGCCGAAATATATCCTCTCATTTATTGTATCCTTATGCAAAACGGTGCGCGCGGGGGGTTAGCAATGGCAAGAAAGATCGTGGTCACATCGGGGAAGGGGGGAGTCGGCAAGACGACCGTCACTGCCAACCTCGGGGTACAGCTCGCAAAGAACGGATGCCGCGTCGTCGTCTGCGATCTCGACTTCGGGCTCAACAACGTGGACGTGGTGCTCGGCGTCGAGAACCTTGCAAGCTTCGACGTCATCGACGCCATCGAAGGTAGGTGCCGCCCCAAACAGGCGCTCGTGCGCCATCCCCGCTATCCGACGCTCTATTCCCTGGCGAGCAACCGCATCTCCGAACGGTACGTCTCCCCGCAGGCGGTGCGGCTCATCTTGGATACGCTCGCGCCGCAGTTCGATTATATCCTCATCGACTCGCCCGCGGGCATCGACGAAGGCTTTCATCGCGCCGTCGCCTGTGCGGAGGAAGCGCTGCTCGTCACGACGCCGCACATTTCGGCGATGCGGGACGCCGACCGGGTGGGGAACATGCTCAAAGGGTACCGGTTGAGCCGCATCGGGCTCGTCGTCAACATGGTGCGCGGCGATCTTGTGCGGCGGGGGGAGATCTTGACGCCCGAAGAGATCGCAAAGGCGCTCAGGATCCCGCTCACCGCCATCGTGCCCGAGGAGGACAAGATCTTTTTGGAAAACGTTGCCGACCGCGTGCGGGCGTTCAAGCTGCTCGCAAACTTTTATACGGGCAAACCGCAGGAGGAAGGGGAACGGAAGTACACGGGGCTTTGGGGCGCTCTCATGCGCGGACTGAAAAATCGTTGAGGAGGGAATTTATGCGGAGCGAAGTGACCAAGGAAAGGCTGATGGGCATCCTGCATGCAGACAAGGAAGAGATGAACGAGGTGACGAGGGAAGCGTGCATCGCCGAATTTTCCCGCGTTGCGGGCGAGTATTTCGAAACGGAGGGGGATGTTGCGATGGAGATCAAAAGAGGGCGTTCTTCTTCCGAAGTGAGCGTCACCTTTCGTGCAAACCGTGTAAAAAATTTCACCATCGTCAAGTGAGAGGTCGCTCACGCGGTTGACAGAAATCGGCATTTTTGGTATAATATCGAATGCGGCGGAGGGGAGCGCTTCCTTTCGGGTTGCCCGAAAAGCCGCATCCAAAAGCCATACAACGGAGATCATTATGAGAAAGTTTGCGATCGTGACCGATTCCGCCTCCGATCTTCCCGCGGAATATTTTGAAGAACATGACATTGCCTGCGTCGACCTCGGCTTCAACCTCGACGGCGTGATCTACGGCGGCGAGAGCGGCAACAAGATGGACGTCAAAGTCTTTTACTACA
>DXAJ01000109.1 GCA_019117085.1 Candidatus Gallimonas gallistercoris
GAGGATGAGGCGTTTGTTCGGGAACACATAGACCTTGTGCGCGAAGAGCTCCTAAACCGCGAAGAAGTCGCGGACGTAGAGATCGACGAGCGCGGGATCGATACGACGTTTTTCTATGCTTTTTGCCCGAACTATGAGCTTCAGGAAGGCGATGAGGGGTACGAGGAGCAGGTAGAACAGCAGGACGGGGAAAACCTTTCGACCACTGCGACTGAGGAAGAGGCGAGCGGAAACGGGCCAAAGGCAAGATACCGCAACAACGTCGCCGCTATCAGGCTCGTGAACTTCCTGGACGCTCACAACATTACGGCGACCGAGGAACAAAGGGCAACGCTCTCCTGCTATGTCGGATGGGGCGGGCTGCCTCAGGCGTTTGATGCGCACAACGCCGCATGGGCAAAGGAGTACGAAGAACTCAAGGGACTTTTGTCTGCTGAGGACTATGAACAGGCAAAGGCGAGCACGCTCTCCGCGTTTTACACGCCGCAGGAAGTCATTGCGGGAATGTATGACATTTTGCAGCGTTTCGGCGTGCATGGCGGGAACCGTATTTTGGAACCAGCAATGGGAACGGGGAATTTCTTTGCCTATATGCCCGCCTCGATCGCAGAAGGCGCACAGCGGTATGGCGTAGAGCTTGACCGCGTGACGGGCAGGATCGCCGCGAAGTTATATCCCAATATCAATGTGCAGATCAAGGGCTTCGAGGATACGTCTTTCCCCGACGGGATGTTTGACGTCGTGGTGGGCAACGTGCCGTTCGGCGGCTTTGGCGTATTTGACAGCGCCTATAACCGCTATAACTTCCGCATCCACGATTATTTCCTCGCCAAATCCATTGATAAGGTGCGGGCGGGCGGGATCGTCGCCGTCATCACCTCGAAGGGCACGATGGACAAGCAGAACGAAAGCGCCCGGCGATACGTCGCGGAGCGGGCGGAACTTCTCGGCGCAATCAGGCTGCCCAACAACGCCTTCAAGTCAACAGCCGGAACGGAAGCCGTTGCAGATATTCTCTTCTTCCGCAAGCGGGAAGAAAAGTTGCAAGATCTTTCGGGCGAACGCTGGATCGGCCTTGCCGAAAATGCAGACGGGATGCGGCTCAACGCCTACTTTGTGGAGCATCCCGAGATGGTCCTCGGAACGCTCGCATTTGAGACCGGCCTCTACGGCGGGATGGACATCACCGTCAAGCCCGACGGGCGGGAGCTCGGCGCTGCGATCGCAGAGGCGGCGCAGAATTTGCCGCGAGAGATCTTCACGGCTCGCGAACGGACGGAAGAGCCGTCTGAAGCAGAAAAGATCGAAACAGATTACAACATCAAGGAAGGGTGCTTTACCGTCATCCGCGGCAAGGTCTATCAGCGCATCGGCGACGCGATGGAAGAAAGAACGCCCTCGAAGCCGAAAGACGCGGTCGAACGTATTACCGCCATGATCGCCTTGAAGGATGAACTCCATCATATCCTCGATCTGCAAGCGCAAGGCTGTTCCGATGAGGTGTTGGCCGCCATGCAGGTAAGCCTGAATGCCCGCTATGACGCCTTTGTCAAAGCATACGGTGCGCTCAACACGCAGACCAACGTGCGGCTGTTCCGCGACGATGCCGAGAGCGCCTTCCTTTTCGCTTCGGAAAACGTGGAAGGGGAGAGCTATACGAAGGCCGATATTTTCTCGAAGCGCACGGTGCGTCCGTACATTGTCCCGACAGAGACCAAAGACTGCTACGAGGCAATGCAGATCTCGAAGAACGAGCGCGGCAGAGTGGACATTGCTTACATCGAAGAGCTTACAGGCAAGGACTATGATACCGTTCTTACCGAGCTTGAAAGTGCCGTTTTCCGCGATCCTGCAAAGATAACGGAAGGGGACAAACACTCCGGGTTTGTGACCGCGAGCGAATATCTTGCGGGCGACATCGTCACGAAACTTGCAGCAGCAAGCGAAAAAGCCTTAGAAGACCCGAGTTTCAAGCGTAATGTTGAAGCGTTGCAAGCGGTGCAGCCCGAGCGCATCAGCGCAAGCGACATTGCAGTGCGGCTCGGCGCGCCGTGGATCGATAAAAAGTATTACGAACAATTCTTCTGCGAGCTCGTCGAAGTCCCGTTCTATCTCCGCGACGGAGTAGAGCTCTTCTACAACGCATTTGACAGCTCATGGCGTTTGGATCAGTGGGGGAGCGTAAAGGGCAAAACGAACTATCGGCAGAAGAATGTATATGGAACGGAACGCGCACCCGCTGCCCGCCTGTTTGAGGATGCTCTCAATCTGCGGGCGACAACGATCTACGATACCATCAAAGAGGACGGACATGAGAGGCGTGTCCTCAATCAGGCAGAGACGCTTGCCGCCCGTGATAAGCAGAATCAGATCAAAGAAGAGTTTGTAGTTTGGATCTTCGCGGACCCCGAACGCCGCGAGGACTTGGAGACAACGTACAATCTCCGTTTCAACCGCCTGCGCTTACCGAGCTACGACGGAAGCTATTTGCGTTTCCCCGGGAAAAACCCCGAGATCGAACTTCGGCCGCATCAAAGAAGCGCTGTGGAACGCATCGTGTCAAGCGACGGCAGCGTGCTTCTTCATCACGTCGTCGGCAGCGGCAAGACCTTTACGGCCATCTCCGCCATCATGAAAATGCGGCAGCTCGGTATCTGTCAGAAAGCAATGGTCGCGGTGCCGAATCATCTCGTCGAGCAATGGGCGGGGGATTGGCGCAGACTGTATCCGGCCGCAAAGATCCTTGTAGCCACAAAAGAAGATTTAGAAAAAGACAACCGCAAGCGGTTTGTCTCGAAGGTCGCGCTCGGCGATTGGGACAGCATCCTGATCGCGCAGTCGTCCTTTGCTAAGATCCCCATATCCCCCGAACGGCAGATCCGCAAGATGCGGGAAGAGATAGGGAACATCGAATCCTGTATCGAGCAGACATGGGAAGAGAAAGGGCAGCCCGACGGAGCCGTCAAAAACCTCCAACGCATCAAAAAGAACAAGGA
Organism: Candidatus Gallimonas gallistercoris; assembly: GCA_019117085.1. Classification (GTDB taxonomy): domain Bacteria; phylum Bacillota; class Clostridia; order Christensenellales; family Borkfalkiaceae; genus Gallimonas; species Gallimonas gallistercoris. The sequence continues at coordinate 2,997 of DXAJ01000109.1, forward strand.
AAAACAGCTCAAAGAGCTGATGAATGCAGAGAAGAAAGACAACGTGCTTCTCTTCGAAGAGCTCGGCATTGACTATCT
>DXAJ01000110.1 GCA_019117085.1 Candidatus Gallimonas gallistercoris
TGCTGCTTTCCGGGAAGTGCGCCCGCGTGACGGCATGCGAACTGCACGAGCACCGCACGGCGCTCATCCAAAGTTACTGCGCCCGCATGGGCACCGCGAACGTGAGGGCGGAGACGGGCGATTCGTGCGTCTTCCGCCCCGAATGGGAAGGTGCATTCGACGGCGTTTTGTGCGACGTTCCCTGTTCGGGGCTCGGCACGCTGGCGGAGAACCCCGATCTTGCCCTCCACAAAGAGGAAGGCGATCTGAAAGGCCTCAACGCGGCGCAGCGCGCCATCCTTTGGAACTGTTCGCGCTATGTGAAGGCGGGCGGGCATTTGTACTATTCGACGTGTTCTCTCCTCCAGGAGGAGAACGATCATATCGTGGGGGCGTTCTTGAAGGCGCATCCCGCATTCGAAGTTTGCGCGGCGGACTGCCCGCTCCCGCACGAAAGGACGAAATACGGGTTGCAGTTTTTGCCCGATACCGCCTTCGGGGCGGGGTTCTACGTCGCAAAACTCAGGAGGAAGGCATGAAGGAGATCTTGCAGGATTTCTCGCCCCAAGAATTGGAAGCGCTCGTCATAGGGTACGGCGAACAGAAGTTCCGCGCCAAACAGATCTTTCAGGGGCTCATGCAGGGGAAGAAGCTTTCCGAACTGCCCGTCTCCGCTGCCTTACGCGAAAAACTTTTGGAGCGCTTCGAAGACGAGCCCGTGCGCATCCGAGAGGTGTTCACCTCTTCTGACGGCACGAAGAAATATCTCTTTGCCCTTGCGGACGGCAACCTCATCGAGGGCGTCCTCATGCAGTATAAATACGGCGCGACGCAGTGCGTTTCGACGCAGGTGGGCTGCCGCATGGGGTGCAAGTTCTGCGCCTCTACCCTGAACGGGCTTGTGCGCAATTTGACGGCGGGGGAGATCCTTTCCGAGATCCTTGTCGTCAACCGCGCGGAGGGCGGCACGCTCAAAGACCGCGCCGTGCATAACGTCGTGCTCATTGGCAGCGGCGAACCCTTCGACAATTACGATAACGTCGTCAAATTTTTACGCCTTCTCACGATGGAGGGCGGCATCCACATCAGCGCGCGCAATGTAAGTCTTTCGACGTGCGGCCTCGTGCCGAAGATGCTCGCCTTTGCAAAGGAGGGCATCCCGCTCAATCTGACGGTCTCTTTGCACGCCTCGACGGACGAGGAGCGCGCCCGCACCATGCCCGTTGCGAACGCCTACAAGATCGCCGACATCCTGAATGCGTGCGACGTGTATTTCAAAGAGACGGGGAGACGGTATATCTTCGAATACAGCCTCATCGGCGGCGAAAACAGCGACGAAAAGCACGCCCATGCCCTTGCGGCGCTTTTGAAAGGGCGGCCCTGCCATGTCAATCTCATCCGCCTCAACGAGGTCAAGGAGCGCTCCCTGAAGACGGTGACGGAAAAGGAAGCCTACCGCTTTTTGGGGATGCTTGAAAAAGAGGGCATTTCGGCGACCCTCCGCCGCAGCATGGGCAACGACATCGGCGGCGCTTGCGGGCAGTTAAGAGCGAGCTACTTGGAAAAAGAAGAGAGAAAGGAAGAGGAATAAAGCGCGAGTTTCGGCAAAGCTGAGGCCGCGGAGCGACGACGATGTGAAAAGGGCTCCCGAAAACATTGCCGGGGCAAGGTTTTTGGGAAGAGGAGCCGCAAGCCGAGGGAAGCAAGCCGCGAGGGAAGCGAGCGGCGGGCGAAACGGGCTTTGCGGCGACGAGGCGGAGCTTGCGGCCAATTGAGGGCGAGTTACTTGGAAAAAGAAGAAAGAAAGGGCGAGTAAAATAGCGAGAATTTCAGCGAAGCTTAGGCCGCGGAGCGACGACGATGTCAAAAAGTGCTCCCAAAAACATTGCGCAGCAAGGTTTTTGGGAAGAGGAGCCGCAAACCGAGGGAAGCAAGCCGCGAGGGAAGCGAGCGGCGGGCGAAACGGGCTTTGCGGCGACGAGGCGGAGCCTGCGGGCAGCTGAGAGCGAGTTACCTCAAAGAACAGGAAAGTAAGGAAGAGCAGTAGAGCAAGAGCTTATAAGGCTCGGATCAAGACAGATAAAAAACGGCGGAATGCCGTAAAGAGCGGCGGCTGCCGCAATATATTTTGGGGGCTAATTATGTTAAAAGTCAAAGTTGCGCCGTCCATCCTGGCGGGAGATTTCGCCCGCATGGGCGAGACGGTCAAGACGCTCGAAGAGTGCGGCGCGGACTACATCCACTGCGACGTGATGGACGGCAATTTCGTGCCGACCATCACCTTCGGCGATCAGATGATCCGCCATATCCGCCCGTACACCTCCCTTCCGCTCGACTGCCATTTAATGGTCCTGCGGCCGGAGACGCGGCTCGAGGGCTTTGCGCGCGCGGGCGCCAACATGGCGACCATCCACGTCGAGGAATGCCGCGAGAACACGGTGCAGATGCTGCGGCTCATCAAGAACTACGGCATGAAGGCTTCCGCCGTCATCAACCCCAACACGCCCGTTGAGAGCATCTTCGACGCGGTGGGGGACGCCGATATGCTGCTCCTCATGAGCGTGCATCCCGGCTGGGGCGGTCAGCGCTTCATCCCCGAAACGCTCGAAAAGATCGAACGGCTGCGCACCTTCTGCATCTGCGCGGGCAAGCCCGAGCTCGATATCGAGGTGGACGGCGGCATCACGGAAGAGAACGTCAAAGACGTCATCTCCGCGGGCGCGAACGTCATCGTTGCGGGGAGCACGGTGTTCCGTTCGAACGACATGAAGGCGACGATCGCCAAATTGAGGGGAGAATGAAAGCCATCATCTTACTCAACGGGGAGCCCTACCGCGGCGAGATCGCAGAGGGCGCTTACGTCTATTGCTGCGACGGGGCGTATAAGTGGGCGAAGGACAAGGTGCGCATCGACGAGAACCTGGGCGATTACGACTCCCTTCCCATCATCCCGACCCCTGCGCCCAAGGAGATCTATCCTTCCGAAAAGAATGAGACGGACGGGGAGATCGCCCTGCACCGCGCCATCGCGGCGGGGGCGACGAGCATCACCGTCTACGGCGGCGGAGGGGCGCGGGAGGATCATTTCCTCGGAAATTTACACCTTCTCTATGCCGCGCACAAAAAGGGCGTGCGCGCCGAGATGATCACCAACTATTCGCGCATCTTTGCGGGCGAAGGGTTCATCTCCATCGACGGCTGCAAAGGAAAGACGCTCTCCGTGCTGCCCTTCGGGGGCAACGTGCGCGTGAAGGAGAGCGGCGGGCTCAAATATCCCCTGCACGAACTTGAATTGTGCTACGGGACGACGCGCGGTATCTCCAACATCGCCCTTGAGGACGAAGCATATCTGCTTTCCGAGGGGACGGTGCTCATCATGATCGACGCGGAGGCGGTATGAAGTATCGGTATTGCGACATGCACTGCGACACGCTGACCGCAGAGGGGAACTTGCAGGCGACCTTCGAGCGGCACAAGGCGGGCGGGTGCTATTTACAGTGTTTTGCGGCGTTTTTGTTTCAGCCCGACGGCTCGCTCTACCGCCGCGCCCTTTCTGCGTTCGATAAGTTCGACGGCTGGTGTAAAGAGTACGGGCTCAACCGCGTGGGGCGGTTTTCCGACCTCAAAGAGAACGCCGTGAACGCCGTCCTCACGGTGGAAGAGGGCGCCGCCATCGAAGGGGACTTGAAAAAGCTCGACGAATTTTATGCGCGCGGCGTGCGCATGATGACGCTCACCTGGAACTTTGCGAACAGGCTGGGCTATTCCAACCTTTCCGACTACACGGGGGCGGACGCGCTCCCCAATGCGCGCGAAGGGGCGCGGGGGCTCACCGAGTTCGGCGTTTTCGTCGTGGAGCACATGAAGGAGCTTCATATGATCGTCGACGTCTCGCACGGGAGCGACGCGCTGGTGCGCGACGTGAAGGAAGTGTTGCACGATACCCCCTTCGTGGCGAGCCATTCGGACGCGGCGTCCGTTTTTGACTGCCCGCGCAATTTACGGGACGAGGAGATCAGGACGATCGCCGAGAGCGGCGGCGTCATCGGGCTCAACTTCTGCGCCGATTTTCTCTCCGAAGACAAGTCGAAGGAGGGGCAGCGGGCGGCGGCGCTCGCGCATGCGAAGGCCATCCTGAACGCGGGCGGCGAGGACGTTCTGGCGCTCGGGAGCGATTTCGACGGCATCCCCGAGAACGCCTTTCTGCGCTCTCCCGCCGATGTGCCGCAGCTGCTTGCCGACTTTGAGAAAGCGTTCGGGGCGCGCGTCACCGAGAAAATCGCAAAGGACAACTTTTTGCGGGTGTTCCGCACGGTATGCGGGTAATATCGGAGAAAACGGAAGGCGGGGCGGCTTGCCCAAAGCAAGCCGCCCCGCCGATTTTTATAGCGCCCGCCGCGGCTGTTGCCGCGGCGGGCGCGTTCCTATTTTTTCGGGGCGTGAGATTTTTTCCATGCCTTGATCTCTTCGAGGCGCTCTTTGAACGCCGCTTCCCGTCCTTCCTCGGTGGGGCGGTAGTACGTCTTCCCCGCAAGGGAATCGGGCAGGCACTGCATCGAGGAGAGTTTTTCTTCGGTGTCGTGCGCGTAGACATAGCCCTTGCCGTAGTCGAGCTCCTTCATGAGCCTGGTGGGCGCGTTGCGGATGACGAGCGGCACGGGCTCTGCGAGCATCGTCAAGGCGTCCTTTTTTGCCGCCTCATACGCCATGTAGAGGGCGTTGGACTTGGGCGCGAGCGACATGTAGACGACGGCCTCCGTGAGATGGACGGAGCATTCGGGCATGCCGATGAGCCTGCACGCCTCGAACGCGGCGACGGAGAGGCGCAGCGCCTGCGGGTCGGCAAGCCCCACGTCCTCCGAGGCGAACCTCGTCACGCGGCGGGCGATGTAGATGGGGTCTTCGCCCGCTTCCAGCATGCGCGCCAGCCAGTATACGGCGGCATCGGGGTCGGAATTGCGCATGGACTTGTGCAGCGCCGAGATGAGGTTGTAGTGCTCCTCGCCCGTCTTGTCGTAGAGAAGGGACTTTCTCGACGTGCACTGCTCGATGGTCTCGTCCGTCACGGTGACGGCGCCCTTGTCGTCCACATCGCCGTTGAGTACCGCCATTTCGAGCGTGGAGAGGGCGCTTCGCGCATCCCCGTTCGCAAAGGCGGCGATAAGTTCGAGCGCGCTCTCTTCGATCGTGATGGACTGCCCGCCGAAACCGCGCTCGTCGGATAAGGCGTGTTTGAGAAGGTTTACGAGGTCTTCCTGCTTCAACGCCTGCAAGACGAACACTTTGCAGCGCGAAAGGAGCGCCCCGTTGACCTCGAAGGAGGGGTTTTCCGTCGTCGCGCCGATGAGGATGATGCTGCCCTTTTCGACATATGGCAGAAAGGCGTCCTGCTGCGCCTTGTTGAAGCGGTGGATCTCGTCGACGAAGAGGATGGTCTTTTCGCCGAACCTGCGTGCGTTTTCCGCCTCGTTCATCACCTGTTTTATTTCTTTGATGCCGCTCGTCACGGCGGAAAAGTCGATGAACTTCGCCTTCGTCCTCCGCGCGATGATGCGGGCGAGCGTGGTCTTCCCCACGCCGGGCGGCCCCCAGAAGATCATGGAGCCCACCTGGTCGTTTTCGATGAGGCGGCGCAGCACCTTCCCCTTGCCGAGAAGATGTTCCTGCCCGAAGAATTCGTCGAGATCGCGCGGGCGCAGGCGCGCGGCGAGCGGTTCGGATGCGGGCTGTTCGAAGATGGTCGGCTGATAGGTCATAGTTGTTCTCCCCGATACTGTAAGGGAGCGATAGGAACCACGCTTTTTGCGGCATCTTTTGCGCGTCTTGCCGTTCATCGTCTTTGCAATACGCGGGTATTGCTGCATCCTCTTCACGGCAATCCATCCCAAAATCTTGCCGCAAAAAGTGCGAAGCAATCAAAAGCTGTATATTTTGCGGTCAGCCACGGCGAAAGGCGCAGCGC
>DXAJ01000111.1 GCA_019117085.1 Candidatus Gallimonas gallistercoris
CGATAAGGTCAAGCGTTCCGAACACGGCGTCATTACCGATCCCTTCTTCCTCGAACCGCAGAATTCGGTGCGCGACGCCGTCGCGCTCATGGAGCGTTACCGCATCAGCGGCGTGCCCATCACGCGCAACGGAAAGCTCGTCGGCATCCTCACCAACCGCGATCTCCGCTTCGAGACCAATTACGATCAGCCCATCGAAAACGTGATGACGAAGGAAAACCTCATCACGGCGCCCGTCGGCACCTCGCTTGCCGATGCGCAGAAGATTTTGGGCCGTCACCGCATCGAAAAGCTTCCCATCGTCGATAAAGACGGGTACTTGAAGGGCCTCATCACGATCAAGGACATCGAAAAGAGCATCCAGTACCCCAACTCTGCAAGAGATAAGAACGGCCGTCTTCTCGTCGGCGCGGCGGTCGGCACTTCCGCCAATACGATGGAGCGCATCGCCGCCCTCGTCGAAAAGAAGGTGGATATCATCGCCGTCGACACGGCGCACGGTCACAGCAAGGGCGTCATCGAAAAGGTCGCCCAGATCAAGCGCGCCTTCCCCAATGTGCCCATCATTGCGGGCAACGTCGCAACGGCAGGCGCAACGCGCGCCCTCATCGAAGCGGGCGCAGACGTCGTCAAAGTGGGCATCGGCCCCGGTTCCATCTGCACCACGCGTATCGTCGCGGGCATCGGCGTGCCTCAGTTCACCGCCATCATGGACTGTGCGGAGGAAGCGGATAAGCTCGGCAAGCGCGTCATCGCGGATGGCGGCATCAAGTATTCGGGCGACATCGTCAAGGCTCTTGCGGCAGGCGGCAGCGCCGTCATGATCGGCTCCATGCTCGCAGGCACCCAGGAGAGCCCGGGCGAGATCGAACTCTATCAGGGCCGCAGCTTCAAGGTGTATCGCGGCATGGGGTCGCTCGCGGCGATGGCGGCGGGCTCCAGCGACCGTTATTTCCAGGAGGGCACCAAGAAGTTCGTGCCCGAGGGCGTCGAAGGAAGGGTGCCTTACCGCGGCACCGTCTCCGAGATCATCTATCAGATGAAGGGCGGCCTGCGTTCGGGCATGGGCTACTGCGGAAAGGCGACGATCGACGATCTCAGGCTGCACTCCGAATTCGTCCGCATCACCAACGCAGGGCTTTTGGAGAGCCATCCTCACGATATTTCCATCAGCAAGGAAGCGCCCAACTACACGGCGAGATAACCATAAACAAAACGCCCGACCTTATCTCGGGCGTTTTCCCATTGCAATGCGGCAGAAGCGAACGCCGCAAAAGGAGAAACCATGCAACACGAAAGAGTATTGGTGCTCGACTTCGGCGGGCAGTACAATCAGCTCATCGCCCGCCGCGTGCGCGATCTCGGCGTCTACTGCGACCTTCTGCCCTGCTCCATGAGCGCGGAGGAGATCGAACAGTACGCGCCCGTCGGCATCATTTTCACGGGCGGGCCCAACAGCGTCTACGACGCCGCTTCCCCCCACATCGACCGTAAAATTTTAGAGCTCGGTATCCCCGTCCTCGGCATCTGCTACGGCTGCCAGCTCATCGCCTATACGCTGGGCGGCAGGGTGGAGCACGCTCCCGAGAGCGAATACGGCAAGCGCTATGTGGAGTTCGTCAAAGAGAGCCCGCTTTCCGAGGGTATCCCTTCGCGCAGCGTCTCGTGGATGAGCCACACCGACTACGTCGCCGAAGTTCCCGCGGGCTTCGATATTCTGGCGGTCACCGAAAGCTGCCCCGCCGCCGTTTACGGCAATGAAGCAAAGCGCATCTACGGTGTGCAGTATCACCCCGAAGTCGTCCATTCCGAGTACGGCAACGCGCTCCTCAAAAACTTCCTTTACAACGTCTGTCATGCCAAGGGCGACTGGACGATGGGGGGCTTTGTCGAAGAGCAGGTCAAAGCCCTCAAAGAAAAGTTGGCGGGCAAGAAGGTCCTGTGCGCCATGTCGGGCGGCGTCGATTCCGCCGTCGCGGCGACCCTCGTGCACCGCGCGGTGGGGGATAATCTCATCTGCGTCTTCGTCGATCACGGGCTTCTGCGCCTCGGCGAGGCGGAGGAAGTCATGTCCGTCTTCCGCGACGGATTGGGGATGAACCTTATCAAGGCGGATGCGGGCGAGCTGTTCCTTTCCAAGCTTGCGGGCGTCGAAGAGCCCGAACAAAAGCGCAAGATCATCGGCGAGGAGTTCATCCGCGTCTTCGAACAGGAGGCAAAGAAGATCGGCGCCGTCGACTTTTTGGTGCAGGGTACCATCTATCCCGACGTCATCGAGAGCGGGAAAGACAAGAGTGCCGTCATCAAATCGCATCACAACGTGGGTGGGCTGCCCTCCGTCGTCGACTTCAAGGAGATCGTCGAGCCGCTTCGCGACCTCTTCAAGGACGAAGTGCGCCGTGTGGGCGCCGAGCTGGGTCTTCCCGAGCCCGTCGTGCAGCGTCAGCCCTTCCCGGGACCGGGGCTCGCCATCCGCATCATGGGCGAAGTCACCCGCGAAAAGTTGGAAACGTTGCGCCTTGCCGACTTCATCTTCCGCGATGAGATCGCAAAAGCGGGGCTTTCGCGCGAGATCTGGCAGTATTTTGCCGTCATCACCAACAGCAAGACGGTGGGCGTGCAGGGAGATTTCCGCACCTACGAGAACGTCATCGCCCTCCGCGCCGTCACGAGCGTGGACGCCATGACCGCCGATTGGGCGCGCATCCCTTACGAGGTGCTGGAAAAAATTTCTCTCCGCATCACGGGCGAGGTGCCGCACGCGAGCCGCGTCGTCTACGACATCACTTCCAAACCCCCGGCTACCATTGAATGGGAATAAAAGATTTCGCCGCAAATCTTTCCCTTCGGGAAATCTTCGCGGCGAGGGGTGAGTTTTACACATCTAACTTGCTTTATCGCCCGCGAGCTTAACTGTCATTCTAAGAACAATAAGCGCCAAGTATGGCGCAAATTGAGTCCTGCTGCGCAAAAGCGTGGTTTTGCTTGCGGCGGTTATTTTTGGGGGTCCTTAATATAGCCTCCTCTTCGGGGAGGTGTCGCGCTGTCCGAGGCTTGTTCTCGGCAGCGAGACGGAGGGAGTAGATCCCGTTTGCTCTCTACCGCACGAGACGGTACCCCCAAGTGGACTGAGGGAGTAGCCTCATTTCAAATGAGTTTGCACAAGGATGAGTGAGTTGCATTTCAGGTCAATGGAAGGGGCAGACATCGGTGCGTGCAGCGATCTCTTTTGTAAGGTGTTCTCCGCGCCGCCGTGGAACGAGGACGTCTCGCCCAAAGAGGCGCGGCGCTATTTCGAAAATTGCTTTTCCCTTGCCTCTTTCCGCGGGTTTGTGGCAGAAAGCGGCGGGCGTATCGTCGGTCTTGCCGCGGGCTTTTTGAAGCCGTGGCGCAAGGGAATGGAGTTTTACCTCGACGAGTTCTGCGTCGCACCTTCCTTTCAGGGGAAGGGGATCGGAAGCAGACTTCTCGGTGAAATACGCGCCCGACTTGCCGAAGAGGGCGTTTTCGGCGCCATGCTCAATACCGAGCGCGCCTATCCTGCCTATTCGTTTTACTTAAAGAACGGTTTTTCGGACGCCGGGCTCTCGGTGCTCGTGCGGGAAACATAACTTCGAAACAATAATCTTTCAGGAGATCACATATGAGCAATGTAAGACCGGAAAGCATGGAGCGCATCACGACCGAGACGCTCGTCACCGAGATCAGGACGGTCTTGCAGAATGCCCGCAATAATGCCGCGCGGCAGGTCAACAGCGAACTCCTTGCCGCCTATTGGAACATCGGCAGGATCATCTGCGAGCATGAACAGACGGTCCCCGATCGCGCCGATTACGGAAAACGGACGCTCAAAGAGCTCTCCCGCGCGCTGACAAAGGAATTCGGGAAGGGGTTTTCGCGTTCCAACTTGCAGAATATGCGGCTCTTTTATCTCGGCTATCAAAATTGCCAGACGCTGTCTGGCAAATTGTCTTGGTCGCATTATTGTGAGCTTTTGACGATCTCCGACCTCGAAAAGCGCAGCTTTTACGAAAAAGAGGCGGTGACGGCGAGCTGGTCGGTGCGCGAATTGCAGCGGCAGATCGAAAGTTCGCTCTTTGAACGGCTGCTGCTTTCCCGCAGAGAGGTAGACCGCGAGGAAGTGATGGCGCTTGCGCTGAACGGGAATGAGATCGCAAAGCCGTCAGACATCATCCGCGATCCCTATGTGTTTGAATTTTTGGGGCTGCCAGAGGATAAGCCCGTCTTAGAGAGCGACCTCGAAGCTTCTCTCGTGCGGCAGATCGAAGATTTCCTTTTAGAGCTTGGCCGCGGGTTCATGTTCGTCGGCACGCAGCAGCGCATCACGGTCAACAATACCCACTATTATGTGGATATGGTGTTCTACAATAAGATATTGCGCGCCTACGTCCTCATCGAACTCAAGACGACCAAACTGACGCCAGAAGCTGCCGGGCAGATCAATCTTTATCTCAACTATTATGCCGCCGAAGTGAACGATGCGGACGATAATCCGCCCATCGGGATCATCCTCTGCACCGAAAAGGACGCCGTAACGGCGGAGTACGCGCTGGGCGGCCTCTCCAACAACATCTTTGCCTCGCGCTATGTCCTCTATATGCCCGAAAAGCAGCAGCTCATCGCGCAGGTGCAGGCTGTTCTCGACCGCTGGGAACAAAAAAGTCAGGAAAAATAATCTTTCAGGAGATCACATATGAGCAATGTAAGACCGGAAAGCATGGAGCGCATCACGACCGAAGCGCTCGCCCAGGCGTTCATCGCCGAACAGGTGGCTGCCGTCAAGGCGCAGGTGGGGGACAAGAAGGTGCTCCTTGCCCTTTCGGGCGGGGTAGATTCCTCCGTCGTCGCCGCCCTTCTCATCAAGGCGATCGGCAAGAACCTCGTGTGCGTGCACGTCAACCACGGCCTTCTTCGCAAGGGAGAGCCCGAGCAGGTCATCGAAGTGTTCCGCAACCAGATGGACGCCAACCTCGTCTATGTGGACGCCGTCGACCGCTTCCTCGATAAGCTCGCGGGCGTCGTTGAGCCCGAACAAAAGCGTAAGATCATCGGCGCAGAGTTCATCCGCGTGTTCGAAGAAGAGGCGAGAAAACAGGACGGCATCGAGTTCCTCGCGCAGGGCACCATCTATCCCGACATCCTCGAAAGCGGCCCCGTCAAGGCGCATCACAACGTGGGCGGCCTTCCCGAAGACCTCAAATTCGAGCTCGTCGAACCCTTGAAGTTCCTCTTTAAAGACGAGGTGCGCGTCGTCGGAAAGGCTTTGGGGCTTCCCGACAACATGGTCTTCCGTCAGCCCTTCCCCGGCCCCGGGCTCGGCGTTCGGTGTCTCGGCGCCATCACGCGCGACAGGCTGGAAGCGGTGCGCGAATCGGATGCCATCCTCCGCGAAGAGTTCGCAAAGAACGGCCTCGAAGGCAAGGTCTGGCAGTACTTCACCGTCATCCCCGACTTCAAGTCGGTGGGCGTCAAGGACGGCAAGCGCTCCTTCGAATGGCCCGTCATCCTGCGCGCCGTCAACACGAAGGACGCCATGACCGCCACGGTGGAGGACGTTCCCTTCGCGCTCCTGCAGCACATCACCGCGCGCATCACGGCGGAAGTCAAGGGCGTCAACCGCGTGCTCTTCGACCTCACCCCCAAGCCTACGGGCACCATTGAATGGGAATAAAAGAGTTCACACTTTTTTGTGTGGGCACAAAAAAGTCGTGAGGAGAATTCGCGAAAATCTTTTTGCTGACGGAAAAATCTTTCCGCGAGGGGTGAGATGGGCAGATTTTAACTTGCCTTATCGCCCGCACTCCTAGCTGTCATTCTAAGAACAGTAAGTGCCCTGCGGGTACAAATTGGGGGAGCCAGCGCAGGGGAACCCTGCTCGGCTCAGTGATTTTAGGAAGCTCAAATTGAGTCCCGCAGTGGAGGGCAATCCTCCTCGCGGGATTTTATTTTTAGAAGCGAAAGCGTGGGTTTGCACGTTTGAGTTCAAACTAAGGGAAATGGAGCGCCGCCGCGGCAAAAGCCGCGGCGGCGCTCTCCGCTCTTTCCCGAAAAGATAGCATATCGCGCGAAAAATCACGGGCGCTCGGCTGTTTTTCGCCGATTTTTCGTCATGACTTTGGAAAAAGCTGTAAAAACGGGCGGCATTTTTTGAAGCGGCTATTGACAATCGGCTCAACTTCGTATATAATAATGACGATAACGGGTCTATCCCGACTTTTTGCAATATCAGGAGGAGTTTTTTCATGAGCAACAACGATTGTCCCGAAAAGAAACCCCTGACGGACGAGTATCTTAAGAAAATGGATGCTTACTGGCGCGCGGCCAACTACCTCGCGGCGGCACAGCTCTACATGCTTAAGAACCCCCTCCTCAGGGAACCTTTGACGCGCGATCAGGTGAAGAAGAAGATCGTCGGTCACTGGGGTACCGTTCCCGGGCAGAACTTCATCTATGTCCACCTCAACCGCGTCATCAAGAAGTTTGATCTCGACCTCATCCTTCTTTCCGGCCCCGGCCACGGCGGTAACTTCTTCGTCGCCAATTCCTATTTGGAAGGCACTTACAGCGAAGTTTACCCCAACGTCTCCGAGGACAAGGAAGGCATGACGAGGCTGTGCAAACAATTCTCCTTCCCGGGCGGCATTTCGTCCCACGTCGCGCCCGAGACGCCCGGTTCCATCAACGAAGGCGGTGAGCTCGGCTATTCGCTCGCGCACGCATTCGGCGCCGTGTTCGATAACCCCGGCCTCATCGCAGCCACCATCGTCGGCGACGGCGAGGCGGAGACCGGCCCTCTTGCGACGGCTTGGCACTCCAACAAGTTCCTCAACCCCGTTACGGACGGTGCGGTGCTGCCCATCATGCACCTCAACGGCTTCAAGATCAACAACCCTACGGTGTTCGCGCGTATTTCGAAGGATGAAGTGAGAAGCTTCTTCCACGGCTGCGGCTGGAAGCCTTACTTCGTCGAAGGCGACGAGCCCATGGCGATGCACAAGAAGATGGCGGAAACGCTCGATAAGTGCATCAATGAGATCAAGGAGATCCAGCGCAAGGCGCGCGAAGAGGGCAATACCGAGCGCCCCGTATGGCCCATGATCGTTCTGCGTACGCCCAAGGGCTGGACGGGCCCCAAGGTCGTCGACGGCAAGCACATCGAAGGCAGCTACCGTGCGCACCAGGTGCCCATCACGATGGACAAGCCCGAACACCTCGACATCCTCAAAGAATGGCTGCTTTCCTATCGTCCCGAAGAGCTCTTCACCGAGGACTATAAGCTCAAGCCCGAACTCCGTGCGCTCGCTCCTACGGGCGATCACAGGATCTCTGCAAATCCTCATACCAACGGCGGCAAGCTCTTGAAAGACCTGCGCCTTCCCGACTTCACCAAGTACGGCGTCGAGATGGATGGGCCCGGTACCGTCAAGGCACAGGATATGCTCGTGCTCGGCAATTATATCCGCGACGTTTTGAAGCTCAATGCGGAGAGCCGCAACTTCCGTATCTTCGGGCCCGACGAGACGATGTCCAACCGTATGTATGCGGCGTTCGAGGCATCTTCCCGTCCTTTCGAAGCCAAGATCTACGATAAGGCCTGCCCCGAGGATTGCGTCTATGTCGAAGACGACAACGTCGCTCCCGAAGGCCGCATCATGGATGCTTACCTTTCCGAGCATATGTGCGAAGGCTGGCTCGAAGGCTATATCCTCACCGGCCGTCACGGCTTCTTCGCTTCCTACGAGTCCTTCATCCGTATCGTCGACTCGATGGTCTCGCAGCACGCGAAGTGGCTGAAAGTCACCAACGAACTGCCCTGGAGACAGGATATTTCGTCCTTGAACCTCATCCTGACCTCCAACGTTTGGCAGCAGGATCACAACGGCTTCACGCACCAGGATCCCGGCTTCCTCGATCACGTCACCTGCAAGAAGGCAGACGTCATCCGCTGCTACTTGCCGCCGGATACCAACTGTCTCCTCTCCTGCTTCGACCACTGCGTCAAGAGCAAGGGCTATATCAACGTCATCGTGGCTAGTAAGCACCCGACCTATCAGTGGCTGACGATGGACCAGGCAGTCAAGCACTGCACGCAGGGCATCGGCGTCTGGCCTTGGGCGTCCAACGACGCGGGCGAAGAACCCGACCTCGTCATGGCATGCTGCGGCGATACGCCTACCGTGGAAGCGCTCGCGGCAACGACCATCCTGCGCGACTACATGCCCGATCTCAAGATCCGTTTCGTCAACGTCGTCGACCTGATGAAGCTCGATTCTCACGAGAATCATCCTCACGGCCTGCGCGACAGCGCGTTCTACGCGATCTTCACCAAGGATAAGCCCGTCATCTTCGTGTACCACGGCTATCCGAAACTCATCCACGAGCTCACCTATACCCGCCACAACCGCAACATCAAGGTGTTCGGTTATATGGAGGAAGGCACCATCACGACGGGCTTCGATATGCGCGTTCAGAACCATATCGACCGTTTCCACCTCGTCCGCGAGGCGATGATGAGCCTGCCTCAGCTGGGGAACAAGGGCTCCTTCCTCGTTCAGATGATGAACGACAAGCTGGTCGAGCACAGGAACTACATCGCCGAATACGGCGAAGACCTGCCCGAGATCCAGAATTGGAAGTGGCACACGCCCGAGGATAACAAGTAACTTCTAAAAAACGGTCAAGGCGCTTTGGGGGGCGCCCGACCCGAAAAAGTTCTACGGAACGGGATCTGCATCCTGCTTTTGGCAGGAGCGGATCCCGTTTTCTTATGTTCACGCATTTCTTTTGCTTCGCAAAACAAATGCCGTGAGGGGTGAAGATGGGTGATTTTAACTTACTCTTTCGCCCGCCTGCCTTGTTGTCATTCTAAGAACAATAAGCCTCTGGTAAGAGGCTAATTGAGTCCCGCAGCGGAGGGGAACCCTCCTCGCGGGAGAAATTCATAAGAAAGGGCTCCCGCAAAAATCGCGCAGCGAGTTTTGCGGGAAGAGGAGCAGCGAGCATCGAAGCATAGCCGCAAGGAACGCAGCGGCTTGCGAAATTTGCTCCGCTGCGACGAAGCGCAAGGGAACCTTGCTCGGCTCATTTCAGTTTGGAAGGAAGAGGGGAACCCTCCTCGCGGAAGTTATTTTTGCTTAATTTGGCCTCCTCTTCGGGGAGGTGGCTCATCATTCGGCGAATGCCGATGATGAGACGGAGGGAGTAATTGCCAAAGCAAACGCAAACGTTTTCGGTTCATTCAAATTTAAGTTCGCAATGGCGAACTTTTTTTGAAAAACCGCCGTCAAACCGTTGACAGCGGAAGGGGAGTGTGATATAATGCGACCGTAGTTGGTTAGCGATAGCGAACTTGCCGATCGGAAAAGCCGTCGTGCCGTGTGCGGCATTGCCCGCAAAGGGGAGCCGCGCGCTTTTTCGACCGAAAGGTTAGCGTATGCGAACCAACATCAAAGAGTTCCCGCCGCCTTCGGAAAAAGCAAACGGGCGGGAGTTCACGGGAGAAACAATGCCTTTGAAACTTGCCCCGTTGGGGCAGAACATGAAGATCGTCAAAATATTGGCGGACGAGAAGACGAAAAAGCATCTTGCCGACCTTGGGCTTACCATCGGCAGCGAGATCGTCGTCTTTTCCTCGAACGGGGGGAGCCTCGTCTGCATCGTGAGGGACGTCAAGCTCGCCATAGATTTCGGGCTGGCGTCGCACATCTTTGTCGCTTGAAAGCAATACGGAGGTATGAAAATAAAGTATGACGAATAAGCTGTTGAGTGAATTTTCCGTCGGCGAGCGCGGCTCGGTCAAGGCCGTCTCGGGCGAGGGAAAGATGAGAAGAAGGCTCTTCGACATGGGCGTGACGCCCGGGGCGGAGATCTTCCTGCGCAAGAAGGCGCCGCTCGGAGACCCCCTCGAGGTCACCATCCGCGGCTATGAACTCACTCTTCGCAAGACGGAGGCGGCGTGCGTAGAAATGGAGGTTGCAAAATGAAGAAGTTTGCATTGGCGGGCAATCCCAACTGCGGCAAGACGACGCTCTTCAACCTTCTGACGGGTTCCACGGCATATGTGGGCAACTGGCCGGGTGTCACGGTGGAAAAGCGGGAGGGTACCTATAAGAAGGGTGCGGAACCCGCGCTCATCGTCGACCTTCCCGGCATCTACTCGCTCTCGCCCTACACGCCCGAGGAAGTCATCTCGCGCAATTACATATTGGATGAGCGCCCCGACTGCGTCATCAACATCGTCGACGCGACCAATTTGGAGCGCAATCTCTATCTCACCACGCAGCTCATGGAGATCGACGTTCCCATGGTCATCGCCCTCAACATGATGGACGCGGTGGAGAAGGCGGGCGACAAGGTCGACGCCGCCGCGCTCGAACGCAAGATCGGTATCCCCGTCGTCGCCGTCTCGGCGCTGCGCGGCACGGGTATCAAGGAGCTCATGGACAGGGCGATCAAGGCGTCCAAGACCCCGAGAAAGGGGGAGACGGTGCTCCAAGATTCGCCCGTCGCGCACCTTATCAAGGACGTTTCCATCGCGCTCGAAGGGCAGAAGGTCGTCTCTCCGCTCTTCCACGCCGTCAAACTTTCCGAGCTCGACGAGCTGGAAACAAAGGCGCATCCCGAACTCGTTCCCACGGTGAACGCCTTCAAGGCGACCTTTTCGGACGACGTGTTCGGCGACGACCTCGAAGCCGTCGTGGCGGATGCGAGATACAAGTATATTTCGGCGAACTTCACGTCCGTCGTCACCAAAAAGAACAAGAAGGAGAAGCTGACGCGCTCCGACCGCGCCGATAAGGTGCTCACGCACCGCGTGTGGGGCATTCCCATCTTCCTTCTCGTCCTGTTTGCCGTCTTCCATCTGACGTTCTCGGAGAATTTCCTCTTTTTGAACGGCTTCGGCGAGGGCTGGATGCCTTCCCTCGAAGACCTCGGCATGGACACGGAGAACTTCTGGGTGCGCGTACTCGCCTGCGTCTACGACGGCACCGTGTTCTCGCCCGGGTGCATCCTGAATAACCTCTGGAACGACATCATCGTGGGCGAGATATTCGGCCTCATCGGGCAGGGCATCGAGAAGATCCCCGTCGAATGGGTCGCGGGCTTCCTCGGGAACGGCGTCTTGGAGGGCATCGCGGCGGTGCTTTCTTTCCTCCCCTGGATCTTGGTGCTCTTCCTCTTCTTCTCCATTCTGGAAGATTCGGGCTATATGGCGCGCGTTGCGTTCATCCTCGACCGCATTTTCCGCAAATTCGGGCTTTCGGGCAGAGCGTTCATGCCCATGATCATGGGCTTCGGCTGCTCCATCCCCGCGACCATCAACACGAGGACGCTTGCCGACGATAACGAGAGGACGGCGACCATCCGCGTCATTCCCTTCTTCTCGTGCGGGGCGAAGCTGCCCATCCTCACCGCGGTAGCGGGGGCGATCGTCGCTTCCTTCGGCGTGGGGAATGCCGATATCATCACCTACGGCATGTATCTTCTCGGCATCGTCACGGCGGTCGTCTGCGTGCTTCTGATGCGTTCGACGACCATGCGCGGCGACGTGCCTCCCTTCATCATGGAGTTGCCCGCCTACCACGCGCCCCGCTTCTCTTCCCTCATGATCCATCTGTGGGATAAGACCAAGCACTTCGTCAAGAAGGCGTTCACCATCATCCTCGCTTCGACCATCATCATCTGGGTCATCTCCCACTTCTCGCCCACGCTCGAATTTTTGTCCGACGAGCGCATCAACGAGAGCATCCTTGCAAACTTCGGCCGTCTCGTGCAGCCGCTCTTAACGCCCGTCGGCTTCGGCGCGCAGCTGGGCGAATGGGGCTGGGTGTTCGCCGTCGCGGCAGTCACGGGCCTCATCGCCAAGGAGAACGTCATCTCCACCTTCGCAACGCTTGCCGCCTGCATCGCGGGCGCGGCGCTCGCGGAGGACGAATCGGGCGTTTCCTATGTGCAGGCCATGATCGAGGCAACGGGCATCGGCATCCCCGGGCTCATCGCCTTCATCGCCTTCAACATGACGACCATTCCCTGCTTTGCGGCGACCGCAACGGCGCGCGCGGAACTCCCCAAGGGCAAATTCGGAGGGACGCTCCTCTTCTGGCTGGCGACTTCCTACGTCGTCTCGATGGCGGTGTATCTGATCGGCACCTGGTGGTGGACGGTGTTCCTCTTCGCGGCAGCCGCGGTAATTGTCGTCCTTTCGATCGTGTTGTATAATAAGAACCATCCTGTCGGGCTTCGCACCCGCAAGAGCGGCAGGCGCGGCGCCCGTGCAAAGGAGGCGGCATGACCTGGTATGAGATCCTCATCATCGTCCTTGCGGCAGCGTTCGTTGCAGGCGTGTTCGGCTGGCGCATCGTGCGCAAAAAGTTAGGCAAGGGCGGCTGCGACTGCGGCTGTTCGGACTGCTCGCACTGCACCGCCTGCTCCGCCGCCAAAAAGGCAAAGGAGAAAAAATAAGTTTATCCATCCATCCTGTTATCTTCATAGATCTTGGAAAGGGGAGGGGCCTCGCGCCTCTCTCCTTTCCTCGTTGAAATATACATTTATGCATGAATTTGCTTAAAATTGCGCAAAAGTGCCGTGCGCTTGCGTTTTGCTTGACAAAACTTGCATTTCTTGCTATCATAAAAAAGAACGAACTTTTTCATGGAGGCGAACCCGCATGATCATTTACAACGATAAATCTAACCTTCTGGAGGATACCGTCTACCGCTATCAGCTCCAGGACGTCAAGGAGCCCAACCTTTATCGCGAGCTCTTCGACTACGAGTCCATTCCCAAGATCGCCTTCAATCACCGCCATGTCCCCATGAATATGCCCGATGAGATCTGGATGACGGACACCACCTTCCGCGACGGCCAGCAGTCCACCTCGCCCTTCACGGTCAAGCAGATCGTCGATCTTTATAAGCTCATGGCACGCCTCGGCGGCCCCAAGGGGCTCGTAAGGCAGTCGGAATTCTTCCTCTATTCCAAGAAGGATAAAGAGGCCCTCCGCGCCTGTCAGGATACGGGGCTCAAATTCCCCGAGATCACGACGTGGATCCGCGCCGACGAGCGCGACTTCGAGCTCGTCAAGCAGGCGGACGTCAAGGAGACGGGCATCCTCGTTAGCTGCTCGGACTATCACATCTTCAAGAAGATGCACTTGACGCGCAAGCAGGCGCTCGATAAGTACCTCGGCATCGTCAAGAGCGCGCTTTCCTACGGCATCCGCCCGCGCTGCCACTTCGAAGACATCACGAGGGCAGACTTCTACGGCTTTGTCATCCCGTTCGCGTCCGAGCTCATGCGCCTCATGGAGGACAGCGGCATCCCCATCAAGATCAGGATGTGCGATACGATGGGCTTCGGCGTCACCTTCCCCGGCGTCACGCTGCCGAGGAGCGTGCAGGGCATCGTCTACGGCCTCTATCACTATGCGAACGTGCCGCACGATCTCCTCGAATGGCACGGGCACAACGACTTTTACAAGGTGGTCACCAACGCTTCCACGGCATGGCTGTACGGCGCGTCGGCGGTCAACTGTTCGCTGCTCGGCATCGGCGAGCGCACGGGCAACTGCCCGCTCGAGGCGATGGCGATCGAATACGCCTCCCTGCGCGGCACCGACGACGGCATGGATTTCACGGCGATCACGGACATAGCCCGCTACTTTGAAGACGAACTCGGATATATCGTTCCGCCCATGACGCCCTTTGTCGGGCGCGCGTTCA
>DXAJ01000009.1 GCA_019117085.1 Candidatus Gallimonas gallistercoris
CCGCTCGTCTCGATGGCGAGAGGGGAGTACTTGCCCTCCGCGTTGAGGCGCTTGCTCTCGTTGATGACGTTCTTATACCCGCGCTTGAAGCGGTGATGCACGCCGCCGTGCGCCGCGATGAAGGACGCGAGCCCGTCGCTCGTCACGGAATCGGTGACGATATAGGAGCCCGGATGCTCTTCGAGTAAGATCGCGGAAATGAGCGCGATGAGGCGGTTGCGGTTGATCTCCTCGCCGTCCGAAGAGACTGCTCCCGCACGGTCGACGTCGGTATCGAAGATGATGCCGAAATCGGCATGGTTTTCTTTGACTGCCGCGCAAACAGACTGCATCGCCGTCTCGTTCTCGGGATTGGGGATGTGGTTGGGAAAGCTCCCGTCGGGTTCCAAAAACTGCGAGCCCGTCGTATCCGCCCCCAAGGGCTTTAAAACGAGGTCGGCATAAAATCCGCCCGCGCCGTTGCCCGCGTCCACGAGGATGCGTTTGCCCGCAAGGGGCTTCTCCATACCCGTCGCCGCGCGCACCTTTTCCACAAGGTCGCCCGCATACTTGGGAAGATAGCTCCTTTCCTCCCGCTTGCCGCTGCCTGCAGGGAATTCTCCCGTTGCCGCGATCTCCAAAACTTCGGAAAGATCGCTGCTTTCGAGGCCGCCTTCTTTGACGAAGAATTTGAGCCCGTTCTTCTGATAGGGCAGGTGGCTCGCCGTGATCATCACCGAAGCATCCGCGCCGAACCCGTCTTGCAGCAGCATGAACATGGAAGGCGTCGAAGAAAGCCCCGTGAGGATGACGTCCCCGCCGCAGGCATTCACGGCGTCCGCAACGAGCGCCGAGATGTGACCCGCCGAAAGACGGGAATCATGCCCGACGGCAATGACGGGCTGTGCCTTTCCCGTCTTCTTCGCCGCCCAGACGTAAAAAGCCTTCGCGATGAGCGTGACGGCTTCGTCCGTCAGCGTGACGGGATCGTCTTTGACGCCTGCGATCGCGGTCCCGCGCACGTCGGTCCCGTTCTTGAGTTGAAACAGTTGTTCTCTTGTCATAGTCCCCCTTCTTTCGCGCGCAGATTTGGGAATGCGCGCCTTATCAGAAGTATTATACCTTGTGACGGCGTGTTTTTCAAGACCTTTTTGCAAAAAAGTCGGGCTCATTCCCACAATTTTTCCAAATATTCTTGCCTCTTGCCACGAAATATGGTATAATCGACCTATCGATACGGGCAGAGCTTGCGAAAATTCGCGCAATGCAGGTTTCCCGTCGGGAGAGCGGAGAGTAACATGGCATACAAATTCACACTGTCGACCGATTCGACCTGTGACCTTTATCACGACTTTATCGTCGAGAACGACATCAAGTTCGTCTCTTTGACCTTCACGGTGGAAAAGGACGGCAAGATGGAAGATCATCTCGACAACTTCACCAATTATCAGGAATACGTCGATTTTTATAACGAGCTTCGAGAAGGCGCGTTTTCGCGCACTTCCATGCTCAACTACGAATCGCACTACGAGCACTTTTTGAAGCTCGCCAAAGAGGGCGCGGAAGACGTCGTGCACTTCACGATCTCGAGCGGGCTTTCCCCGACCAAGACGGTCGCCGCCAAAGCCGCCGCCGAAGTCAAGAAGGAGTATCCCAAGTTCGAAGTGTATGTCGTCGATCCTCTGACGGCGACGGTGGGGCAGGGCGCGCTCGTGCGTATCGCCCTTCAGGACCGCAACGCGGGCAAGACGGCGAAAGAAGCGTACGATCACGTCAATTCGCTGAGGGAGCATATCCAGCACTTCATCGTGGCGGACGATCTCAACTACTTGAAGCGCGGCGGAAGGCTGTCTGCCGTTGCGGCAGCGGTGGGGGGCGTGCTCTCCATCAAGCCCATCATCTCGTTCGATAAGGAAGGCAAGCTCTTCGTGCTCGACAAAGTGCGCGGCACCAAGAAAGCCATCTCCTATATCAAGGCGAAGATCGACAAAGAGAGACCCGACCCCGAATATCAATACGTCTTCATCGTGCATACCGACAATTCTCCCTGCGCGGAAGAACTTGCCCAATATGTCCGCGATAAGCTCGGCATCGAGCCGCACGTCTCCATCATGGGGCCCGTCATCGGTTCGCACGTCGGCCCCAACGCATTCGCGCTCGGCTATATCTCCAAGAGCGAACGCAACGAATTCTAACACAATATAGATCACGGCCGCCGGAGAGGGGAAGAGAGGAACGTCTCTTCTGCCTTTCTTTGCGGTCTTCGGTAGTATTTTTAGGAGCATTTTATGGCAAAGGAACAGCAATTCGTATCGCAGATCGCCGACATCGAGTCGGACTTCCCCCAGTGGTATTCGGACGTCGTCTTAAAGACCAAGCTCGTTGACTACGGCCCCGTCAAAGGCACGATGGTCATCCGCCCGTACGGGTACGCCATCTGGGAAAATATCCAAAAGGAGCTCGACAAGCGCTTCAAGGAGACGGGGCATGAAAACGCTTACTTCCCGCTCCTCATCCCCATGTCCTTCATGACGAAGGAGGCGGAGCACGTCGAAGGCTTTGCGCCCGAAGTCGCCGTCGTCACGCACGCGGGCGGGGAAAAGCTTGCAGAGCCGCTCTGCATCCGCCCGACTTCGGAGACCATCATCGGCACGATGTACGGCAAGTGGATCCAGTCTTACCGCGATCTTCCCGTCCTCATGAACCAGTGGGCGAACGTCATGCGTTGGGAGAAGACCACCCGTCCCTTCCTCCGCACGAGCGAATTCCTCTGGCAGGAGGGCCACACCGTCCACGCCACCGAAGAGGAGGCGATGGAGGAGACGATGAAGATGCTCTCCGTCTATGAAGAGTTTGCAAAGACCTGCCTTTCGATGCCCGTTCTGACGGGGCGAAAGACGGAGAAGGAAAAGTTCGCGGGCGCCGTCGCCACCTTCGGGATGGAGGCGATGATGCACGACGGCAAGAGCCTTCAAGCGGGCACCTCGCATTATCTCGGGCAGAATTTCTCCAAGGCGTTCGAGATCAAATTCCTCGATAAGGACGGCGTGCAGAAGTACGCCTACACGACGAGCTGGGGCGTTTCCACCCGCCTCATCGGCGCGCTCATCATGACGCACGGCGACCAACGCGGCCTCGTCATGCCTCCCGTCGTCGCGCCCGTGCAGGCAGTCATCGTACCCATCGCAGCAAAGAAGGGGGGCGTCCTCGAAGCCTGCACCGCACTCAAAGAGCGCCTTCAAAAGGCGGGCGTCCGCGTCGTTCTGGACGATACCGACAACTCTCCCGGCTGGAAGTTCAACGAGTGGGAGATGAAGGGCGTGCCCGTGCGCATCGAGCTCGGCCCGCGCGACATCGAAGCGGGCAAGATGACCGTCTGCCGCAGGGATACCCTCGAAAAGGGCGAACTTCCCCTCGAAAACGCGGAAGAGGGCGTCAAGGCGCTCCTTCACGAGATCGCGGAAAATATGTATGACACCGCCAAGAAGCGCATGGAACAGCGCATCGTCGACGCAGAAACGCTCGACGAGCTTTTGGACGGCGTCAACCGCGGCAACTTTGTGCGCGCCGGCTGGTGCGGCTGCCGCGAGTGCGAGGATAAAGTCAAAGAATTTGCCCAGGCGACCGCGCGCGTCTATGCGAAAGAAGATACTGTAAAGACCTGCGTTGCCTGCGGAAAGAAGTCGGCGCACACCATCGTGTTTGCGCGCGCCTATTGAGATCGCCGCAAAAGGCAGGAGTGAGATCGTATGAAACACACCGATATTTATGACGTATTGAAACGCCCCGAACTGTTGGGGCAGGAAGTGACCGTCTGCGGCTGGGTGCGCACCTTCCGCGATTCCGCCGCCGTCGCCTTTTTGGAACTTGCCGACGGCACGAGCTTTCCCCGCCTTCAGATCGTCATTGACAAGAATGCCTTAAAGGTCGATCCCGAATGCACCAAGCTCGGGGCTTCCGTCTCGGTCAAGGGCGAAGTTGTCAAGGCGTTCAAGGGGGAGGGGCATGAGCTCAACGCGAAGGAAGTCGTGCTCCTCGGCAAATGCCCGCCCGAATATCCCATCCAGAAAAAGCGCACGACGCTGGAATTCCTGCGCGGCATCCCACATCTGAGGCTGCGCACCAACACCTTCAACGCCGTGTTCCGCGTGCGTTCCGTCGCGGCGCAGGCCGTGCACCGCTACTTCCACGAGCACCGCTATTATTACGTCCATACGCCCATCATCACGGCGAGCGACTGCGAGGGCGCGGGGGAGATGTTCCGCGTCACCACCCAGCCCTACGACGCCAAGTATGAGAGCGAGCAGGAATACTACAAGGACGACTTCTTCGGCGTCAAGGCGGGGCTGTCCGTTTCGGGACAGCTCGAAGGCGAAGTCGCCGCGATGGCGTTCAGCAAGATCTACACCTTCGGGCCCTCCTTCCGCGCGGAGAACTCCAACACGACAAGGCACGTCGCAGAGTTCTGGCACATCGAACCAGAAGTCGCCTTT
>DXAJ01000010.1 GCA_019117085.1 Candidatus Gallimonas gallistercoris
TCGGTGATCTTCTTCACGCACTCGTCCACCGTGTGCACCGCCTTGACTGCCGCGGGGATGACGCCCGTGTGGCCGACCATGTCGCAGTTGGCGAAGTTTAAGATCATCACGTCGAATTCGCCCGAATCGAGCTCTTCGAGCGCGCGCGCCGTCACTTCGGGCGCCGACATCTCGGGCTGGAGATCGTACGTCGCGACCTTGGGGGAGTTGATGAGCACGCGCACTTCGTTCTCGTTGGGCTCTTCGACGCCGCCGTTGAAGAAGAAGGTGACGTGGGCGTACTTCTCCGTCTCGGCGATGCGCAGCTGCTTCTTGCCCATCTTGGCAAGGTATTCGCCCAGCGTGTTGTGGAGCGACTGCTTGGGGAAGGCGATCGCAACATTCTTGTACTCCGCGTCGTAGACGGTGAAGCACACATATTCGGGGTGCAAAAAGCCCGTCTTGCGCTCGAACGCGGTGCCCTTGGGCACGACGAAGGGATCCTGCGAGAAGGCGCGGGTGATCTCGCGCGCACGGTCGGGGCGGAAGTTGAAGAAGATGATAGAATCGCCCTCTTCGACGAGCGCCACGGGTTTGCCGTTCTCCACGATGTTGGTGGGAAGGACGAACTCGTCCGTCACGCCGCCCGCATAGGAAGCGCGGAGCGCCTCCGCCGCGTTTTCGGCGTGGATGCCCGTGCCGACCGTGAGCATATCATATGCCTTTTCGATGCGGTCCCAGTTGTTGTCGCGGTCCATCGCGTAGTATCTGCCGCAGACGGACGCGATCTTGCCGTAGCCGAGCTTGTCCATCTCCGCCTGCAATTGCTCCGCAAAGCCTGCGCCCGAGGTGGGGGAGACATCTCTGCCGTCCATAAAGCAGTGGACGAAGGTCTGCGGCACGCCGCGGCGCTTTGCCATTTCCAAGAGTGCAAAGAGATGGGTGATGTGGCTGTGCACGCCGCCGTCGGAGAGGAGCCCCCAAAGATGGAGCTGCTTGTTGTTATTTTTGGCGCTGTCCATCGCATGGATGAGGGCGGGGTTTTCGAAGAATTCGCCGTCTTCGATCTCTTTCGTGATCTTGGTGAGATCCTGATAGACGATGCGGCCCGCGCCCATGTTGAGGTGGCCGACTTCGGAGTTGCCCATCTGGCCGTCGGGCAGACCGACGGAACGGCCGCTCGCGCCGAGCGTCGCGGAGGGGTACTCCTTCTGAAGGGCGTGGACGTTGAGGCTGCCGTCCATCGCGATGGCGTTGCCGTTCGCGTCGGGGTTGAGCCCGTAGCCGTCCATGATGATGATGGCGTAAGGGGTCTTTTTCATGTCAGTTCTCCTTGTCGAAGTGGACGATGGCGGAAAAGTCGGGAGCTTTCAGGGAAGCGCCGCCGATGAGACCGCCGTCGATCTCGGGCATCGCCATGAGGGAAGCGGCATTGCCCGCGTTCATGGAGCCGCCGTACTGGATGCGCACCTTTTCGGCGCACTTGGGGCAGAAGACGGAAGCGACCTTCTTGCGGATGTAGCCGATCGTCTCGTTAGCTTGTTCTGCGGTCGCCGTCCTGCCCGTGCCGATCGCCCAGACGGGCTCGTAGGCAATGACGATCTTGGAGATGTCGTCGATGCCCTTCATGCCTTCTTCGATCTGACGGTCGAGGACTGCTTCCGTCTTGCCGCTTTCGCGCTCTTCGAGCGTCTCGCCGATGCAGACGATGGGGATAAGCCCTGCGGAAAGCGCCGCGAGCGTGCGCTTGTTGACGGTCTCGTCCGTCTCGCCGAAGTACTGGCGGCGTTCGCTGTGGCCGATGATGACGTATTCAACGCCGTACTCTTTGAGCATATCGGCGGAAATTTCGCCCGTGTATGCGCCCTTGGGGGCGAAGTGGACGTTCTGCGCGCCGAGCGCGATGTTGCTGCCTTTGAGCGCTTCCGCGGCGGCGGGGATGTCGATGGCGGGAACGCACACGACGACGTCGCAGTTCGCGTCCGAAACGAGGGGCTTCAATGCCTCGATGAGGGCGACGCCCTCCTTGGCGGTGTTGTTCATTTTCCAGTTGCCTGCAATGATGGGTCTGCGCATTATAATACTCCTTTCAAAAATGATTTCCGTAAAAAATCTGCGGGGCGAGGGCGCCCCGCAGAGAAGTCGGTTTGGTTACTGCTTGTCGTTGAGGCAGGCGATGCCGGGGAGGACCTTGCCTTCGAACAGCTCGAGGGAAGCGCCGCCGCCCGTGGAGATGTGCGTGATCTTATCGGCAAAGCCGAGCTGTGCGCACGCCGCTGCGGAGTCGCCGCCGCCGACGATGGTCGTCGCGCCCTTGGCGTCTGCAAGCGCCTGCGCGACTGCGATGGTGCCTGCTGCAAGGGTGGGGTTCTCGAACACGCCCATGGGGCCGTTCCAGATGACCGTCTTGGCGCTCTTGACCTTCTCTGCAAAGAGTTCGCGCGTCTTGGTGCCGATGTCGAGACCCATCATGTCTGCGGGGATCTCCATCGAAGGGACGACCTTGGTCTCGACGGGAGCGTCGATGGGATCGGGGAACTCCTTGACGATGACGGTATCGACGGGAAGGAGGAGCTCCTTGCCCATGTCCTTCGCCTTCTTGATCATGTCGCGGCAGTAGTCGAGCTTTTCGTCGTCGACGAGCGAAGTGCCGACCGAGCCGCCCTGCGCCTTCAAGAAGGTGTATGCCATGCCGCCGCC
>DXAJ01000112.1 GCA_019117085.1 Candidatus Gallimonas gallistercoris
GTGCAATTTGATATTATATAGGCAATATAAAGACTGATGCGTGTAGCCTTTTCGTTCACAAATCACAAAAAGCGAAGTATCTGAAAGGGTACTTCGTTTTTTTTGCGCCGCGAACGGTGCAGAAATGAAGAGCCGATCTTTCGGCGGGGAATGACGCGAACGGTGCGGAACAAGTGAGCCGACTTTTCGGCGGGGAATGACGTGAACAGTGTGGAAATGAAGAGCCGATCTTTCGGCGGGGAATGACGTGAACAGTGTGGAACAAGCGGGCTGTTTTTTCGGCAATGAACGGGAAAGAATAGCGAACGAATTGCGAAATTGTTGGCGTTTGAGCCGTTCGTTTTGTTTACTTTTGCGTGAAAGTATGCTATGATACGGGCAGCTTCGGAGCGTGCACAGCATCGCCGCAAGAGCGGGCGGGAGATCGTTTCGGGAGCCCGAGAAATACTTTATATCGGCCTAAAAGGGTCACGGGAGAATGATCATGGAAGAGATCGTCTATGGAGAGCTTCGCGTGCAGCTGCTGAGCGAAGAGGTGGTGCGCATCGAACGCGCGGGGAAGAAGGGGTTCTGCGATCGGGACACGTTCTTTATCCCCGACCGCGCGCAGTATGCAGACAGCAAGATCGCCTATTCGCAGGAAGAGGGCGTCATTTGCTTCGGAGAATACGAGCTCTATCTGCCCGAGGGCGGAAGCAGCCTTGCGGGCGTGAAGCTCGAAAAAAACGGACAGCGCGTCTATACCTACCGCAAGCAGCAGAACAGCGGCGAACTCCCGCCCCTTGACAAGACGCCCGAAGTGTTCGCGATCGCCGACAGCCCGCGCATCTTTCTCCCCGAAGGGGGGTATTCCGCAGACAGGAAGGGGGAGTACTCCGTGGAAGAGAACGCGCAGGACGTGTATCTTCTCCTCTGCGGCAAGGACTATATAAAGCTGCGCCGTCTGTATGTGGAACTGACGGGGCGGAGCGAATTCGTGCGCCTCTCCACGCTGGGCGGCTGGGAGAGCAAGTACTATGCCTACACCGAAGAGGAGGCAAGACAGCTCATCCTCGACTATGAAAAATACAACATCCCGCTCGATAACATGGTCATCGATACCGACTGGCGGGACTGCGCCGAGGGCTGGGGGTATGACGTAAATAAAAAGCTCTTCCCCGATATGAAGCGCTTTCTCTCCTTCGCGCACGAGCACGGCGTGGAGGTGATGTTCAACGACCATCCCGAGCCCGTCGCGGGCACGAAGAGCGTATTTGACGGGCCCGAGATCGCCTACCGCGAGAAGAACTTGCAGGCGCTCATGGAGCTGGGGCTGGATACCTGGTGGTACGACAGGAATTGGAGCACGCACCTTTTGTCCGCCTCCGAAAACGTATATTGGGAGACGCTCGGACTGTATCTCTTCACCGACATCACGCGCCACTTCTATCAGAAGCAGGCGGGGGACAACGAGGTCTACCGCCGCCCCGTCATCATGGGGAACGTCGTCAATGTCGCCAACGGGTGCTATCAGGGCATCAAGGATACCGCTTCGCACCGCTATTCCATTCAGTGGACGGGGGACACCTTCTGCGATGCCGATGCCCTCGCGCGGGAGGTGGCGACGATGCTCAAAGCGTCGGAGAACGGCATCGCGTACGTGAATTCCGATTGCGGCGGACACATCGGCGATCCCGAAAAGGAGCTCTTTATCCGCTGGATGCAGTTCGGCACGCTCTCTCCCGTCTTCCGCCCGCACTGCACGAACAATGTCAAGCGGCCGCGCGACCCGTGGGTGTATGACGAGGAGACGCTAAATATCGTGCGCGAATACAACGACCTGCGCTACCGTCTGCTGCCCGCGATCTACACAGCGGCGCACGAGAATTACGAGACGGGCGCGCCCATCTTCCGCCGCTTGGGGTGGAACTACCCGAAAGACAAGCGTGCCGTCAAGTGCGACGATGAATATATGCTGGACGATCTGCTCATTAAGCCCGTCGCGGGGAAGCACTCTTTGCCCGTGCCGAAGGCAAACTACACCTCGCCCATCCAAGCGACCTATTACGCGGGCAGGGAATGCAAGGGCGACCCGCTCGCCAAGGCGCAGTATCCCATGCTCGACAAGATGTGGAACCGCCGCTCTCCCGAAAAGGGCGTGCCCGTCTACGAATTTTCGGCGCGTTTCGAGGCGGAAGTGCTGTTCAAACAGGACGTTCGGCTCGTCATCCGCTGCGACGACGGCGCGACGGTCTACGTGGACGGCGAAAAGGTCTTCGAGGACAAGGGCGTGCATTCTGCGATGAGCTATCTGCTCAACGTCGTAGAGGGCGGCAAGAAGCACAAGGTCGTCATCGAATACTTCCAGGCGGGCGGAGAGGCCGCGATCGGGCTCTACTATAAGGAACTTGACCGAGGCGACAAAGTGCCCGTCTATCTCCCCGAGGGCAGATGGCTGGATACCTTCGACGGCAAAGTATATACGGGCGGAAAGACTATCTTCAAGCAATACGCCCTTCGCGAAATGCCGCTCTTTGTGCGCTTGGGGGCGCTCGTGCCGCTCGCGCACGAGGCGAGGAACACCAAGGAACAGAAGTGGGATAAGCTCGTCCTCGATTACTATCCCGATAAGAACGCCGCCGACGAAGGGCTTCTCTACGAAGACGACGGCGAGACGACCGCCTACAAGGGCGGGGCGTACCGCACGACGAAGTACGGCGCGCGCTATGAAGAGGGCGAGAATGCCTTCGTCGTGACGCTGGACGCGGCGAAAGGAGCGTTTACGGGCGAGCGCGCCTTCTCGGAACGCGAAATTTCGGTCAAGCTCCACTGCGTCAAAGGCGTCGGCAGACCCAAGAAGATCACCGTGAACGGGGAGGAGGCGGGCTTTGTCCGTTCGAGGAAGCAAGCGGGCGCCTTCCCGCTCCATGCGGGGAAGACTGCTCCCGATTCCGATACCGTTTTCGTCACCTTCCGCACCGATGTGACGAAGGCATACACCGTGAAATTTTATTTCTGAGCGGAAACGCGGCGACCGCGGCGGGCGTTTCGGGCGGGCTCTGCGGCCGCGCTTTGCGGCATGCGAAGAGACAAAAGAGAGGGAAGAGAGATGATCCTTTGCGTCGGTGAAATTTTATGCGATATGACCGGCAGCGTGCACGGCGGCAAGACGGTCTATGAACAAAATGCGGGCGGCGCGCCCTTCAACGTGGCGTGCGCGGCGGCAAAGTTCGGGGCGGAGACCGCTTTTTTAGGCTGCGTCGGCGACGATCTTATGGGGACTTTCCTCGAACGGTTTGCCCGTGCGCAGGGCTTGAAAGAGCTGTATCTGCGCCGCGATCCCCGCCGCAATACGACGCTCGCCTTTGTCGCGCTCGACGAACACGGCGACCGTTCCTTCTGCTTTTACCGAAAGAACACCGCGGATTATCATCTGCCCGCCGTGCCCGACGACTTGCTCGGGCGGGCGCACATCGTCCACGTCGGCTCCCTGATGCTGAGCGAACGGACGGGGCGCGCCTATGCCGCTGAACTTATGCGCCGTGCCCGCGGGGCGGGAAAGCTCGTCAGTTTCGACGTCAACTTCCGTTCGGACATCTTCCGCAATACGCGGGCGGCGGTCAACGTCTATCGCAAGATCATTGCCCTTGCCGATATCGTCAAATTTTCGGAGGACGAAGTGGCGATCTTCGGCGAGGACTACGTTTCGGGCTTTCCCGAAAAGCTCGTCTGCGTGACGTTCGGGAAGAACGGCTGCGAATGGCGCTTCGGTGGAAAGAGACACGCGCTCCCTGCGATCGACGTCAAGCCCGTCGATACGACGGGTGCGGGCGACGCCTTCTTTGCGGGCGTGCTTTCGCGGTTGGACGGGACTTCTCCCGCCCAATGGACGGCGGAGACTTTGGATAAGGCGTTTGCCTATGGCAATGTGGCGGGCGCGCTCAACACGCTCGGCCGCGGCGCCATCGACCATCTTCCCTCGCGCGAAGAGATCGCCCGTCGGCTTTCTTAGAGCCAAAGCGGCGGAAGTGCCGCCGTGCGGCAGGAGACCTGCTGCGGCGCACTCTTTTTCGGCGTCTCCTTTTGAACACAAAGCTCCGTCTTACGCGGGGCTTTTCGCTTTTTTGTAAGGTAAGCCGCCCGCAGGCACAGCCTGCGGGCGGCTTACAGATATAAGAGGGGGGGAGGAGTTGTCCTTTCGGGCGCCCTTTACGCGCGCCCCGCAGAGCCGAAGAGGCGGATATAGCGCATGATCTCTTCGCGCACGGCGTCCACCTTGCGGTTTCTCGCCTTCATGTAGTTGAGCCCGTCTTTGATGCCCTCTTCAAAGCCGCGCGTTGCGGCGAGGGTGAGATCGGTGAAGATATTGACTTTGGCGATGCCGTTTTCCACGCAGCGGCGGAAGTCGTCGTCCGTCAGCCCGCTCCCGCCGTGCAGGACAAGGGGGGTGTCCAGCCGTGCGCGGATGCGTTTGAGCCGCTCGATGTCGAGCTTGGGCTTGCTCTTATACACGCCGTGCGCCGTGCCGATGGCAATCGCCAGCGCATCGACTTCCGTCGCCGTGGAAAAGTGGTACGCTTCCTCGGGCGTCGTCAGGGGGGCGGCGCTCTCGTCGTCCGTATCGCCGACGTGTCCGATCTCCGCCTCTACCGAAGCGCCGAACGCATGTGCGATCTTGACGATGCTGCGCGTTGCGGCGATATTGTCTTCGAGGTCGGCGGCAGAGCCGTCGTACATGACGGAGGAAAAGCCGCAGCGGAGCGCCTCCATGCAGCGGGCAAAGGTGAGGCCGTGGTTGTAATGCACGACGACGGGCACTTTCGCGCGCTTGGCGGCGGCGACGACGGAGGGGGAAATGAGGGAGAGCTCGCCGTAAGGGAGCAAAATTTCCGCCGTGCCGATGATGATGGGGGAGGAGAGCGCTTCGGCTGCCTCGATGGCGGCCTGCAAGAGGTCGGTGTCGATGGTGTTGAACAGCCCGACGGCATACTTGTTTTTTTGTGCGTCCTTGAGGACGTCGTTCAGATTGACTAACATAATCTTGTTCCTTTTTGACGTTTGAACCAGGAATCGAGCGCGAGGACCTCCACGCGGTTGCCCATGCCGCTCGTCGCATCTTTGGCGGAAAGGCTGCTCGCCGCCGCGGCGGAGGCAAAGCGCAGCACTTCTTCGTCGTTCATGCCCGTGATGAGCCCGTGCAGCGCCCCCGCGCAGAAGGCGTCGCCCGCGCCCACCTTCCCCTTGATGAAGCCTTCGGGCAGTTCCAGCGAGGGGACTTTGAGGGCATAGCCCGATTTATCCATGAGGTATCCCGCTTCGGGCGCATGCACGATGACTTTGCCCGAAACGCCGCATTGGAGAAAGAAGCGCATGGTCTGCACGATGCCCGCATCGTCGAGCGTGCCGTCCTCCCCGCGTGCGGGGATGCCGCTCACGCTCGCCGCCTCGATCTCGTTGAGGATGGCATAGGTGCAGTATTTGAGGGCGGGGATGACCTTCTCGCGGAAGACGCCGCTCGTTTCGCTCACGCAGTCGATGGAGGTGGCGATGCCGTGCGCGCGGACGCGGGAAAGCAGGCGGGCAAGGCGGGTGCCGTACTCGTCGTCTCGGGCGTCGAGGGCGTCGAGGAGCATCACATAGCCGATATGGAAGAGCTCGCAGTCGAGGGAGGCGGGCGCAACGTCCTCATCGCAAAACTCGGCGTTGGCGCCGCGGAAGTGAAAGAAGGTGCGCTCTCCCGTCGAGCGGACGGAGATGACGTCCGAAAAGGAGGTGGGCGTATCGGTGCGGCGGACGAAAGAGGTGTCGATGCCTGCCCGTTCGAGCTCGCCGAGGGCAAAGCTGCCGTACTCGTCGCGCCCCACCCGCCCGACGGCGCGGATGTGCATCTCGGGGTCGATCTTTTTCAAGCAGATGGCGGTATTGGGCACACAGCCGCCCACGCCGCGCTTGATGTCCGTGATGGTGGAAAGCATCCCCTTTTCGGGGTAGACTTCCACCGTCTTTACGAGGTCGGCGAGGATGTTTCCCGCCACCGTGATCTTTTTTTCCATGGAGCCCTCCTTTTCGGATGCTGCCGTCAGATGCCCATCAGGAGGTTGAGCACATACATTTCGAGCGCTTCGTAGTTGCGCTCTCGGATGCACTTGTTTTCAAAGGCATAGTCGTATTTGTCGGCTTTCGCTTCGAGCGCCTTCACGACGGCAAGGCTGTTTTTGAGGTGTTCGTAAGCGGCGTCGTCGCGCGTGGTGCGCATCGCCTTGACGTCCAGCCCGACGTATTCGCCGCGGCTGCCGTAGCCGTTTTCCTTCAGGATCTTGATCTGATCGAAGGACTGGCGCAGGTTTTCCGCGCCGAAGCTCCTGTCTTCGTCGAATTTCAAGCCGTTCTGATCGTTGAGGTGGACGCTGAACAGCTTGTTGAAGGCGAGGGCAAAGCCCATCTCGTTGGCGGGGTCGAGGCCCGCGAGCACGGCGTGCGCCGATTCGAGCAGCCCGCCCACGCGGGAAGGGTCCTTCGTTGCCGCCGAAACGCCCATCACATGGCCGAGCGTGCCGCAGAAGCTCCTGTCGATGGGCTCGTTGGGCTTGGGTTCGATGGCGATGCGGATGGACTTATCGTAATCGAGCATGGCGTCGAGCGCTTCGACGATGCGTTTGGTGCCGACGACGGCGCTCTTGCTCTCCGTGCAGAGCGTTCCTTCGCGGGCGAGCCACAGCACGATGAGGTCTGCGCCCAGCTCCCGCGCGATGTCGATGGAGCGGAAGGCGCGCCACAGGGCGAACTTTCTGTCTTCCTCGCTGTTGGAGGTGAAGCCGCCGTCCACGCAGTGGGGATCCATCCACAGGCGGGGCGCGACGAACTCCGCTTTGAGGCCGACTTCATCCAAAAGCGCCCTTACTTTGCGCGCTTCCGCTTTGATTTCCTCTTCCGTGAGTTCGTTGATGTTCGGCACGGCATCGTCGTCGTGGAACTGCACGGCGTCAAAGCCGAGCTCTTTGAACTTTCTGATCTTTTCCTCCATGGGGATCTCGCTGCGGGTGGCGGGGCCGTATACATCCGCGCCCGAAGAGACGTTCCAAGGACCTACCGAAAATTTGAATGGCATATCGTTTCTCCCTGTCCCGCGATCTTGCGGGACTGTTTTCTGATATTACTATATTGCAGATTCCTTCGTTTGAAAAGGCTGATGCTTGTTAGATATTAGGACGATGTTGTAAATTACTGCTCCCTGTTAAAACAAACTGCCCCTCCGTGGGAGACGGAGGGGCGGGCCTTGCTCCCGGACGGAGCGTCGGGCCGCTCGGGAACGGACCCGAGAAAGAAGGGGGAATTGTCAGTTTTCCTTCTTGCCGTTCTTCTTGGAGACGACAACGACGACGGCGACGATGGCCGCGACGACAACGACCGCTGCGATGACGATGCCGACGATGGCGCCCGTCGAAAGGCCGCCGGAAGGCTCTTCCGTCTCGCCGCCCGGCTGTTCGTCCTCGTCACCGGGGCCGGGCGCAGGGGTCGAACCCTTTTCCGCAGGGGTGCCCGTCACTTCCACCCAGTCGGGATAGTCGGTCACATTGCCCGAACCCGTGCCGGAGTTGTCGTACTCGAAGAGCGTTTCCGTCTGCGTATCGTCGCCGAGGGTGACGCTCACCGTCATGATCTTGAAGATCTCCTTGACGCCGTACTGAGGCTGGGTGAGGTCAAGATCGCCCGCGCCCGTGGGATCGAAGGCTTCGGGGTCGTTGAAGAGGCTCTCGAAGATGTTGTAGACGGTGTTTTCCGCGTTGTCCGCCCATTCGCGCAGGGTATAGGTGCCGTCGCCGTTGTCGGTGAACGTAGCGTCCACGATGTCCTCGGCGCGGTCCTTTGCGAGCGTCTTGGTCTTGGCGTTGTAGTCGTCGATGCTGTCGAACTCATAGGTGAGCGTGATGACGGTATCTTCGCCGTTCACGTCCGCCGTCACTTCGACGTCTTCGAGCGCGGAGTACGATTTGATCTTCGCGGCGAGTTCGTCGCCGCCGATGAGCAGGAATTTGGAGTTGTTGCCGACCGTCGAGGGGCTCTCGTTGTTCTCCGTTCCGGGGATAACGGAATTGTCCCCGAGCACTTCGACGGCGATGGTCTTCGTGCCCGAGCCGTCCGAATACATCGTGAGGTCGGTGTTGACGAGGCCTGCCTGACAGCCGGTGAGCGCGGCGATCATGATGCCGGCCAAGGGGATGAGCGCCAAAAGTTTCTTCTTCATTTCTTTTCCTCCGAAAGATTTCTTATCCATAACAGACGATCGCGCTGTGTCCGGGCGGCAGCGCGCGCCTGCTTTGGGCCGTGGGGATGTGTTCTCCCGTCATGAGGTCGACCGCGTCGCCTCCGAGGGGGAGGGGGAAGGGACTGCTTCCCGCATTATGATAGACTTCCGTGCGCGCCGCGCCGTATTCGAGGGCGTACGAGAGCACGCGCGGATCGGGGCAGGGCAGGGGGGAGAACCTGCCGTGCGTGAGGGCGCGGTCCGCATTGCGCAGGCGGATGAGCCGCTCGTAAAAGCGGTAGAGGGAACCGCGGTCCTGTTTCTGTTCTTTGAGGGAAGGGGAAAGATACCCCTTTTGAAAGCGGGCGCCGCACATGCCCTCTTCCTCGCCCCAGTCAAAGGCGGTGCGCGCCCTGCCGAGATAGTCGTAGGCAGGGAAGTAGGGGCAGGTATCCTCCTTGGCGGCATGCATCCCCAGTTCTTCGCCGTAGTAAATAAAGGGGGTCCCCTCCATCGTCAGATAGATGGCAGCCGCCTGTTTGAGCTTGTCTTTGTCGGGGTGCTCTTCGGCATAGCGGAGCATATCGTGATTGCTCAGGAAGGGGGAGTCGGTGTAGGCGGGGTCGATGAGGCTCGCCGCAAGGCAGCTGTTTTCCATGCGCTTTGCAAACTGCGCCGCGTCCTCTTTGCCCTCGAGGAAGGCGGCGATGCCGTCGCCGAGATAGAAGTGGAAGCTGCTGTCGAGACCGCCGTAGTAGAGCGCGCGGACGGCGGGGGTATCCCACACTTCGCCGACGAGGAAGACGTCGGGCCGCAGGCGGCGGCACTCCGTCCTAAATTCCCGCCACCAGGCGACATTCTTTGCGTGATGGGAGACGCCCTCTTCCACCTCCGCAGTGCTGAAAAGGTGCATGGCGGAATCGAGGCGGAAGCCGCTCACGCCCTTTTTGAGCCAAAAGCGGGCGATTTTGAGGCATTCTTCGCGGAGCGCGGGGGAATTGAAGTTGAAGTCGGGCATGACTTCGCTGTAAATGCCGATGTATCCGCGCCCCTTTTCGGGGAAGTGCCAGGCGGGCAGTTCGTTCCAAACGGCGTCGCGGTCAAGATAGCGCGCGTCCTCGCTGCCGTCGAGATAGTAATAGCCCGCCTCGGGGGAGGACGCATCCTCCTGCGCCTTCAAGAACCACGGATGAAGATGAGAAGAGCAGTTGAAGATGAGGTCGAGCACGATCCCGATGCCCCGCTTATTGGCTTCCGCAACAAGCGTTTCAAAGTCTTCCATCGTGCCGAAAGCGGGGTCGATCGCATAAAAGTCGGTGATGTCGTATTTATGATAGCTCGGCGAGGGATGGACGGGGGAGAGCCACAGCCCCTTCACGCCGAGACCGCCGCCCTTTCCGTCGTTAAAATAGTCGAGCGTTTGGATGATGCCGCGCAGATCTCCCACGCCGTCGCCGTTGCCGTCTCGGAAGAACGGGACGAAAATATGATAGTAGACCCCCGATCTTGGGGAATATGTTTGACGTTTCATGGCGTTCTCCAAATTTCAAAACGAATTTTTTGCATTTCTTGTTCCAAAATGCAAAAAATGTGCTACAATGTGACGAAGAACAAAAAATGCGTGTGTTTCGAACGCTTTCTTGAACGTATATATCATAAGATGTTCCTCGGGAAAATGACTATGATGGCGGTTGTAAACATTTAGGAATTTTTTGCAAACTTTCAGAGGGAGGATAAAAATATGACGGAAAAACGGCCTGCATTCTATCAGGAACAAGTCAAAATGCCAAAGGCCTCCATCGGGCTCAACTGTTTCTTCTTCGAGTGCTCCGATTCCCCCGAGACGGGCGTGTTCCCGCTGCATTGGCACGACCATCTCGAAATGATCTCGGTGCAGGAGGGCTGGCTCGAAGTCACCATCGAACAGACGACCTACCGCTGCGAAAAGGGGGATATCGCGATCGTCAATCCCTGTCAGCTGCACGAATCGCGTAAATTTTCGCGCGATACCAAGCTCTATTGCCTCATGCTCGATCTCGACCTCTTCCGCAACCGCTTTGTGGGGGAGACGGAGGAGGCGTTCATCAATCCCCTCGCGGAAGGGAAGATCCTCTTCAAGCCAAAACTCTCGGGCTGCGACGAGATCTGCGAACTCATCCGCAAGTCCTACCGCGTCTTCGCGGGGGAGGAGCTCGCCTTTCAGTTCCGCCTGATGTCGCTGATGTGCGAGCTCATGTATCATCTCTTCCGCGATCATCTGCTCGTCAACACCGTGCCGCCGCATAAAAACTACGTTTCCGTCTCGCGCGAGCGCGTCAACGCCATTCTTGCCTATATCGACGAGCACTATACCGAAAAGATCAAGCTCGAAGACCTCGTTGACGTCGTGCACATCAACAAGTTCTATATCTGCAAGATCTTCCAGCAGTGCACGGGCAAGACGCTCTTCAACTACGTCAATATCGTGCGCATCCAAAAGGCGACGGAACTGCTCATCGGCACCAACCGGTCGGTCACGAACATCGCCCTCTCCGTGGGTTTTCAGGACATCAACTACTTTTCCCGCACCTTCAAGAGCATCATGGGCATGTCGCCCATGGAGATCAGGAAAAAGTACACGCGGAACGACCGCTGAGCGACCGCCGCGTCCTGTCCGCCGGAACCGTCCGGCGGATTTTTTTGCCCTTTTCGGGGCGATATTGCAAAAGAGAGGGGGGAATTGTCCTTATGTGTCAACATTATAATGGGAACTGTGATTTTCACGCAAGATAATGCTAAAATCAAACAACGCTCTATCTTTCCTCCCGGGAAGGGGGATGTTATCATGAGCTTGCAAGGGCGGGGACCCGAAGCCCGCCGATCCAACTTTCGGGAAAAACGATAAGGGAAAGGAGGAACTCCATGAAAAAGGCATTTTCGATCGCCGCGGCAGCGGCGATGACGGCGGCATCGATCGCGGCGGCGTGCATGCTCGGCAGCTGCGCGGGCGATACGGGACGCTCCATCGAGGGCAGGCTCTCGCTCTGGGTGGGCGAGCAGAACAAGGAACTTTTCGAGCGCATCGCAGCCGATTACGAGGCGGAGACGGGCTTCCCCGTCGTCGTCAACACCTATACGGGACTGACGGCTTCGGGCAATCTCGCGCTCGACGGCCCCTTCGGCAGGGGCGGCGACATCTATGTGCAGGGCGGCGGCGGGGATCTTGCCCAAGCCGTCGAACAGGGCCTCTTTTTGGAGCTCGATCCCGTGGAGATGGAGCTTGAGACCAAGTTCATCTCGGGCGCGCAGGAGCTCATGCAGTATCAGGGCAAGCTCTACGGCGTGCCGCTCGGGACGGAGGTCAACGCCATGTTCTACAATAAGGACATCCTGCCCGAATTCCCCGAGACGTGGGAAGAGATGATCGAATGGGCGAAGAGCTACAACAACTTCGACGGCGTGCGCGAGCGCGACGCGGTCTACGGGCTCCTCATCGACTATTCCAACCCTTACTACACCTGGGCGATCAACGAGGCGTACGGCGGCTACATCTTCGGGCAGAACGAGGACGGCAGCTGGAACCCCGACGATCTCGGCATCGACACGGAAGGCTCCATCCAAGCGTACGAGATGATCGATTCGCTCATCGAAGAGAAGGTCATCCCCACCAACATGGCGATCACGCTCATGCAGACCAAATTCCGCAGCGGGAAGGCCGCCATCCTTCTCGACGGCAGCTGGGACCTTGCCAACTTCCGCGAAGCGGGCATCAACGTGGGCATCGCACCCATCCCCGACATTCAGATCTCCGAAACGGAGACGGGAACGCCCATGTCCTTCTCGGGCGGGTACGGCCTTGCCATCAACTCCTATTCGCTCAACATCGAAGAGAGCATCGACTTTTTGAAATTCGCTACGCGCGACGAGTACGTGCTTGCTTACTATCAGGATACGGGCCGTATCCCTTCGACGACGGGCTGCGCGGAAGACCCCGAAGTGCTTGCGGACGAATGCCTTGCAGGCTTCTTCGAACAGCTCGAATACAGCTATCCTCAGCCTGCCATCAACGAGCTCAACGCCGTTTGGGATCCTCTGAGCGCGGCGGCGATCTCCATCTTCACCAATAAGGAGGACGCCGCGACGGTGATGCACAAGGTCGCCGAAGACGTCAAAGCCAACATCGATCTCATTTCCTGAGGACATTCAGAGACATCTGCCGCCTTCGCCTGAAATTTGGGGCGGAGGCGGAACTTTTCAAAGGGGAAAATCATGACGAAATTATTCCACAAACTCGAACTTTCCGACAAGGAGGAGAATATCTCCCCCGAGCGGAAGAAGAAGGCGGCGATCGCGGCGGGCGCTTCCGCCCTCTTTGCGGGGGCGGGGTACATCGTGCAGAAGGAATATCTGCGCGGCGCCCTCTATGCGCTCGTCGAAGCCGCCTTTATCCTGCTCTTTATCTTTTGGGGCAAGGATGCGATCGCGGGGTTTTTCTCCCTCGGCGAAGTGCCCATGCGCGATCACTCCCTCGTCTTCCTCGTCTACGGGATCTTGGCGTTCATCGTGTTGGGTGCCTTCCTCGTCTTCTGGGCGATCGGCATTATAGAAACATACCGGAACGGCATCAAGATCACCGACGAAAACTACGAGCGGCCTTCGCGAAAAGAGGCGTTCCGGGAATGGCTGCACGAAAAGACGCACGTTCTCTTCCTCGCGCCCGGCGTCGCGGCGATCGCGCTCGTCGTGCTCATCCCGCTCGTCTTTTCCATCTGCATCGCCTTCACCAACTACGACGCCTCCCATCAGCCGCCGCGCGTGCTCATCGAATGGGTAGGCATGCAAAACTTCAAAGACCTGTTGACGCTCGGCTCGTATGCGACGACCTTCTTCGGCATCCTGGGCTGGACGCTCATCTGGACGGTATGCTCCTCCGTCTTCCCGTACGGGCTCGGCATCCTGCTCGCGGTGCTGTTAAACAATCCCCGCCTCAAAGGCAAGAAGATCTATAAGACCATCTTCATCCTCCCGTGGGCGATCCCCGCATACATCAGCCTGCTCGTCTTGCAGACGATGTTCGATACGGGCTACGGGCTCATCA
>DXAJ01000113.1 GCA_019117085.1 Candidatus Gallimonas gallistercoris
ACGACCGATAAATCGTGGACGGCAAAGGAGAGCGCTCTCCGCTTCTCCGAATTCCAGGACGGCGAACTCTTCGACGCGACGTTCGAAGCCAAAGAGAGCTTCCCCGTCGAGATCGTCTCCTATCCGAAGGAAAATCTCCTCGCGCAGATCGACGAGCCCGTCCGCGTCACCGAACGCATCACGGGCAAACAGCTCATCGTAACGCCCAAGGGGGAGAAGGTCATCGACTTCGGCCAGAACGCCACGGGCATCGTGGAGTTTACGGTGAACGGCACGCGCGGGCAGAAGGTCACGTTCTCCCACGCCGAAGTGCTCGACGAAGAGGGCAACTTCTACACCGCCAACCTCCGCGCCGCCAAAGCGCAGGATACCTACATCCTGGCAGGCGGCAAAGAGACGTATCGCCCGCACTTCACCTTCCACGGCTTCCGCTATCTCCGCGTCGAGGGCATCGATGAGGTCCGCCCCGAAAATTTCACCTTCCTCGTCCTGCACACCGATATGCAGAAGACGGGCTCCTTCACCTGCGAGCACGCCCTCGTCAACAGGCTGCAGCAGAACATCGTCTGGGGGCAGCGGAGCAATTTCTTCGATCTTCCCACCGACTGCCCGCAGCGCGACGAGCGCCTCGGCTGGACGGGGGATGCGCAGGTCTTCTGCCGCACGTCGACGTTCAACTATAACGTCGCGCCCTTCTTTGCAAAATGGCTGGGCGACGTCGCCGCCGAACAGACCGTCGAAAAGGGCGTTCCGCAGACGGTCCCCAACGTCATCCCCGTCAACGACTTCGGCACTGCCGCCTGGGGGGATGCCGCCACCGTCTGCCCGTGGACTGTCTACGAAGTCTACGGCGATACCCGCCTTCTTGCCCGTCAGTACGAGAGCATGAAAAATTGGGTGGAGTATATCCGCCTGCACTCGAAGAACGATCTTTGGCTCTCGGGCTTCCAGTACGGCGATTGGCTCGCGCTCGATCGGAACGACCCCGAAGACAACAAGGGGGCGACCGACGACTATTTCATCGCCTCCGCCTACTACGCCTATTCGGCGGAGCTCGTCGCAAAGGCAGCCCGCGTTCTCAAAAAAGAAGACGATGCCGCCGCGTACGAAGCCCTGCATAAAAACATCGTCGCTTCCTTCCAAAAGGAATTCATGACGGAACGCGGCCGCCTCGTCTCCGAAACGCAGACCGCCCTCGTCCTCGCCCTCGGCTTCCATCTCGTGCCCGAACGCTTCCGCGAAGACATCAAAGCCCGCCTCCGCGCCAGCTTCAAGCAAAACCACGAGCACCTCGTCACGGGCTTTGTGGGAACGCCCTATCTTTGCCACGTCCTTTCGGAAAACGGCATGCACGACATCGCCTCCAAGCTCCTTCTGCGCGAGAAGTGTCCTTCCTGGCTGTACGAAGTCAAAATGGGCGCGACCACCATCTGGGAGCGCTGGAACGCCATCTTCCCCGACGGCACCCTCTTCGACCCCGCCATGAGCTCCTTCAACCACTACGCTTACGGCTCGGTGGGGGATTGGCTGTATCGCAAAGTCGCGGGCATCGACTGCCTGGAAGCGGGCTACAAGAAAATTTCCGTCAAGCCCTATCCCGTGCGCGAGCTCGGCAATATCGCCGCAAGCTACATAACTCCCTACGGCGCCGTCTCCGTCGCTTATTCCTACGAGGGCGGCAAGGCGCATTACCGCATCGAAGTGCCCGTCAACACCACGGCGGTCATTTCCCTTCCGGGCGGAACGGCGCAGGAAGTGGGCTCGGGCGTCTATGAGTACCAAACGGACGACGATCCTTCTTATTTGGAGCGCAGAGCGCTTGCGCACACCTTCGGCGAGGCGATCGCAGATAAAACGTGCCGCGCCCTCCTCGAAGAGGCGATCCCCGCGTCCATGTTCGCGCCCATGTGCCAGTACGGCACCGAGCGCCCCTTGAGCAACGCCGTCGAAGCGCTGCCTCAATATGCAGACCTCTTCAAACAGGTCGCTCATCTTCTGGAGAACAAGTGATGTATCATAGCTTCCGCCCCGGCGAGGAGTGGCTGGATACGGACGGCAACCCCATCCAGGCGCACGGCGGTTCGGTGTTCTTTGAAAACGGCACCTACTATTGGTACGGCGAAAACAAGGAGTTCACCGACGGCAAGAACGGCGTCTGGACGTGGGGCGTCCGCTGCTATTCCTCGCAGGACCTCTACAATTGGAAGGACGAAGGGCTCATCATCCCGCCCGACGAAACAGACGAAACTTCGCCTTTGCATCCGACGGCGATGCTCGACCGCCCGCATATCCTCTACAACCGTAAGACGAAAAAATACGTCTGCTGGTGCAAGATCATGCAAAAAAACGGCGAGCAGACGGAGACCGTTTTAACGTCCGACCGCCTCTTAGGCCCGTACACCGTCAAAAAGACGGGCTTAAAACCCCTGGGCATGAGCGCGGGCGACTTCGACCTCGCAGTTGCCCCCGACGGCAAGGGCTATTACTTCTTCGAGCGCGTGCACTCGGAGACCATCATCGCAGACCTCACCGACGACTACTGCGATGTCACGGGGTACTATTCGACGCACTTCCCGCACGCGGGCCCGCCCTATGTCAGAGAGGCGACCGCCCACTTCGTGCGGGGCGGGAAGCACTATCTTCTCACGTCCGGCACGACGGGCTACTTCCCAAACCCGTCCGAAGCCGCCATCGCCGAGACCTGGCACGGCCCTTATCGTGTGCTCGGCGATCCCCATCGGGGGGATGAAAGCCGCACTTCCTTCCATTCGCAGATCTCCTCAGTGTTCCGCGTGCAGGGCACCGATCTTTTCATCGCGATGGCAGACAGATGGCTTCCCGACTGCACCTACGCCTACGAGGATTATCGTAAAGCCTTCGAGCGCCGCTTCATTTTGGGCAAGCCGCCCCTTCCCGAAGAGGAGAAGTACTTTTCCGACGCCGCCGCAAACACCTCGCGCTCGCGCTACGTCTGGCTCCCCATCCGCTTCGAGGGGGAGATGCCCGTCATCGAATGGCACCCCGAATGGAAAATCTCCAACTATATTTGAAAAGAATTCATCGCCCGAATACCATGTCGCCCTTACGCACGGCTCAGTC
The DNA here is from genome assembly GCA_019117085.1 of Candidatus Gallimonas gallistercoris. GTDB lineage: Bacteria > Bacillota > Clostridia > Christensenellales > Borkfalkiaceae > Gallimonas > Gallimonas gallistercoris. Next base: position 3,100 of record DXAJ01000113.1, read on the forward strand.
ACTTACGTCTCAGTAAGCTCCTGTCGCCGTTTGCGCGGGCTCCTCGTCTCGGCCGCGACTGCTTTCCAAATATCACATCTCCCGACTTCATTTTAAGGTATTCACACACACCATGAAACCCTACTTAAACCCCGCATTATCCCCCCGCGAACGCGCGGAGGACCTTCTCAAAGACCTCACCCTCGACGAAAAGATGGCGCAGGTCAACTGCTACATGTTCGCCCGCGAAGAGGACCTCGAAAATCGTCACAAGTGCCTCGCCCACGGCATCGGCGTCGTCTCCACGCTCGAATTCCGCGGCGTACCACGCAAGGACTGCATCGCCCGCCGCAACGACATCCAGAAGGAAGTCATCGAGCGCTCTCCCCATCACATCCCCGCCATCTTCCATATGGAGGGTCTCTGCGGGCTGCTCTTTTCCGATGCCTCCTGCTTCCCGTCGGGCATGGCGCGCGGCGCGTCCTTCGACTGCGAGCTCGAATACGCCATCGGCAAAACGGTGGGGGACGAGGCGGCTCAGATGGGCATCTCGCACGTCTTTGCGCCCGTTCTCGATGTCACCCGCGATCCTCGCTTCGGCCGCAGTTACGAAAGCTACGGCGAGGACGAAACGCTCGTCACCCGCATGGGCGTTAGTTACGCTCTCGGCGTGCAGGCAAGCGAAGGCCGCCCCCTCAACGTCGAAGGCGTCGCCAAGCACTTTTTGGGCTTCCACCGCGGCGCGGGCGGCGAGCACGGCTCCGACTGCACCATCGGCGAAAGGGAGCTCCGCGAAGTGTATGCAAAGCCCTTCGAAGCCTGCTTCCGTCTTTCCGATCTCAAGGGCGTCATGCCCTGTTACAATGTCCTCAACGGCGAGCTCGTCTCTCTCTCCGCGCGGTACGAAACAAAGCTCCTTCGCGAAGAGCTCGGCTTTCAAGGCGTCGCCGTCTCCGACTACTGCGCCGTCATGAACAGCGTCACCTGCAACCATGTGGCGGCAAGCCCCGTTGAAGCTGGCCTTCGCGCCATGAAGGCGGGCATGGACGTCGAACAGCAGTTCCCTTACGGCTTCGGCGAAGACCTCAAAGCGAAATTTTTATCGGGCGAAGCGGACATCGCCATCCTCGACCGCGCCGTCCTGCGCGTCCTCGAAGCCAAGTTCCGCATGGGGCTCTTCGAACGGCCCTATATCGACGGGGAGGACATTATGCCCGCCAAGGGAGATGCGCTCTCCCGCCGCTCCGCGCTCGAGAGCATGGTGCTCCTCAAAAACGACGGCATCCTGCCCTTACAGCCCGTTAAAAAGATCGCCGTCATCGGCTATCACGCTTCCACGACGCGCGGCTATTTCGGCGGCTACACCAATTTCAGCATGTACGAAGGCGCGCTCGGCGACAAGAACACCATGGCAGGTCTCATTGCGGAAAGCGGCGCCGATCCCACCTACCCCGGCACCACCGTCTACCGCGAGGACGCCTATCGGGAAGTTTACGAAGCCGCCCTTCATCGGGCGTTTCCCGCGATCCGCACCCTGCCCGAAGCGTTTAAAGCCCGCTTCCCCGAAAGCGAAGTGATTTACGCCTACGGCTACGATTTTGCAGGCACGGACGAGAGTTATTTCGACGAGGCGCTCAAAGCGATCGAGGGGGCGGACGTCGCTATCCTCACGCTGGGCGGCAAGTGCGGCACGGGCGCGCGCTGTTCGATGGGGGAGAACGTCAACTCCACATCCATCGGTCTCCCGCCCGCGCAGGAGCAGTTTATCCGCCGCGCCGCCATGCTCAACAAGCCCCTCATCGGCGTGCATTTCGACGGCCGTCCCATCTCTTCGGACGCCGCCGACGAATGCCTTTCCGCCATCCTCGAATGCTGGAACCCTTCGCAGTTCGGCTCCGAGGCCGTCGTCGCGCTGCTTGCGGGCGATGTATCGCCGAGCGGCAAACTCCCCGTCACGGTCGCAAGGAACGCGGGTCAGCTGCCTTTGTACTATTCCCAGCCCTACGGCTCGGGGTACCGTCCCAACGAGTTCTACAAAGACAGCGTCTATATCGACAGCTCCACCCGCCCGCGCTATGAGTTCGGCTTCGGCATGAGCTACACGTCGTTCGGATATTCCGATCTTTCGCTCGACAAGACGGCGCTCTCCGCAGAGGATACCCTCACGCTCTCCTTCACCCTCAAAAACACGGGCAAAAGGGAGGGCACGGAAGTTGCACAGCTCTATCTTTCCGACCCTGCCGCGACGGTCGCCCGCCCCGCAAAACAGCTTTTGGGCTTTGCGCGCGTTCCGCTTCAAGCGGGGGAGGAGCGGCGCGTCACCTTCTCCGTTCCCGTCACCCTCTTTGCCTTCCTCGATGAAGACATGAAGTGGAAAGTGGAGAAGGGGGAAGTGCAGCTTCTCGTCGGTGCCTCTTCGGAGGACATCCGCCTCACGGCATCCCTCTCCGTCAAAGAAGACGCCTACATCGACCCCTCCACCCGCGCCTTCTTCGCGGAAGTGAAATAAGGCTGCCCGCCGTCAGGATCGTTTTCCCGAGAGGCGCGAGCCGATATAAGGAGATATAAAAATGTATACGGAAAAAAGAAATTCTGAGATTTCCGATCAGGAAAAACTGCGCGCCGGGGTCGTCGGCCTCGGCATGATCGGCGGCGGGATCGCCGAGAGCCTCCTTACAAGCGGTTATCTGCCCGCCGTCTACGATGTGCGTCGCGAGAGCATGGAGCCCTTCGCAGGGCGCGCCCGTCTCGCTTCCTCCGCCAAAGAGGTCGCCGCGCTCTCCGAAGTCGTCATGATCTGCGTCGTCAATGCGGCGCAGGCAGAGAGCGTACTCACGGGCGGGGACGGCGTGCTTTCGGCGGGGAAGAGGGGGCTCATCGTCTGCCTCGTCTCCACCGTCTCCCGCCGCGACGTGCTCCGCCTCGGCGCACTCTGTGAGGAAGCGGGCGCTTCTCTCATCGACTGCGGCGTTTCGCCCGGTTATCTTGCCGCAAGGAACGGCATGATCGCCATGGCGGGCGGCGGCGACGAAGCGCTCGAGCGTGCGGAGAGCGTGCTCTCGGGCTGGTCGAAAGAGGTCATCCGCTGCGGCGGCGCGGGGGCGGGGATGGCGGTCAAGCTTGCCCGCAACGTCTTCACTTTCGGTTGCTGGCGCGTCGCCAAAGAGGCGCAGCACCTCGTCGAAGCGTCGGGCGGCGATCCGCATAAGCTGCTTCGCGCCATCGAAGCCTCCGACCCCGAGGGGGAACTTCCCCTCGATAAGCTGCGCCGCGCGGGCAAAGACGGAAAGATCCCTCCCGAGGTCGCCGAAAAGAATTATCCTCTGATGGTAAAGGACCTCGATGCCGCGCTCGACCTTGCCGAAGAGACGGACGTCTCCATGCCGGCGGCGCTCGCCGCCAGGGAGTTCGCCGAAGATACGCTCGACTTTCCCCGGCCCGAAGAGGATGCTTCGGCGCGCGGGATCGCCGCGGCGGACAGGGTCTACCGCGGCATGGGCGCGCATCTTGCCTCGCGCGCAGAGAACGCCTATGTTGGCGAGACGTTGAAAAACGTCTTCGGCGGCGTCTGGTCGCGCGGAGGGCTTTCGCTCTCCTCCCGCCGGCTGCTCGTGATGGGCGTGGCGGCGGCGCAGGGGAGGGCAGACCTCATCCGCACGCAGGCGCTGGGCGCCCTGCAGAACGGGGAGCTCACCGAGAGTGCCCTGCAGGAGGCCGTGCTACAGCTTTCTTACTATGCGGGCTGGTGTAACGGGGGCGCGGTCGCCCGCGGCGTCTCCGAAGCGATCGCCGCCTTTCATCGGGAACGCGGGCTAAATGATCCCGCTCAGAAGTAACGCTCTGCCTGGTTCCCTGACCCTTTGCTCATTTCTTGACAATTCCCCCGCATTTTGCTAAAATGATGAAAACCGTGCCGCGCGTCTCGATCTGCCCCGCGGCGCAAGAAAAAACCGTCAAGGAGGTTTCCATGAAATACATTTCAGTCCCGCTCGATCTCGAGTACCGTTATTCCTTTATCCGCCGCGACGGCCGCATCACGCTGAGCCGTGAAGCCGCCGATCCTTCCGCCGTGTTCTGGCGCGGGAAGTACTACATCTTCCCCTCTATGAGCAAGGGCTGCTATGTGAGCGAAGACCTTTCTCATTGGGAATTTCTCCCCTTAAAGGGCCTTCCCTTCTATGATTATGCGCCCGACGTGTGCGTACACGGGGAATATCTCTATCTCTGCGCCTCCAAACGCGATGCCGTCTGCAATTTCTATCGCAGCAAGACCTTCCCCGAAGGGGAGTTTGAAGAGATCGAGGGCAGCTTCCCCTTTTGGGATCCCAACCTCTTCTTCGATGACGACGGAAAAGTGTACCTCTTTTGGGGGTGTTCCAATCTGACCCCCGTCTACGGCGTGGAGCTCGACGAAAATACCATGCGCCCCAAGGGGGAGCCGGCCGTGCTTCTCGAGGGCAGGCATCGCGTCATCGGCTACGAGCGCCTCGGCGAAGATCACTTCTTCGACCCCGAAACGAGCGCCACCCTGAAAATGCTCAAAGACAAGCTCTCCCCGATGCTGAAAAAGCCCGCCTCCGAGCTGACCAAAGAGGACGTGATGAAGACGCTGCCGCCCGAACAGCAGGAAGTCTTGAAAAAGATACTTTTGGACAGCCCCTACATGGAGGGCGCTTGGATGACCAAGCACAAGGGGAAGTATTATCTCCAATACGCCGCCCCCGGCACCGAGTTCAACATTTATGGCGACGGCGTCTATGTCGCCGATTCGCCTCTCGGACCCTATACGCTCGCGGAGAACGCGCCTTATTCCTATCACCCGGGCGGCTTTATTACGGGCGCAGGTCACGGCAGCACCTTCCGCGGAGAGGGCGCGCTCTGGCACACGTCCACCGCGCGCATTTCGCGCACGCATTTCTTCGAACGCCGCCTCGGGCTCTGGAAGGCGGGATTCGATGAGGACGACGAGCTTTACTGCGATCAGCGCTTCGGCGATTGGGTACACGCCGTGGAGGACGCTCCCTTCAAAGCGCCCCGCTGGATGCTCCTTTCCTATCAGAAGCCCTGCACCGTCTCTTCCTCGCCCGAGGATGCAAAGAACATCACCGACGAAAACATCCGCACCCTCTGGCAGTCTGAGGAGCGGAAAGGCACCGTCATCCTCGATCTTGAAAAGGTCTGCACGGTGCATGCCGTGCAGCTCAACTTCGGCGACAATTTCGGCTCCGTCTCCCTTCCTTCGCGCGGCGAAGAGGAGATGAAGGCACACGGCCGCTACATCGACGACGAGAAGTTCCCGCTCCGCTGGTATCTCGAATATTCCGAGGACGGCGCCCAATGGCAGATGTGGGAGGACCACCGCTCGGCAGAGGACGACCGCGCGCATCCGCTCCTCGTCAACGAGGAGGGCATCTCACTCCGCTATCTGCGCCTCACCGTCACCGAGATGCCCTACGGCCAGAATGCCTGTGTCTCGGGCATCCGCGTGTTCGGCGTTTCCGACTGTCCCGCGCCCGCGCCTGCAAGCAATGTCAGGCTCTCGCTCGAAGAGGACGGCGAAGGCTTCTTTGCCGAATGGCAGGGGAACGCCGTGGGCTACAACGTCCTCTGGGGACACGCGCCCGAAAAGCTCTATCATTGTTATCAGGTGTTAGGAACGACCACGGCAAACGTCCGCGCCCTCGTCAAGGGTCGGCCGTGCTATGTGCGCATCGACGCCTTCGGCGAAGGCGGCGTCACGGAAGGGGAGACGCTCTGCCTGGTTCCCTGACCTTTGCCCATTCCTTGACAATTTTGCCCTGATTTGGTAAAATGATAAAAAATATGCTGCGTACATCGCTGCATATCAGGAGAAAACTATGAACGTTGTCACCATCGGCGAACTCATGCTGCGGCTCACCCCGCCCCGCCACGAACGCTTCGTGCAGGCAGAAAGCTTCGAAGCCGTCTACGGCGGGGGAGAGGCCAATACTGCAGTCAGTCTTTCCTGTCTCGGCGATCAGGCAGTCTTTGTCACCAAACTTCCCGCGCACGCCGTCGGACAGGCGGCGGTGGACGCCCTCCGCCGCTACGGGGTGGATACCCGCCACATCGTCCGCGGGGGCGAGCGCATCGGCATCTATTTCATGGAGCGCGGGGCAGACCGCCGCCCCTCGGATATCATCTACGACCGCGCCCATTCCGCCTTTGCGGAGAGCTCGGAAGAAGAGTACGACTGGTCCGCGATCTTTGCGCATGCCGATTGGCTGCATTTGACGGGCATCACGCCCGCCCTCGGCAAGAGCGCGGCTGCTCTCGCCCTCCGCGCCATCCACGAGGCAAAGAAGCGGAATATCCCCGTCTCCTTCGACGTCAACTACCGCGCCAAACTCTGGAGCGAGGAGGAGGCGCGCCCCGTCTTAACGTCTTTCGCGGCGCTTTCCGACGTCATCATCACCAACGTCACGCAGGCGAAGGAGCTTTTCCTTCTCGAAGGGGGGGACGACGAAGCCCTCGCCGCCGCGGTCAGGGAGAAGTACGGCTGCAAAAAGGTTGCCTTCACCTTCCGCCGCACGCTGAACGCGGAGCGCAACGTCATTTCGGCGGCGCTCTTCGACGGCGAAGCGCTCTTCCGCGCCCCCGAGTACGAGATGCACATGATCGACCGCATCGGCGGGGGAGACGCCTTCTCGGCGGGGCTCATCCACGCCCTCGGCAAGGGCATGAAGGCGGAAGAGGCGGTGTGCTTTGCGGAGGCTGCCAGCTGCTTAAAGCACAGCGTCGAAGGGGACATGAACCTCGTCACGGAAGGGGAGGTGTATGCTCTCATGCACAGCTCCTCCCCCCGCGTCCTCCGCTAAATCTCCTCAATATAGCCTCCCCTGTGTAAGGGGGTGAGCAAGTGCTTTCTTGGCAACGCCACGGTGTGGCGTTGACCACTTGCGAACTTGGAAACGGCGCATTGTGCGCGCCATTTCCTGACCGAAGCGCGGTCTCCACCGCGCGAGAAGCTGTCGCGGCATCCGAAGCTTGCTTCGGTGCCGTGACGGAGGGGTTGTCAAACCTCAAGGCAAGCCGGAGGGTTGTCAAACCTCAAGGCAAGCCGGAGGCGTAGTTGCCGGAGTTCCATCATTCCCCTCGGCTCCCTCCCTGAGGGAGCTGTCGAGTGCAGCGAGACTGAGGGAGTCACCTCATTTTAGGCTCCTCTTCGGGGAGCTGGCATTCCGTCCGCAGCTTGCTGCGGCGGGATGACTGAGGGAGTAAAAATCCGCAACTGACCCGAAACGCTTCTCCGGCAAAAAACCATTTACGACCATGATCATCACACTCAACGACAATTGGATATTCTTCAAAGATACGGCGGCGCCCACAGAGGGCGCGTCGGGCGAAAAAGTCACCCTTCCCCACACCTGGAACGCCATCGACGGCCAGGACGGCGGCAGCGATTATTTCCGCGGCGAATGCACCTACACCCGCCCGCTTCCCGCCCTCACCCTCAAAGAGGACGAGGAAGCACACCTCTGCTTTTACGGCGTCTCGCAGACGGCGGAAGTCTTCGTGAACGGTGAACTTGTCACCCGTCACGAGGGCGGCTATTCCCGCTTCTATGCCGACGTCACCCGCTTCTTCCGCACGGGCGGCTTCATGGAGCTCACCGTCCGCGTCAGTAACGCCGTCTCCGACCGCGTCTACCCGCAGGCGGCGGATTTCACCTTCTTCGGCGGCATCTATCGGAGCGTCGGGCTCCTCATTCTTGACCGCGCCCATTTCGACTTCACGGCGATGGGCGGCGGCGTCAAAATCACCCCCAAAGAGCAGAACGGCGCGTGGAGCGTCGAACTCGTGCCCTATGTCGTGGGCGGCGAACACGCCGAGATCTCCTGGCGCATCCTCGACGGCGCGAAGGAGATCGCCGGGAAGGAGTCGCCCGCCGCGCAGACGGTCAACATCGCGATCCCCGATCCCATCCTTTGGCAGGGCGTCGACGATCCCCATCTCTATACCCTCGAAGCCGTCCTTCTCTCTCCAGAAGGCAAACCGCTCGATACCTTTTCGGCGCGCTTCGGCCTCCGCACCTTTTCTGTCGATCCCGAACGCGGCTTCTTCCTCAACGGCAAGAGCTATCCCTTGCGCGGCGTCTCCCGCCATCAGGACCGTGAAAACATGGGCTACGCCATCACGCGCAGGGAGCACGAAGAGGACCTTGCCATCATCCGCGAGCTGGGCGCCAACTCCGTGCGTCTTGCCCACTATCAGCACGACGACTACTTCTATTCCCTCTGCGACGAGGCGGGCATCATCGTCTGGGCGGAAGTTCCCTATATCACGATGGAGCTCAAAGAAGGGCACGAGAACATCCTCTCGCAGTTCCGCGAGCTCATCACGCAGAATTATAACCACACCTGCATCGTCTGCTGGGGTCTCTCCAACGAGATCACCTTAAAAGGCGTCACCGACGGCATCATTCAAACGCACGCCGCCTTAAAGGCGATCAAAGAAGAGCTCGATCCTTATCGCCCTTCGACGATGGCGCACATCAGTATGCTCCCGCCCGATTCTCCCTTCGTGGAGACGGCGGATATCTGCGCATGGAATCTCTACTTCGGCTGGTACGAGGGCAGCTTCTCTCAGTACAAGCCGTGGCTCGACGCATTCCACGCCTCGCATCCCCGCCTTCCCGTCGGCCTTTCGGAGTACGGCGCAGACGCCCTCGTCGCCTATCAGTCGCCTAAGCCCGCCGTCGGCGATTATTCGGAGAGCTATCAGGAATATTATCACGAGAAACTTTTGGAACAGATCGAGAAGATGCCATACCTTTGGTGCACTTACGTCTGGAACATGTTCGACTTCGCCGCCGACGCGCGCGAGGAGGCGGGCGATCCGGGCAAGAACCACAAGGGGCTTGTAACTTACGACCGCAAGATAAAGAAGGACGCCTTCTACGTCTACAAGGCGCGCTGGAGCCGCGAACCCTTCGTCCACCTTGCCGGCAGCCGCTACGTTTATCGCCACGAAGCGACGACGAGCATCCGCGTCTACACCAACCTTCCCAAAGTCGCGCTCTATGTCGACCAAAAATTGTTTGCAGAGCAGGAGGGGAGATATCTCTTCTCCTTCGAAGTGCCCATTTCGGGCAGGCATCTGATCGAAGCGCGCGCGGAAGGCTGCTCCGATACGATCGCGATCGAGCACGTCGAAAAACCGTATGAAGGTTACCGCTGCAAGGTGAAGCAAGGGGCGGTCAATTGGCTCGACGGCTGCTCGGAAGAGGGCTTCGTCGTCACCGACCGCGTCGGCGATATCCTCGCCGTCCCCGAAGGCAGAGCGTTTATCGAACAGCTGCTTTCCTATGTCATCGAAAAACGGCGTGCAAAGGGTGCGCCCGTCCGCGAGCTGAGCGAGGAGCTCATCGAAGGCATGACGGATCACTCCGTCGAGCGGATCTTCAACATGGCGGGCGATCTTCTCTCCGAACGCGAGCAGATCCACATCGTCCGCGCCCTCAATCGTGTGAAAAAGCCTTAAAATGTGTCAAAAATCGGGGCAAAATACCCCCAAATCGTGTGACAGTGTGGTGAAAGCCTACTCAAAATTTCGCCGAAGTTCATCTTATTTAACGATATAATTTGAAAAGAGGAGATCTGATCCTTTCGCCATGAAACGCATTTCTTTCAACAACGATTGGCACTTCACCCGCCTTGCAAGCGGAAAAACGGAGCGCGTCGATCTGCCGCACGACGCCACCATCTCGGAGCCGCGCGATCCCGCGATCCGCATCGGGTACCTTTGCGCCTTTTATCACGGCGGAAAGTACGAATACCGCAAGAGCTTCACGCTGCCCCGTGAGTGGGCGGAAAAGGCCGTTTATCTTGAATTCGAGGGCATCTACTGCCGCAGCGAAGTTTTTGTCAACGGCAGCAGGATAAGCTCGCTCACCAACGGCTATATCGGCGTCTCGGAGCGCATCGATCACCTTCTTCATGCGGGCGAAAACGAGGTCAGAGTGACCGTCGATACCCCCTATAACGACCATTCGCGCTGGTATCAGGGCAGCGGCATCTACCGCGACGTGTGGCTTTACGTCGGCGAAAAAGAGCACATCCCGCCGCACGCGCTGAAAGTCAGAACGCTCTCCCATGCGCCCGCCGTCATCGAAGCAAATTGCAGGGCGGAAGGGGAACTGAGCTATACCGTCTTCGACGGCGCGACCCCCGACGCTCACGGCAAGGGCAGCTCCGCTCGCATCGAGATCCCTCGGGCAAAGCTGTGGAGCGACGAAACGCCGCACCTCTATACGCTCAAAGCAGAGCTCTATTCGGGCGGCGTAAAGTGCGACGAGGCGGAAGTGAAGTTCGGCATCCGCACATTATCCTGGAGCGCGCAGGAAGGCTTCCTCGTCAACGGGAAAAGAACGCTCCTCCGCGGCGGCTGCATCCACTGCGACAACGGCGTTCTGGGCTGCGTCACGACGCGGCAGACGGAGCTCCGTCGCGCTCAAAAAATCAAGTCTGCGGGGTTCAATGCCGTCCGTTCGGCGCATCATCCCATGTCGCCCGCGCTCCTGGAAGCGTGCGACGAAGCGGGGCTCTTCGTCATGGATGAAGCCTTTGATATGTGGTACCGCATGAAGACGCGAAACGACTTTTCTTCGGCGTTTTGCGAGGAATTTCCGCTTATTTTGCGCGAAATGGCGGCAAAAGACTACAACCATCCTTGCGTCGTCCTATATTCCATCGGCAACGAGATCCCCGAGATCGGCTCTAAAAAAGCCATCCGTTTCGGCAAGCAAATGATCGGCATCCTCAGAGAAGAAGACGGCACCCGCTCCGTGCTCATGTGTCCGAGCATGCGCCTTGCAAAAGATTTTCTTTTCAATATGCCATATCACGAAGTTGACGAAGACGAATGGCTGAAAGACCCGGTTCATCAGAAGGAAGATTTTCAGCATTATGTCGCGGTGTGGACGCGGGGATTAAAGAATGTTCTGAGCGTCTTCACCTATGACGAAGAGCGGAAGGAGCAGGACGAGCGCGCCACGAAAGAGCTCTACGATCTTCTCGATCTGGCGGGTTACAACTACTACGGCGAGTACTATGAAGATCTGCACAAGCTCCATCCCGAGCGCGTCATCGTCGGCACCGAGACGGAGGGGAATAAGCTTTCCTATCACTTTGAAAAGATGAAGAAGTACCCCTATGTCATCGGGGATTTCGTCTGGACGCTTCAGGATCATCTGGGCGAGTGCAACTGCGCCGATCTTCGCTACGGCGACGAGCCTGTGGAAAAAGACTTCCCGTGGGTGACCAATTGGTGCGGCAAGCTCGATCTCATCGGCGACGAAAACATCACCGCTCACCGCTACCGCATGGTGTGGGGGCTTGAAAAGGGCATTTGTCTCGCCGCGCAGCCGCCCGTGCACGGGGGCGCCGAGGCGAAATTTTCGGGCGACCGCGAGACGGACGCCGTTATGAATTGGACGTTCGAGGGCTGCGAAGGGAACAGGACGTACATCGACGCCGTCACCGACGCACCTTTTGCCGAAGTTCTCATAAACGGCAGGAGCCTCGGCGTGCAGAAGACGCAAGACTTCAGAACGCGCTTCTTCTGTACCTATGAGCCCGGGGAAGTCATCGGCCGCGGGCTGGACGAACAGGGCGATCTTCTCTATGAAACGAGCCTGAAAACGGCGGGAAAGGGGACAAAACTCACGCTTTCGCCGGACAGGAAGACGCTGCGTGCGGACGGGCAGGAGATGTGCTTTGTCTATGTTTCCATAACCGACGAAGCGGGCAATTTGAAAGCAGCAGAGCGGCTTTTGAAGGCAAAAGCGGAGGGCGCTGCGTCGCTCGCGGGCTTCGGAAGCGCTGCCTATAAGTCGGAACACGGCTTTTTGGAAGGAATTTACGAAACGTTCGGCGGAAGGTCTTTGGCGGTCCTCCGCGCAGGGACCAAGCCCGGCAAAGCCGTCCTCACCGTGGAGGGCGAAGGGCTTTGCGAAACACTTGAGATCGAGGTGAGAGCATGAATATCGAAACACTGTTCAACGGCAGGAAGATCATCCCCGTCGTTACAATAGAACGAATGGAAGATTGTGAACGCATCTTCGGCGGTCTTTCGGACGGCGGCCTCCTCGCCGCCGAGGTTTGCTTTCGGACGGAGTGCGCCGAAGAGGCGATCCGCTATGCGAGAAAGACCTATCCTAAGATGCTCGTGGGGGCGGGGACGGTCATCGACGGCGGGCAGTGCCGCAGGGCGCTCGGGGCAGGGGCGCAGTTCATCGTCTCTCCCGGGATTTCCGAGGACGTGGCGCTGCTTTCGGCGCAGGCGGATGTGCCTTATCTTCCGGGCACCGTGACGCCCACGGGCATCATGCGGGCATTGGCGCTCGGCATCGACCGCATCAAATTTTTCCCCGCCTGCAACTTCGGCGGCATTGCGGGCATCAAGTCGCTCTCGGCGGCGTTCCCGCAGGTCCGCTTTATGCCGACGGGCGGCGTTGATCAAGAAAATTTAACAGATTATCTTGCATACCCCAAGATCTTCGCCTGCGGCGGCACCTGGATGACCCGCGGCTCAAGAGAGGAAATTTCGCAAAAATCCCGCGAAGCCTTAGCGCTCGCAGCTTCAATAAAAAAATAAATTTCAGGCAGGAAAAAGGACATGATCGCCAACAAAGATACCATTTTATTTGCGGGAGACTCCACGACGGACGCGGATAAGAAAGCGACGTTCATGGAACTCGGCAACGGATACGTCAGGCTCATTTTTCATTTTCTTCGCGCATTCCGTCCCGAAAACAAGTATCATCTCGTCAATGCGGGGGTGAGCGGCAACACGTCGCGCGATCTTCTTGCCCGCTGGGAGCAGGACGTTCTCGCGAAAAAGCCCGACGTCGTCTTCTGCATGATCGGCATCAACGACGTGTGGCGGCATTTCGATACTTTTGAAAAAGAGGAGTACTACGTCTCTTTGGAAGAATATGAGCGCAACCTCGAAGAAATGGCGGAAAGGTCCAAAGAGGTGCGCGAGTTTGTGTTCGTTTCGCCCTTCTTCATGGAGGGGAACAGGACGGATGCGATGCGGCAGATGACGGAGCGATACGCCGCCGTGATGAAGCGCGTTGCCGATCGCCGCGGGCTCAGATTTGTGGACATGCAGGCGGCGTTCGATAAATTCTTACAGCACCGCTCCGGCATTTCAATTTCTTGCGACCGCGTTCACCCCGGCGACACGGGTTCTATGATCATCGCCCGCAGGCTGCTGGAAGAGATGAATATTGGATAAAAAACATTGAAAACCCCGCATCCCCGCGGGGGCTTTTGTAAAAAAGTGAAAAAATTGCATAAAGTGCAAAAAACGGAGCCTCGGCGATGCGGGGCTCCGTTATGCTTTATGCGTATAGAAGACTATGTAAAATAGGCATTTGCTATTATAAGTAAGTCATGTTACAATATAGATAACAATCGGGACACACGAAGAGCAAACTGCATTTTATCTCTCTTTGCAGGAGGAGAACTTCTCCTGCAAGTATCGCAAAAAGATGGTTGCTGCCTGCGAAAAGATCTGATACTTTTTCCAGACAACGTCAAGATGTGCCGTGAGCGGCGGATCGAGCGGACGAAAACACAGTTCGCTCTCGCCCGAAGTGTTAACGAGCTTTTCGAGTGTCAGCACACAGCCGTAACCCGATCTTGCCGCAAGCGCCGCGTTGTAGATAAGGTTGTAGGTGCCGATGAAGTCGATTTGGTCGGCAACATCCTTATACCATTCGGTCAGAGCGCTTTTGGGGAGTGTGTGGCGGGACTGAAAGACGGATACCCCGACAAGATCCTGCGGAGAGATCGTCTCCTTATGCGCAAGCGGATGGTTCCTGTTCATCAGCAGTCCCCATCGCTCCAGCGCAGGAAGGCGGATGCTTTCGTACTTTGTGAGATCGGCAGGTTGGATGACAAGCCCAAAGTCGATGAGCCCCTTGTCGAGCCGCTCGCATACATCGGAAATATCTCCGCTGTAAATGTGCAGTTTGATGTTGGGATATTGTGTCCGCATTTCGTTTGCGATATCCAAAAGGAGCTGCATGGCGTGACTTTCTCCTCCGCCCAGATACACGTTGCCGCTTACCGACTGCTGCGGATGGATGAGTTCGCTCTCCGTCTTTTCGTAGAGCGCCAGGATCTCCTCCGCGCGCTTTTTTAAAAGCAGCCCCGCTTCGGTCAGCCGCATCTTCTTTCCGCCGCGCACAAACAGCTGTTGTCCGACCTCTTTTTCCATGCTCTGGATCTGCCGCGTGAGGCTGGGCTGGGTGATGTACAAAAAGTCCGCCGCACGGGAAATACTTTCTTCCCGCGCAACGGCGAGAAAATATTTCATCTGCAAAAGTTCCATTTTCTTGCCTCCCGTATCGAGTATATCAGATCCGATCTATAGAAGTCAAGCATGGAACTGCCGATATAATTCGGCTGAAGCATATATCGAAAAGCGAACACAGGAGGCAAACATGAAGTCCATCATTTTCAAGAGTGTCTTTGCGGTGTTTCTTGTCGTCTGCCTTGCGCTGTTTGCTTCGGCTTGCGGGCCAGACGGCATTTTCTCTGAGGGTGGACAAGGAACGCAGACCCCGCCCATTCAGCCGGAAGAGCCGAATATCCCGAATACTCCCGACCTGCCCGAAGAGCAACCGGGAGAAGATGAACATGAGAAGGAGACGGAGATGTATCTTCACATCAACGGAAATGCGCTTACAATATCGCTTGCCGATACAGATGCCGCGCGCGCCCTTGCCTCGCTTTTGCAAGAGAGCGATATCGTTTATACCGCGCGCGACTACGGCGGATTCGAAAAGGTCGGAAGCCTCGGGCATACACTGCCCGCAGAGGATAGCCGGATCGCTGCCGAACCCGGCGACGTCATGCTCTATCAGGGCGGTCAGATCGTCATCTTTTATGGCAGTAATACATGGTCCTATACGCGGCTGGGGCGCATCGAAGGATATTCTTCTGCGGAGCTTGCTGCGCTGTTGGGAACGGGTGATATGCAGGTTCGGCTGAGCTTGCAAGAAGATTGACAAAATTCAAGGAGGCAAAAATATGTCATACGGTTACATTGCAAAACTGAGCGAAAAGGTCGGGCGGCAGCACGTGCGCTTTTATAACCGCTTCGGGATCGCATTGGCGGGCGATCTGTACACGGCAAAGGACTTAGATCGAAGGAAGAAGTATCCTGCTGTCATCATCGGCGCACCCTACGGCGGCGTAAAGGAACAGGGTCCCTGCGTGTACGCCAACGAGCTTGCTCGGCGCGGGTTTGTCGTGCTTACGTTCGATCAGCCGTTTATGGGCGGATCGGGCGGCGAACCGCGTCATATTTCATCGCCCGAAATGTTCACGGAAAGCTTCAGCGCCTGCGTCGACTTTTTGGGGGTCAAAGTTCCCTTTGTCGACAGGGAAAAGATCGGCGCCATCGGTATCTGCGGTTCGGGCGGATTTGCGCTCGCCGCGGCACAGACGGATGTGCGCATCAAGGCGGTGGCGACCGCGTCTATGTATGTGATGACGGATGCGGTACGGCTGGGCCGATCGCCCGAAGAGATCGCCGCGGCAAAGAGAGCACTTGCGGAAAAGCGCTGGGAGGACTATGAAAAGGGTCAGCCCGAGTACCTCCCGAGTTTCCCCGAAGAGCCAATGGAAAGCGTTCCTCAGGGCGTACCCGAGCCCGATGCCGAATGGCTGCGCTTTTATGCGGTGAAGAGAGGGCATCATCCCGAGGCGAGGGGTGGCTTTACGACGACGAGCGTTCTTTCGATGCTGGGCAGCAAACTGCTTGCTTTCGTGGATGAGATCAGCCCTCGCCCCGTCCTCTTTTTGGTAGGCGACAGGGCGCACTCCAAATTTTTCAG
>DXAJ01000114.1 GCA_019117085.1 Candidatus Gallimonas gallistercoris
CACCATCATGTGCGCGCCGCGCGTTTCGCAGCACGCCGCCGTTGCCGCCCTTTCGGGGGGCTTCGAAGACGGCTTTTCCTCGGTGGAGAAGATGCGTTCGGAGTACGATAAGCGCCGCCGCTTCCTCGTGAAGGCGATGAACGATCTCGGCCTCACCTGTTTCGAGCCGCGCGGGGCGTTATATATCTTCCCCTCGGTGAAAGCGACGGGGCTGACGGGCGAGCAGTTCGCAGACGGGCTGCTCGAGGAAGAGCACGTCGCGGTGGTGCCGGGGAACGCCTTCGGCTCCTGCGGCGAAGACCATATCCGTTGCTCGTACGCGACGGGCATGGCGGAGCTCGAAGAGGCGATGCGCCGCATCGAACGCTTCGTCAAAAGAAAAATGGCGCGATAGCGGGCAAGCGAGTTGACATTTGCCTCAAAATCGCATATAATAATGCGCAGTGGAGAGAAAACCGTGGTTTCCGAAGGGAGATCACGGTCGTCTTTCATTGTCAATGCCGCCTGCGGGCGGCGGAAAGAGAGAATAAAATAGCGCCTTACGGCGCAGCGAGGTTTTATCATGGCAGATCAGTTTTACATGACGCAGGAAGGCTACGAGGCCGCCAAAAAGCAGCTCGAGTACCTGCAGACCGTCAAGCGTGCGGAGATCGTGGAGCGCATCGCGGAAGCGCGCAGCCACGGCGACCTCTCGGAGAACGCCGAGTACGACGCCGCCCGCAACGAGCAGGCCGCCAACGAGGGCGAGATCGCCGAGCTCGACTATAAGGTCAAGAACGCCGTCATCATCGAAGAGACGGACGACAACAGCGTGGTGCATATCGGTTCCGCCGTCACCGTCTACGACGAGGAGATGGAGGAAGAGGTCACCTACACCATCATGGGTACGACGGAAGTGGACGCGATGCGCAATATCGTCTCCAACGAATCCCCCGTGGGCGCGGCGCTCCTCGGCCACAAGAAGGGCGAGCGCGTCACCGTCAAGGCGCCCGAGAGCAGTTATATCCTCAAGATCGTCAAGATCGGTTAAGGAGCAGTATGGACGAAAATCAGACGTTATCGCCCGAAGCGGAGGCGGAAGAACTTGCCGAACAGGCGCGCATCCGCAGGGAAAAGCTTGCAAAACTCGCCGCGGAGGGGAACGACCCCTACCGCAAGACCAAATACGACGTGACCGCCCGTTCGGATGAGATCAAGGGCGATTTCGCCGCGTTCGAAGGAAAGGAAGTGTCCGTCGCGGGCAGGCTGATGAGCCGCCGCATCATGGGCAAGGCGTCCTTCTCGCACATCCGCGATCGGAACGGCGACATCCAGCTCTATATCACCCGTCAGGACGTGGGCGAGGACGTGTATGCGGCGTATAAAAAGGATTACGACATCGGCGACATCGTCGGTGCGCGCGGCACCGTCTTTCTGACCAAGACGGGCGAAGTGAGCATCCATCTGACGCACCTTGAAATGCTCTCCAAGGCCTTAAAGCCGCTGCCCGAAAAGCACAACGGGCTGCAAAACGTCGATATGAAGTACCGCCTCCGCCACATCGACCTCATCATGAACGAGGACGTGCGCGAGACCTTCTTCCGCCGCGCGAAGATCATCACCGCGGTGCGCGGGTACCTCGATTCGCACGGGTATATGGAGGTGGATACCCCCATCCTGCTGCCGCTTGAGATCGGCGCGGACGCCCGCCCCTTCAAGACGCACCACAACGCGCTTGATATCGATATGTATCTTCGCATCGAGACGGAGCTCTATCTGAAGCGCCTCATCGTGGGCGGCTTCGAGCGCGTCTACGAGATGGGCCGCATCTTCCGCAACGAGGGCATGGACTCTTCGCACAACCCCGAGTTCACGACCGTCGAAATGTATCAGGCGTACGTCGATTACCGCTACATGATGGACTTCATCGAGGGCATGTATCAACATATCGCAGAGGAAGTTTGCGGCACGCAGCAGATAAGCTATCAGGGCACCACGATCGACCTTTCCCATTGGGAGCGCATGACGATGACGGAAGCCGTGAAGAAGTATTCGGGCGTCGATTTTGCGCTCGTTGCTTCCGACGAAGAGGCGCAAAAGCTTGCAAAAGAGCACCATATCGAGCTCGAAGAGGGCAAAAAGACGAAAGGGCATATCCTTGCCGAGTTCTTTGACGCTTACGTCGAGGACAAGCTCATCCAGCCCACCTTCATCTACGATTACCCCGTGGAGATCTCCCCCCTTGCCAAGCGCAAGCCGGAAGACCCCACGATGACCGAACGCTTCGAGTACTTCATCAACGGCATGGAGATGGGCAACGCCTTCTCCGAGCTCAACGACCCCATCGACCAGCGCCGCCGTATGACCGAGCAGGCGGAGCGCAAGCGCGCGATGGGCGCGAACGCCGAAGTGGACGAAGATTTCCTCGACGCTTTGGAGCGCGGCATGCCCCCGACGGGCGGCCTCGGCTTCGGGCTCGACCGCCTCGTCATGCTCTTAACGGACAGCGCGTCCATCCGCGACGTGCTGCTCTTCCCCACGATGAAGCCCAAAAAGTAATTGCAATGCTGCGCGTTTTTTCGCGCATAGGGAGGAACTTTGGACGCAAAGATTACAAAATCGAGGCTCGCCAACCTGTTATCCTATGACTGGTTGAAGATCATCGCCGCTATTTTGGCGGTGGTGTTCCTTCTCCTCGTCTTCTTTACGACCATCAAGACGCGCGCCCGCGACGAACAGATCTATACCGTCTATATCTATTCGACGACGGAGTCCGTATCGGGAGGCGATCCCGACATGACGCTTTTGAGCGGCGACGGCGCCAACGAGTTTGCCCGCGCGGGCATGGAGAAGGGCATCTTTTCCTACGACGTCCTCAATGCGGAGCTCGAAAACTTCGGGACCGGCGCATACAGCGAGACCATCTTTCAATCCCGCCGCATGGCGATGCAGGGCACCGTGATGTTCGTTTCGGATTACCTCACCCCCGGGAAGGAGGCGGAGGAGGGCGAAACGCTCACGACGACGCTCGATCAACTCTTAGAGAACGTCGAGGACCCCGATCGCTGTTTCGTGCTCGAAACGGAGCAGTATTTGAAGGACTGCGAGGCGTATCTCGTGCGCTTTTTCGGCGAAAATTGGCGGGAAGGGACGCTCGATCGAGAGGAAGCGCGCGCCTGCTTCATGGCCCGCAACGAAAAGGACAACCGCTATCACCTCGCTTCGCAGAAGGAGCAGGGCGTAAAAGACGAAGAGGCGCGCCTGGAAAAACTGCGCGAAGACTTCATCTTCGTCCTCGACAACTGCTTTGCGACGGGCGTCTATACGCATACCGAAGTCACGCTCGGCGGCGAGGGGAAAGAGGTCACGGGCTCTTATGCCGTCAACGTCGGCGGGCTGCCCTCTCTCCGCAAGTTCGTCTATCATAATGTAAAGCGCACGAACGAAGCGGGGCAGGAGGAATATGTGCAGTCGGGCGAGGACATCTGCCTCGTGCTCTTCAACAACGACAACGACGAGGGCAAGGGAGGAGACGCCGCGAACGATCTGCGCTTTGAGACCATCTCCTTTTTGCGCTACCTTTTTGAGGAGTACGGCGCGTGAAGCGCGTTTCCCGCTGCCATATCTCGGAGATGCTGCGCGCGCAGAAAAAGCCGCACCTCTCCTTTCACACCCCCGGGCACAAGCGCGCGGGGGCGGATATCACCGAACTTTCCTATTCGGATAACCTGCTCTCGCCTCGCGGCGTCATCGCGCGCGCGGAGGAGGACGTCGCACACATCGCGGGGGCGGAGCGCGCCTTCCTCTTGACGGACGGGAGCACTTCGGGCGTGCATGCGATGCTGCTCGCCCTGCGCGAAGCGGGCATTACCCGCGTCGCCTACCCCGCGTTTTCGCATAAATCCGTCAAGGATGCCTGCTATTTGTTCGGGCTTGAAGGGGTGGAGATCGCTTCTTTTCACACGCCCTATCCCCGCCAGCCTTCTTTGGAGGCGATCAAGGCGGCGCTCGAAGGGGCGGAGGCGCTCCTTCTGACTTCGCCCGATTACTACGGCAATTTCCCGCCTCTTCAAGAGGCGGCGCGGCTGTGCAAAGAACAGCATAAGCCCCTGCTTTTGGACGGCGCGCACGGCGCGCACCTGCACGGCACCGAAAAATACGCGGGCAAATTCGCCCAAATGTGGGTGGACGGCGCGCACAAGTCGCTGCCCGCCCTCACGCAGGGCGCGGCGGTATTCGCGGGGGACAAGTTCTGGGCGGAAAAGCTCGCCTCCTCCGTCGTCCGCTGCCGCACGACCTCGCCCTCCTATCCCATTTTGGCGAGCGTCGAATACGCCTACAAATATCCGAGGAACTTATCGCTCGAACGGGCGGCGATCGCCTTGAAGCGCGAACTTGGCGCCGAAGACAACGCCGATTGGACCAAGCTCCTTGTCCCGTTCGGCACGGAGTGCGCCCGCGCCGAGGCGTTTTTGGAAAAACGCGGCGTCTTTCCCGAATTCAACGACGGGAATTTTCTCATGTTTTATCTCTCCCCCTGCACCAAGCTCAGGGAGCTCAGACGCCTGAAAGCGCTTCTAAAAAAGCTCCCGCGCGGGGAAGTTTGCATCCCCGCGCCCGAGGCGGGGGAAAGGGGAGCGCGCACCGCATGGGTGGCGCTCGATAAGGCGGAAGGCAGGCTGTGCGCCGCAGAGTGCGGGCTCTTCCCGCCCTGCGTGCCCCTCGTCCTCGCGGGCGAGCGCATTTCAAAGGAGGCGGCAGAGCGCCTTTTGTCCGCAAACAGCACCTTCGGGCTGAAAGAGGGGAACATTCTCGTCTTCGAGGAGGACGCATGAAAGAGCTCTTGCGCGAAACACTCGGCTATCGCCGTATTTTGGCAGACGCCCGTGCGGGGCGGCAGCCGCATGCCGCGCTCATCCTCTTCCCCGACGCGGCGCATTTAAGGGCGCTCCTCAAAGAGTGCGCCAAAGCGTTCTTTTTGGCGGAAGAGGGCTCCCGCACCGCCCTGCTCATCGAAAAGGAGAGCTTTCCCGACTGCCTCTTTTTTCCTCAGGCGGGCGCCAAGCTCACCGTAGACGACGCGGCGCGCATCCTCGAAGAGAGCCTTTTGCGCCCCGTGGAAGGGGAGAAGAAGCTGTTCGTCTTAGACGCCTTCCATACGGCGGGCGCGCTCGTGCAGAACAAGCTTTTAAAAGTGCTCGAAGAGCCGCCCGGGGACGTGAGCTTTCTTTTGGGGGCGGCGCAGGAGCACGCCGTGCTCCCCACCGTCCTCTCGCGGACGGAGAAATTCCGAGAGCCCCCCTTTGCGGAAGAGAGCGTCTTGAAGGCGCTTTTGAGGATGTATCCTGCGGAGAAGGGGGCGGAACGGGCGGCTGCCGCGAGCGGGGGCATCCTCTCGCAGGCGGAGCGGCTGCTTGCGGGCGGAGGAGAGAGCTTCCGCCTCGCCGAAGAATTTTTGCTTGGCGACGCGCCCGAGGCGTTCTGCCGCAGGGCGGACAAGTTGGATAAAGACGCCTTTTTCGCGGCGTTAGAGCTGCTGTTGCGCGATATGCTCTTTTTAAAGACGGGGCAGGAGCGCTTTTCGAGCCGAACGGACGGGGCGGCGCGCGCGCTTGCAGAGCGCTATCCCGCGGGGGTCATCCTTTCGGCGCTCGAAGGGGTGCGCGAGGCGCAAAAGCGCGTCAATTTCAATGCGGGGCTCGGGCAGACGCTGTACGCCCTCGCCCTTTCCATAAAGGAGGAAGAGAAGAGATGGCAAAAGTTGTCGTCGTAAAATTCAGGAACAGCTGTAAGCCCTATTATTTCAGCGCGGGAGACATGAAGCTCGAACAGGGGCAGGGGGTCATCGTCGATACGTCGCATGGCCTCGAATATGCGACCGTGCTCGAAGGCGAGCGCGAAGTGGAAGAACTTGCGGCGCCGTTAAAGCCCGTCGTCCGCCTTGCGAACGCGCACGACCTCGACACAATGGCGAAAAACGATGCGAGAAAGCCCGAAGCCATCCGCCTCTGCAAGGAAAAGATCGCGGCGCGCGGGCTTTCCATGAAGCTCATCGGCTGCGAATTCGCCTTCGACGGCAGCAAGGTCATCTTCTATTTCTCGGCGGAAGGCAGGGTAGATTTCCGCGAGCTCGTCAAAGACCTTGCGTCCGTCTTCCGCATGCGCATCGAGCTGAGGCAGGTGGGCGTTCGGGATGAAACGCGCATCTTGGGCGGCATCGCCCCCTGCGGCAGGGAGGTGTGCTGCGCGAGCTGCATGCCCGACTTCCAGAAGGTGGGCATCCGCATGGCGAAGAATCAGGGGCTTTCGCTGAACCCCACCAAAATAAGCGGCCTGTGCGGAAGGCTGATGTGCTGCCTTGCCTACGAAAACGCTTACTATGCGGCGGCGAGCAAGCAGGTGCCCAAGCTCGGCGGCAGCGTGGGCACGCCCGAAGGCAGGGGCAGCGTCGTTTCCGTCAACATGCTCAAAATGATCGCGCGCGTCAAGATCGAAAAGGACGGGGCGCTCATTTACCGCGACTTCCCCGTTTCCGACCTCGAATTCAAACGCGCGGCGGAAAAGCCCGAAAAAGAGGAAAAGGAAGAGGCGGAGGAAGAGATTTCCTTGGAATAAGACAAAGTTTTTCTTCAAAAGCCCTTTACGAACCGCCCGTTGTGTGGTATAATAGCACTAAGATTTAGAAGGGAGGTAATCAAGATGGCTCACAAGATCTCCGACGCCTGCGTCTCCTGCGGCGCCTGCGCCGATGCTTGCCCCGTGAATGCGATCGCTCCCGGCGATTCGACGTATGTCGTCGATCCCGATGTCTGCATCGACTGCGGCGCTTGCGAGGATGGCTGCCCTACCGGCGCTATCACGGCAGAATAAAAGTTGCACAAAAGGGAAGAGGCGCGCTAAAAGGCGCCTCTTTCTTTTATCTTCCCGAAAAAGCCGCCATGCGATTTTTGCGGGAGAGGAAACTCCTCCTTCCCACGCATCTGCTTCGCATCTGCGCGGGAGCCCTATTTACTCCTTCAGTCTCGCTGCGCTCGACAGCTTCTCGCGCGGTGGAGCCCGCGCTGCTCCTCTTCCCACGCATCTGCTTCGCATCTGCGCGGGAGCCCTGAAATGCCCCGAACAATGGGGCATTTCCAAGCTCGAAAGCGGTCAAAGCCCCACCGGGGCTTTGCCAAGAAAGCGCTTTCTCGCCCCTCAGGAGGGCGCCTAAAATGAGGGAATTCCACATGATAGCCTCCTCTTCGGGGAGGTGGCATGCCGGTCGGCGTTTGCGCCGACGGCATGACGGAGGGAGTTTTGTTGGATCAAGCGGATCGCTTGTCTTGAAAGCGAAGTGCCGAAAATGAGGTAACTCCCTCAGCCTCGCCGTGCCACCTCCCTCACCGAGGGAGGCAAGGGGGTTGACGATTATTTTGCGAAGCAAAAGAAATTTGTGAATATATTATAATTACTTCCGCGAGCAGGGTTCCCCTGCGCTGCGGGACACAATTTGCCTCATACCTGAGGCATATTGTTATCAGGAAGAGAGAGGAGTGCGTGGGCGATAACGAAACTTAGTTGCACGCAGCTCACCCCCTCACGGAATTTGTTTTGCGAAGCAAAAGAAATTCGTGAATGTTATTATGCAGATCATCGAACCGCTTCTTATCGGAAATTACCGCATCGTGCAGGACACCGAGCTTTACCGCTTCACGTCGGACTCGGTGCTTTTGGCGCGCTTTGTCAAGGCGAGGGCGGGGGAGAAGGTCGCCGATTTCTGCGCGGGGTGCGGCATCGTCGGGCTGCATTTCTTTGCCGAGAATACGGGCATTGAGCACGTAACCCTTTTTGAATTGCAAAACGAGATGGCGGAACTTGCCCGCCGCACGGTGGAGCTCAACGGGCTTTATGACCTCTTTACGGTGGAAAACATCGCCGTGCAGGACATCCCGCTCCGCTATATCGAGGCGTTTTCGCTCATTTTGTGCAATCCCCCTTACGAAAAGGGCGGGTTTGAAAACGCCGACCCCAAGAAGGCGGTCTGCCGCAAGGAGCTTATGCTGCCCCTTGAAGAGCTCGTCGCTTCTGCCGCGCGGTGCTTGAAGTTCGGCGGAAGGTTCGCCCTCGTGCACCGCGCCGACCGCCTTTCCGAGCTCTTCTGCACCCTCCACGCGGCGGGGCTGGAGCCCAAGAAATTGCAGCTCGTCTCGGGCAAAGAGGGCGCAAAGCCCTATCTCGCCCTCGTGATGGCGAAAAAGGGCGCAAAGAGCGGGCTCGAAGTGCTGCCCACCCTCTCAAATACCGCGGCGGCGGGCAGGATGGGCGCGGAAAAGGGCGCGGGCGCGCAAAAAGGAAACAGCGCGGCGGGCTCGGCGGAAGACGAGAAAAATACCAAACAACGCGCGGCGGACGGGGAAGGAGCCTTCCCAACGGCCGCAGGGGAGGAGATATGATCGCATTTGTGGCAACGCCCATCGGAAATTTGAAGGACATCACCCTGCGCGCCCTCGAAGAACTGCGCGCGGCGGACGTCATCTTCTGCGAGGATACGCGGCACACCGTCAAGCTGCTCTCCGCATACGACATCAAAAAGCCCCTCCGCGCCTGCCATAAGTTCAACGAGCACGCGGCGGCGGAGGAGATCGTTGCCCTGCACGGGGAGGGGAAGCGCGTCTGCATCGTCTCGGACGCGGGCATGCCCGTCGTCTCCGACCCCGGGAATACCGTCTGTAAAGATCTGCGGGCGGCGGGGGTGCCCTATACCGTGCTCCCCGGGGCGAACGCGGCGCTCTCGGCGCTCGTTCTCTCGGCGCTGGATGCCTCCCGCTTTACCTTTGTGGGCTTTCTGCCCGATAAGGCGGGCGAACGCCGCCGTCTTCTGGAACGCTTCCAAAACGCCCGCGAGACGCTCCTCTTTCACAGCGCCCCGCAGGATGTCGACCGCGACATTGCGGCGATGTTCGAAGTGTTCGGCGAGCGGAACGCCTGCGCCGTCCGCGAGATCACCAAACTCTACGAGGAAGCGACGCCCTTCCCGCTCTCCCAAGGGCTTGCGGGCGAAAAGCGGGGGGAGTATGTGCTCGTCGTCGAAGGGGCGAGCGGCGAAAGCCCCTTGAATGCGCTCTCCGTGCGCGAACACGTCAAGGCGTATATGGACGAGGGCCTCACGAAGAAGGAAGCCTTAAAAAAGGCGGCGGAGGACAGGGGCGTTTCAAAGAGCGAGCTCTACCGCGAGACGCTCGACCTCTGAGGCGGCGCTGTAAGGCGGGATCGCCCGTTCGGCGCGGCGTGCCTATTTGGGGGCGGGCGCTGCCAAACACTTGACAGTATGGGCGAAGTGTACTATAATCAAGTGCAGACGGCGTTTTGCGCCGAGGGAGAGATATGATCTACGAAAGCTGCCCCGCGCTGGGGGATAACAAGTTCATCCAAACTTTGCAGCGCTTTTTCCGCTCGGTGTGGTATCAGGCCGTCGTCGTCTTCTTGATGGTGGCGAGCAATGTGTTCGCCTTAGAACTTCCCGTCTTCTATCTCTATCTGCTGTTGGGGCTTTTGGCGCTCCTCTTTGCCGAGGACACGCTGCCCCTCGTGCCCGTATTCCTTTGCTCTTACATGACCATCTCGCCCGAAAACAACCCCGCGACGCACGTCGGGGAGTCGGCCTTTTACGATAAGGCGTTTCAGGTGCAGTTCATCGTCATCCTTGTCGTCGCCGTGCTTGCGATCGCGGCGCGCCTCGTGCATTCCCTCGTCTTTTCTCCGACACGGGCGGAGCGCAGGGGCTGCCCCGCGCTCTCCTTCGGCTTTTTGGCGCTCGGCGTCTCTTACGTCCTCGGCGGGCTGTTCAGCCCCTTCTATTCGGCAAAGACGGCGCTCTTCGGCTTGGTGGAGATCGCCTCCCTCTGCGCGCTCTACTATTTCTTCTATTACACCGTCGATTTCCGCCGCACGGAAAAGGACTATCTTCTGCGCCTTTTTCTGCTCCTCGGCTTCGGCATCATGCTGGAGACGGTGCGCCTTTACTTCCTTCCCGGCGTGGTGACGCCCGAGGGGGTGGACAGGGGCAAGCTCACGACGGGCTGGGGCATGTATAACAACATCGGCTGCATTATCGCAATGTGCATCCCCGCGAGCTTTTACTTTGCATCGACGCGCAAAAACGGCTGGCAGTATACGCTCTTGGGCTGTCTGACGCTCGCGGGCGTCGTGCTCACGCAGAGCCGCGGTTCCATCCTCTTCGGCGGCATCGTCTTTTTGGCGAGCTATGCCTATGTCATCGTCAAGAGCCGCGGGCGCGAACGGCTCTACCACCTCATCGTGGCGGGCGCGCTCATCCTACTTGCAATGATCGCCGTTGCGGTGTTCTTTGAAAAGTTCATGCAGCTGTTTTCGTCCATGCTCCGCTTCGACAGCAACGGCCGCGACGGCATTTGGGAGAGCGGGCTCAAACAGTTTGCGGGGCATCCTCTCTTCGGCGTGGGCTTTTACGAGTGCGAGGCGTTCCGCTGGGGGCAGCTTCCCTCCGATTCCTTCCTGCCCCCGCGCTATCACGACACCTATTTGCAGCTGATGGCGTCGGGCGGCATCGTGGCGCTTTTGGCGTATGCCTTCCATCGCTTCCAGACGGTGCGGCTTTTGTGGAGGCGGCGGACAAGGGAGAATATCTTCCTTGCCTTCATCGTGCTCGCCCTCATTTTGACGAGCACCGTCGACTGCCATTTCTTCAACTTCGGACCCGGGCTGTTGTATTCCGTCATCCTCGTCTTCATCGAGCGCGGCTCGCCCGAGGAAAAGAGGGAGAGCGCGGCGGAAAGCGCCGAAGGGGCGGAACTTTGATAAGACGATATTCGGCGCGGCGCGCCCGCTTTTGCGGGCGCGCCGCGCCTCTTTTCTATATAGGGCTCTCCCGCAAAAGAAATTCATGAAGCAAAAAAGGAAACACCCCGAAGCTTGCGCCTCGGGGCATTTCCTATATGATAAGGGGGAAAATTATGAGCTTTGTTTTGCATCGCCGATGTCCTCATCGACTTTGTGCCTCTATTATAGAACATTTTCCCAAAAAGTAAAACCAATTCCGCGAAAAATTTCCAAAAATTATTTTTTTGTGTTTTGCAACATTTCCCGAAAATTTTATGCGCAAACATGCACGCTTTTTTGCAAAAATCTGACAAATTGCCCCATCCGTCCCCTTTTTGCTACAAAATTCGGCAAAAGAGGCAGCCCAGGACCGCCGCAAGAAAGTTTCCCGCAAGCGCCGCGAGGACGGGCAGGGGAGATACTTTCTTCGCGCCCGCAAAATAGAGGGCGGAGAGATAGAAGCAGGTCTCGCTCGAGCCGTACACGACGCAGGCGCAGCGCGCAAGATAGCTGTCCGCGCCGTATTTTAAGATGATCTCGTGCAAAAACGCCATCGAGCCGCTTCCCGAAAAGGGCTTGACAAGCAGAAGGGGCGCGAGCTCTTTCGGGATGCCGAAAAAGTTCAGCGCGGGAGAAAGCAGACGGGCGAGGAGTTCCGAGAGCCCGCTTTGCGAGAAGAGTTCGCTCAAAATGAGCACGGCGGCGAGCGAAGGGAAGAGCGAGGCGAGCAGGGGTAGCGCTCCCTTGACGCCGCCCGAAAAGGCGTCGAAAAGCCTGACCTTTTTGAAAAGCGCAAAGGCGAACACCCCCAAAAAGAGCAGGGGAAATAAAAGGGCGCTCATCGGCGGGCGCGGGGTCGCAGCGGGCGCGGGTGGCGCATTTTGCGGCGGTTCGGGGCGGTGAAAAAGAGAAGACACACGGCGAACGCCGCCGAGGCGAGCGTTGCAAGGAAGGTGGGGAGGACGATATCCGCGGGAGAAGCAGACCCCGCCGCAAGGCGGAAGGAAAGGGCGGTGGTGCTGAACAGCTGCACGCCCGCCGCGTTGAGCACGAAGAGCATGTGCGCGCCGAACGGGTTGCCCCCTTCGAGGAAGCGGCGGGTCGCCTCGATGCCGAGGGGCGTGGGCGCGCCGGGGAGGCTTAAAAGATTGGCGGAGACCGAGCAGCAGGCGGCGGAGAGCGCCTTTTCGTCGTCCGAGCGGAAGAGCCTGCGGGCGGCAGGGCGTACGGCGCGCGCAAAGAGAGCGGTGAGCCCGCTCTGTTCCATCACGCCGAAAAAGCCCAGCCACACGCAGTAGGCGGCGGCGAGCGAGAGGGAGAGCGACACCGCCTTTTCCCCGCCCGCAAGGAGCGCGGGCAGGAACCCCTCGGGATCGAAGATGAGAAAACTTAAAAGCGACGCAAAAAACATCGCCGCAAACACCCCGTTCATCCCTCTACTCTATGCCGCTTCGGGACAGGTTATGCTTGGGGGGGTGACTCCTTCTGCCGCGCGCCCGCGGAAGCGGGCGCGCGGCATCTCCCTCTTATATTGGGCTCCCGCAAAGATCATGCGACGCAAAAGATTTGTGGGAAGAGAGTGCGGGAGGCAAGGGAATAGAGCTTCGCAGTGACGTGGAAGCAAAGGGATGCAGTGCGAAAGAGCAGAGGGTTTTCTTACTAAATATAATATACATTCCTTGACGGAGGGGCGGAGAAGTGCTATACTGAGAGCATGAACGCGAATTTTGTCAACGTTATGCCCATGATGGTCGTATTCTTTTTGGAAATACGATGACTTGGCGCGCGCGTTTTTTGAAAAATCCAGCCCGTCGGGTCAACCGGCGGGCTTTTTGTTTGGGAGGTATCAAATGAAAGAACTCGGCAGCAAAGTTTTGAAAACGGAGCGGCTCACGCTTCGCCCCTTCCGCGCGGGTGACGCGGAGGTGTGCTATCAAAATTGGATGACGGACCCCGCCGTCACCAAGTACCTCACATGGACGCCGCACGAAGATATCGCTTTTACGCGGGCGCTTCTTGCCGCGTGGGAAGAGGAAGCGAAAAAGCCCGATGTCTTTCATTGGGCGATCGTGAAGGAAGGCGAGGTCATCGGCGATATTTCGGTGGTGAGCCTCGACAAGCGCACGGACTGCGCCGACCTCGGTTACTGCCTTTGCCGCCGCTTCTGGGGACAGGGCATCATGACGGAAGCGCTCGCCCGCGTCAGAGATTATCTCTTCGGAGAGTGCGGGCTCTACCGCCTCGAGGCGCGCCATGCGAAGGAGAACGTCGGCTCGGGCAGGGTGATGGAAAAGTGCGGGTTTGTGTACGAGGGCACCGCGCGGAAGGCGTGGAAACTCACCGCGACGGGTGAGCGGTGCGATCTTGTCCACCGCGCCATTTTGCGGGAAGAGTGGGAGCAAAGGTGAATCGGTTTGCGGGAGCTCTGTTACTCCCTCCGTCACGGTGTCGGGTTTAACAACCCCTCCGTCTTGCCTTTGGCAAGACACCGTCTCGCGCGGTAGAGACCGCGCTCGGTCAGGGAATGCCCCGAACAATGGGGCATTCCCAAGCTCGAAAGCGGTCAAAGCCCCACCGGGGCTTTGCCAAGAAAGCGCTTTCTCGCCCCTTACACAGGGGAGGCTATAATAAGGCGACTCCTTCCGTCTGCTTCGCAGACACCTCCCTCTTATATAGGGTTCCCGCAAAGATTTTGCTAAGCAAAAGATTTGTGGGAAGAGGAGACGCAAGCCGAGCGGGCAAGCCGCGAGGAACGCAGCGGCGGACCTGCGGGCTTTGCGGCGACGAGGCGACGAGGAGGCAAGGAGCTCCCTCCGCCGCGCGCCCGCTTCCGCGGGCGCGCGGCGTAAAATAAGTTTACATTTTTTTAAAAAGCGTGTATAATAAGGGCAAAAAAGTTACGCTCGCGGGGGGCTGCGGGCGCATCCCGGCGGTCGGGCGTTCGTCCGCGCCAAGGAGAGACGATATGAAGGGCAATTATTATGTAACGACGGCGATCGCCTATACTTCGGGCAAGCCGCACATCGGCAACACCTATGAGGCCATTCTGACGGACGCCATCGTCCGTTTCAAGCGCATGCAGGGCTACAACGTCCGCTTCCAGACGGGCACGGACGAACACGGCCAGAAGATCGAAGAAAAGGCGGAAAAGGCGGGCGTCACCCCGCAGGCATACGTCGACAACGTCGCGGGCGTCATCCGCTCCATTTGGGACAGCGTCGGCACTTCTTACGACAAGTTCATCCGCACCACCGATCCGGGCCACGTCAGGACGGTGCAGAAGATCTTCAAGAAGTTCTATGAGCAAGGCGATATCTACAAGGGCGAGTACGAGGGCTGGTACTGCACCCCGTGCGAAAGTTTTTGGACGGAGAGCCAGCTTGTAGACGGCAAATGCCCCGACTGCGGCCGCGAAGTCAAACGCGCCAAAGAAGAGGCGTACTTCTTCAAGATGGGAAAGTACGCGGACGCGCTCATTCATCACATCGAATCGCACCCCGATTTCATCCGTCCCGTCTCCCGCAAGAACGAGATGATGAACAACTTCCTGAAGAAGGGCTTGCAGGATCTGTGCGTTTCGCGCTCTACGTTCAAGTGGGGCATCCCCGTCGATTTTGACAGCCGTCACGTCGTCTATGTGTGGCTGGACGCTCTCACCAACTATATCACGGGGCTCGGCTACGACCCCGACGGCAGCGCGCCCCTTTACGATGAATTCTGGCGCAATGCCGAAAAACTGCACGTCATCGGCAAGGACATCGCCCGCTTCCATACCATCTACTGGCCCATCTTTCTGATGGCGCTCGGCGAGCCCCTGCCCGACCACGTCTTTGCCCACCCCTGGCTCTTGCAGGGCGGCGAGAAGATGAGCAAGTCCCGCGGCAACGTCATCTATGCGGACGACCTTGCTTCCGTGTTCGGCGTGGACGCCGTGCGCTACTTCGTGCTCCACGAGATGCCCTACGAAGGCGACGGCACCATCACCTGGGAGCTCGTCACCGAGCGCGTCAATTCCGACCTTGCCAACACATTGGGCAACCTCGTGCGCCGCACCCTCGCCATGACGCGCAAATACTTTGACGGCGTCGTGCGCGACGCGGGCGTTTCGGAGCCCGTCGACGAGGAGCTTATAAGCGTCGTCACGGGCGCAAGAGAGAAGGTGGAGGCGTGCATGGAGGACTTCCGCATCGCCGACGCCCTCAACGAGCTCTTCCTCATCTTCCGCCGCGCCAATAAGTATATCGACGAGACGATGCCCTGGGCGCTCGGCAAGGACGAGACGAAGAAGGACCGCCTTGCGACCGTCCTTTACAACCTCACCGAGAGCATTCTGACGGGCGCAAGCCTGCTTGCTGCCTTCTTGCCCGAGACGGCGAAAAAAATCGCCGCTTACCTCAACGCGCCCTTGAAGACGTTGGAAGAATGCGACCGCTTCGGGGCGTACCCGAGCGGAAATCATATCGCAGAGGCGGACGAGCCCCTGTTTGCGCGCTTTGATTGGAAGGAAGTTGCGCCCAAGGTGGACGCCATCCAAAAGGCGCAGCGCGAGGAATACGAGCGCGAAAATCCGCCCGCACCTGCCGGTGAGGCAGCTGAAAACGGTTCGGGGGATCGGACCGCACCTGCCGACCAAACCATACCCGCTAAGGGCGAGACGGGGGCTCCTGCTGCGGCGGCTGACGAAGAAGAGAAGCTGCCCGAGATCACCATCGACGACTTTGCGAAGGTGGAGCTGCGCGTGGGCGAGGTCATCGCCTGCGAGAAGGTGAAAAAATCGGAAAAACTGCTGCACGAGACGGTGAAAGTCGGCGACGAAGTGCGATCCGTCGTTTCGGGCATCGCAAAATACTACACCCCCGAAGAGATGGTGGGGAAGAAGGTGGTGCTCGTCACCAACTTAAAGCCCGTCAAGCTCTGCGGCGTCAAGTCGGAGGGCATGATCCTCTGCGCCGAGGACAGCGAGGGCAATCTTTCCCTCCTCTCCCCCGAAAAGAGCATGGAGAGCGGGGCGAAGATCAGATGATCGACGTTCACGCGCACTTTGCGGGCGAGGGGTATTCCTTCCCCGAGGAATGGGAGCGCATCCGTGCGGCGGGCGTTTCCGCCGTTATTTTAGCGGGGGATACCGTCGCCCACTCCGCTTGGCATAAGGAATTTGCCGAAAGCCATGAGGGCGCTTACTTTACGGCGGGCGTGCATCCTTCGGAGCTTGAAAACTTATCCTGCGATCGGCTCAAAGAGATAGAAGCGCTCGCCCGCCATCCCAAGTGCGTAGGGATCGGGGAGATCGGGCTCGACTATCACTACGAAAATACCGACAAAGAGGCGCAGAAGGCGGCGTTTTTGGCGCAGCTCGAGCTTGCCGACAGCCTCTCTTTGCCCGTGCAGCTCCACTCGCGCGACTGCGCGGCGGATATGCTCGCCCTCTTAAAAGAGCACGCCTCCCTTCTCAAACACGGCTTTCTGATGCACTGCTACTCGCACGGGAAGGAGATGATGGGGGAATTTGCCGCCCTCGGCGCGTATTTTTCCTTCGGCGGCACGGTGTGCTTCAAGAACGGCCGCCGCGTTGTGGAAAGCGCCGCTGCCTGCCCCGAAGAGCGGCTTCTCACCGAGACGGACTCGCCCTATCTCTCCCCCTTCCGCGGGGAGAAAAATTCGCCTGCCAACATCCCCGTCATTGTGAGGCGGCTCGCCGAGGTGCGGGGTGCGGACGAGGAGCACATCAAAGCGGTCGTCCGCCGCAATGCGGAGACGCTCTTTTGTAAACTTGCGGAAAGCTGACCTGCGCCAAGACATAAGATGAATACCTTTACTTACCAAATCGGAAACAATCTGTATATCAACCTCACCAACCGCTGTTCCAACCGCTGCACCTTCTGCGTGCGCGATCAGAGCGCGCAGTACGAGGGCTATTCGCTCTGGCTGGACAGCGAGCCCTCCGTCGAGGACGTCGTGAAGGAGATCGGCGATCCCGCGCAGTACGAGGAGATCGTCTTCTGCGGCTACGGCGAACCCACCTACCGCCTCGATACGATGCTCTGTATCGCCTCGCATGTCAAGCGGCGGGGCGGGAAGACGCGCTTAAATACCAACGGCCACGGCAACCTCATCCACGGGCGGGATATCACGCCGCAGCTCGCGGGCGTCATCGACCTTGTCAATATCTCGCTGAACGCGCCCGATAAGATGATGTACGACCGCCTCTGCCGCCCCGTCTACCGCGACGTCGCCTTCGACAGCGTGCTCTTCTTTGCCCGCGACTGCAAAAAGAGCGGCGTTTGCTGCCGCTTTTCCGTCGTCGATTGCATCGGAAAGGAGTGCGTTGAAAAGTGCAAAGAGCTTGCCGACCGCGAGGGCATCCCGCTGTATGTGCGGGAGATGATAAACAACGGATAACTCGAAGATCATTTCTTGAACCGACAAGAAACGATCGATGAAAAATAACGTCGGAGGGGCGGAAAGACCGTATTTGCGCGATCCTTCCGCCCCTCTTGTTCTTTGGTAAGGCAGGTCCTCCCTGCGATCACAGCATGGGCAGGATTTCGCCCGTCATGCGAGGAAAAATATGGATGATCTCCGCTCCGTGCTCCAAAAGCACGGCTTCTCCTTCAAAAAACAGTTCGGGCAGAACTTCCTCACCGATACCAACCTGCTCCGCGCCATCGTCTCGGATGCGGGCGTCGATAAAGACACCACCGTCCTCGAGATCGGCACGGGCGCGGGGGCGCTCACGCGCGCCCTTTCCGAAAAAGCAAAGCGCGTCGTCTCCTTTGAGATCGACAGGAGTTTACAGCCCGTCCTTTCCGAGACGCTCTCGGGCTGCGAAAACACCGAAGTGCGCTTTCAGGACTTTGCGAAGTGCTCCCTTCCCGCGCTCGAAAGCGAGCTCGGGAAGTACCGCGTCGTTGCAAACCTTCCTTACTATGTGACGACGCCCATCGTCATGCGCTTTGTCGAGGAAGGGGAAAACTGCCTCTCCTTCACCGTGATGGTGCAGGAAGAAGTCGCCCGCCGCTTCTGCGCTGCGGGGGGGACGGAGGACTACGGCGCGGTGACAGCCGCTATCGCCCGAAGAGGGGAGTGCCGCATCACGCGCAAAGTGCCGCGCACCCTCTTCACGCCCCGCCCCAACGTCGATTCCGCCGTCGTGCATGCCGACTTTACGGCGGGCGGATTTGAAGTGAAAAGCGAAAAGGCATTCCGCGAGACGGTGCGCGCCGCCTTTTTGAGCCGAAGGAAGACGCTCGAAAACAACCTCATCGCCGTGTTTCGCCTTTCGCGCGAGGCAGCGAAGGAGATCTTGGCACAAGCCGCCGTTCCCGAAGGCGCGCGGGGGGAAACGCTCTC